>JAYUHO010000334.1:0-9339 GCA_043766915.1 Cypionkella sp.
GAAGAACAAGGCGTGCCTGAGCAGGATGAAGTCGATGATCTGGACGCCGTCGCCATTCACCTTTTGGCGCAGGTTGATGGGCAGGCCATCGGCACCGCCCGGTTGTTGGTGGTAGGGGAGGCGGGTAAAATCGGCCGCGTCTGTGTGCTGCGCGCGGCGCGCGGCGCGGGCCATGGCGCGGCACTGATCCGCGCAGCCGTGGCGCGTTTTCAGGATATACCGGGGATCAAATACGCCAAACTGGGCGCGCAAATCCATGCGTTGGGCTTTTATGAGGCTTTGGGCTTTGTCGCCTTGGGCCCCGTCTTTGACGACGCAGGCATCGTGCACCGCGAGATGGTCTTGCGGTTTTAACCACCTGCAACAGCCCCTCTGCGTCGCCTTGGTGGCTTTTCGCCTTTGGCATTGCGTGGTAGGGGCAGGGGATGAAACCATTTCCCACAAAAGAAGACATCCGCAAATGGATCGTCGATAATCCCGGCCTGACCGGCAAACGCGATATTGCCAATGCGTTCGGCATCAAAGGCGACGCGCGCATCGATCTGAAGCGCCTGCTGCGTGAGTTAGAGGCGCAGGACGACACCGGCATTGAAAAACGTGGCCGCAAGCTGCACGCGACAGGGGCCTTGCCGCCCGTATCGGTGCTGCTGGTATTGCCGCCCGATGCTTCGGGCGATTTGTTTGCCAAGCCGATGGAAGATAACACAGGCGAAGACGCCCCGCGCATTCTGATCATGCCGCAAAAAGGTGACCCGGCTTTGGGCGCGGGCGAACGGATATTGGCCCGCCTGACCCCAGTTGCCGCCAGCGACCACAAGTATGAGGCACGGCTGATCCGCCGCATCGGGTCGAATCCGACCAAACTGCTGGGCATCTTTCGCAGCGGGGCCGAAGGCGGGCGTATCGTGCCCATCGACAAAGGCGCCGACAAGGAATGGTCCGTGGCGCGAGACTATATGGGTGGCGCGCTTGACGGTGAATTGGTTGAGGCCGAACAGATTGGCGCAAAACGTCTGGGCTTGCCGCAGGCCCGCATTACCGCCCGCTTGGGTGATCCGTCTGGCCCCCGTGCCGTCTCGCTGATTGCCATTCATCAACATGGCATTCCCGATCAATTCCCCGATGCGGTGATCGCCGAAGCTGATCGCGCAACCCCTGCCGCACTGGCCAACCGCGAAGATCTGCGCGCGCTGCCCCTGGTCACCATTGATCCCGTCGATGCGCGCGACCGCGATGATGCTGTCTATGCCTGCGCTGATCCCGATCCAAAGAACCCCGGCGGTCATATCATCTGGGTGGCAATCGCCGATGTCGCGCATTACGTCCGCCCCGGTTCCGCCCTTGACCGCGAAGCACGCAAGCGCGGCAACAGCAGTTACTTCCCCGATCGCGTTGTGCCGATGTTGCCCGATGTGCTGTCAGGCGATCTGTGTTCGCTGCACGAACACGTCGATCGCGCCTGTCTGGCCGTGGAAATGCGGCTTGACGCCACCGGTACCAAGATCAGCCACCGATTCACCCGCGCGCTGATGCGATCACAGGGCAGTCTGCATTATGGGCAGGTGCAGGACGCGATTGACGGGCACGGCGACGACAAGGCAAACGCCCTGCTCGACCCGGTGCTGCGGCCCCTCTATGCTGCCTATGAGACGCTGAAACTGGCCCGCGCGCGACGGCAACCGCTTGACCTCGATCTGCCCGAACGCAAAATCGTGCTGTCAGACGAAGGCGTGGTGCTGTCAGTCGCGTATCGTGACCGTTTCGATGCCCACAAGCTGATCGAAGAATATATGATCGCCGCCAACGTGGCTGCGGCGGAAGAGCTGCTGCGGATCAAGCGCCCGGTGCTGTTTCGCGTCCACGAAGAGCCCAGTCCGGAAAAGCTGGAGTCGCTGCGCGACGTGGCCGAGGCGTCGGGCTTTACCCTGGCCAAGGGTCTGGTGCTGAAAACAGCACATCTGAACCGGTTGTTGGCCCAAGCCTTGGGCACCGACTTTAACGAATTGATGAACGTTACCACCCTGCGTTCGATGACCCAAGCCTACTATACCGCAACGAACTTTGGGCATTTTGGCCTCGCGTTGCGCAACTATGCGCATTTTACGTCACCGATCCGGCGCTATTCCGATCTGATGGTGCATCGCGCGCTGATCGCCGGGCATGGCTGGGGCGATGACGGGTTGTCGGCGTGGGATATCGAAAATCTGGACGAAACCGCCAAGCTGATTTCCGATACCGAACGCCGCTCGATGATGGCCGAACGCGATACCACCGACCGCTATCTGGCAGCCTTCCTGTCAGATCGGGTGGGGGCCGAATTTGCCGGGCGTATCTCTGGCGTGCAGCGGTTCGGGCTGTTCGTCAAACTGGATGAAACCGGCGCCGATGGGCTGGTGCCGATCAGGTCTGTCGGGCGCGAGTATTTCCATTTCGATGCCGATAAACAGGCGCTGATTGGGGCAGACACGGGCGTGGTGATTGGCATTGGGCAGCGCGTTGTGGTGCGGCTGGCCGAAGCGATTGCCACCACGGGCGGGCTGACGCTGGACTTGCTGATGCTGGACGGGAAAACCTTGCCCACGGGCAACACACGCGGTGGCAAAGGCGGGCGATACGCGCCACGCAAACCGGGGCCAGCGGCAACCAAAGCCGCCATTGCCGCGCGCAAGGTGGTTCGGAAACGCCGTTAGCGGCGCTTGTGCTGTGGTCTGCCTTGGTTAGACTGACGTTTCGCAATATGGGGCACAGATGCGGTTTTTGACAGGTGTTCCACTGCTGGCCTTGATGGCGGGTGCGGCTTTTGCCGATCCGCCCGGCGCGCATTGGGGCCGGGTTCCGGGCTTGGGGGCAGATATGACGGCAGCAACGGGCACCACCGAAGGATTGCAAATCTGGATCAACGGCTTTCGCGCGCGCGCGATGCAGCAAGACATCTCGGCAGCGGTGTTTGACGGCGCGATGACGGGGTTGGCATATCTGCCAGAGGTGATCAAAAAAGACCGCAACCAAAACGAATTCACCAAAACGATCTGGGACTATCTTGATACCGCCGTGTCGGATGACCGACTGGCATCCGGTAAGGCGGCCCTTGCCAGACACGCCGATCTTCTGGCCCGGATAGAGGCGGCGTATGGCGTCGATAAAGAGGTGGTTCTGGCAATCTGGGGGCTGGAAAGTGCCTATGGCGCGGTGCGGGGCGATACGTCCACCCTTCAGGCATTGGCAACCTTGGCGTATGATGGGCGGCGGGCGGCTTTTTTTGAAGCAGAACTTCTGGCCGCTCTGAAAATCCTGCAATCAGGCGATGTAGCGGCGCTTAAAATGACGGGCAGTTGGGCGGGTGCCATGGGCCACACTCAGTTTATGCCGACCTCATACCTTGCTTTGGCGGTGGATTTTACCGGCGATGGCAAGCGTGACATCTGGTCGGATGATCCCAGTGACGCGCTGGCCTCGACCGCCGCATATCTGGCGAACTACGGTTGGCAAAAGGGGCAGCTTTGGGGGGTTGAGGTGGCTTTGCCCTCAGGGTTTGACTATACCCTGTCAGGCGAGCGGGTGAAAAAACCCACTGTCGATTGGCAGGCCATCGGCATTCGCACGGCAACGGGCGCGGATTTGCCGGATCATGGCGCGGGGTCAATCTTGCTGCCCGGTGGCGCGCGCGGGGCGGCGTTTCTGATTTTCGCCAACTTTCAGGTGATCGAAAAATACAACACCGCCGACGCTTATGTCATCGCTGTGGGTCACCTTGCCGACCGGATTAAAGGCGGCCCCGCAATAAAGGCTGCCTGGCCCCGCGACCTGCGTGCGTTGTCTTTTGCCGAACGCGTGGAAATGCAACAACGGCTGCTGGCGGCAGGGTTCAGCCCCGGCGGTGTCGATGGCAAAATCGGCCCTTTGACCATCGCGGCGGTCAAAGCGTTTCAGACCGCGTCGGGCCGCGTGCCGGACGGCTATCCCAGCCTCGATATCCTGAACCGGCTGCGTTAGCCCTGCGCGCTTATGTCCGATAACAATGTCGTGAACCCACCAAGACAGGCCCAAAGCCTGTAGGCTGAATCGGAATCGCCTGTCTATAGTGCAACTCTGAACTGCGGTATTGTGACCAACATGGAGACCAGACATGAAACTTGCGACCAAAGCCCTTGCGTTGGGGATCATCTTCGGTGCGGGAGTTGCCTTTGCCGAAGTAGAGGCCACCGATGCTGACGTCATCGCGCGACAGGCGCTGATGAAAACCTTCGGCGGAGCGGCAAAAACGCTTGGCGGTATGGCTGGCGGCGAAGTGCCTTTTGACGCCGCTGCTGCAGAAGCTGCCAAGGCGGTTCTGGTGGCCGGTGCCCCAACCATCCCAGTCAAGTTTGAAAAGAACGCGGTCGATCCCGGCACAGAAGCCAAACCGGAAGTCTGGACCAATTGGGCCGATTTTCTGTTGAAGGCCAAAGGTCTGGAAGACGCGGCTGTGGCATTGGATGCAACATCGCTTGCAGGCATTCAGGCGGGTATGGGCGCTGTTGGCGGGGCGTGCAAAGCCTGCCACAAAGACTACCGTATGTAATTCGTCACTTAGGACAAGACTCTCACTAAATGGCCCTCAGAAATCTGGGGGCCATTTGTGTTTCAGCCGCATTTAACCGCTGTGATCCTTTCGAAGTCGTCGATAAAGATGTTCAGCCGGTTGGGCGAATAATCCATCGTCACGGCCATGCCCGGACGCAGCACGCGTATGGGCACGCCAAAGCGAATGGTTTCCAGCCGGCTGGCAGGCTGACCGACCAAATCTTGCAACCCATCCGCGCCACAGGCATTTTCTGACGGCAGGGGCTGGGGGGGCAAGGGGCCCATCGGCGGCAGTGACAGATCGACACAGGCCAGCAAAGCCATGGGAAGCGTCAAAGCGGTCAAGTGACGGGCGGTGTGATGTAACATACGGACACTCCTTTTCAAGGGTGGTTCTTGCGGCACTTTCATCCGCAAGACAGCGTTTGGATCAGACCCTGATCGCTGACTTGGGCATTCAAACGTCGGGGCACAATATCCGACGTGATTTCTTGTCCCGGCCAGACCACCCGCAACGGGCCAACCAACGGCTGATCAGCAAGACTGACGAAGTCTTGGCCTATCAAGATATCCAGCCTGACCAACCCACATAGATCAGGTTGCGGCGGTAAAACTGCCGCCATCGGTCCGATGATGTGGCGCGGGTCAGGGCGGCTGCATCCGGGTAAAAGACACACCGCGCAGACCAATAGCAGCGTGGCGGTAAGGTTGGCCAAATCAAGCCGGATGGCGGGCATAACCTGGCCTTGGGTTAGGGTTTGGCAACGGCAACCCCACCGTAACGTGACGCTGACGCGCGCCGCAACCGCCAAAACATTGGTGCGGCTGGAAAAATTAAAGTGTTTTGCATTTTATGTGGTGAACCACACAAAATGCAAAACGCAACATTCCAAGTCTCGGTTTGTCATGGTTTGTAGTCAATCTGCTTCGGATTGACGACAAACCGCTGTAAAGTGGCCAGCGGGACCGGCGCCAAGGTACTTGCCCGCGTCAGGTGCCTTTCGCCGTGCAAAACCGTCCACCCTACAGCATTTCCTGCGTTGCATTTTACCGCGCCTTGGCACAGGTTCGGCGGAAATCACCCGAGGAGATTATCCAATGCGCACCCGTGCCGCCGTTGCCGTTGCCGCAGGCAAACCGCTTGAAATCATGGACGTTAATCTTGACGCGCCGAAATTTGGCGAAGTGTTGGTCGAGATCAAGGCAACGGGCATTTGCCACACCGATGAATTCACCCTGTCCGGTGCCGATCCCGAAGGCCTGTTTCCGGCCATTCTGGGCCATGAAGGCGCGGGCGTGGTGATCGAAGTGGGCCCCGGCGTGACCACGCTGCAAGTTGGCGATCATGTGATCCCGCTCTATACCCCGGAATGTCGCCAATGCCCCAGCTGTCTTAGCCAAAAAACCAACCTTTGTACCGCCATTCGCGCCACCCAAGGCCAAGGCATGATGCCCGATGGCACGACGCGGTTTTCGATGCTGGATGGCACGCCGATCCATCATTACATGGGCTGTTCCACCTTCGCCAATCACACCGTGGTGCCCGAGATTGCACTGGCAAAGGTGCGCAAAGACGCGCCGTTTGACAAAATCTGCTACATTGGGTGTGGTGTCACCACCGGCATCGGCGCGGTTCTGAACACGGCAAAGGTTGAGGTGGGGGCCAAAGCCGTGGTCTTCGGTCTGGGCGGCATCGGTCTTAACGTGCTGCAGGGTCTGCGTCTGGCGGGGGCCGATATGATCATCGGGGTCGATCTGAACAACGATCGCAAAGCTTGGGGCGAGCGGTTCGGCATGACCCATTTCGTCAATCCGCGCGAGGTGGACGGATCTCTGGTGCAGCACATCGTCAACATGACCAAAACCCCTTTCGATCAGATCGGTGGCGCGGATTATTCGTTTGATTGCACCGGCAACGTCAAAGTCATGCGCGACGCGCTGGAATGCACCCATCGCGGTTGGGGCCAGTCGATCATCATTGGCGTCGCCCCCGCAGGCGCAGTGATCGAAACCCGTCCGTTCCAGCTGGTCACAGGCCGCATCTGGAAAGGCACAGCCTTTGGCGGTGCCCGAGGCCGCACCGACGTGCCGCAGATTGTCGATTGGTATATGGACGGCAAGATCGAGATTGATCCGATGATCACCCATACGTTGAAGCTTGAAGATATCAACAAGGGGTTCGATCTGATGCATTCGGGGGAGAGTATCCGCAGCGTGGTGGTGTATTGAATGGGGTAGGTGCGCCCGGACAATGGCCCAGTGGACCGTTGTCAGCACCGAACGCCCGAGCACGCTTTCGAGGGCCGGGCTGGCCGTCCAAACCTGCACCCCCGTCGCGTTGGTGGCAAACACTGATCGGCCGATGTGATCGGAGCGGATATAGTAGACCGCGCCGCATCATACCTTACGCAGGCTCGATCCCCAGCCACACTCCACCCTGGGGTCGCAATGTCAGGATCATCACGGGCACCGGGTTTTTCCCCGCAATCCGGGTGAATTTGTGCCGCGCCAGCAGAGTGGCCAGAATGATCACCGCCTCTTGCAGCGCAAAGCTGGCCCCGATGCAGATGCGCGGGCCATCGCCAAACGGCAGATAGGCAAAGCGGTCGATGGATTTCGGGTCGGCAAAGCGGCCCGGGTCAAAGGCATCGGGATTGTCCCAAAGCAAATGATGGCGGTGCAGCGCGTAGATCGGCAGCACAACTGTGTCGCCTGCGCGAATTTCGCGGCCACACAGCGTGTCGGCGGCGCGGGCGGTGCGCGACAGAAACGCCGCTGGCGGATACATCCGCAGGGTTTCATCGACAATGCGACGGATCAGCGGCAGATTGGGCACATCGGCGGCAGTGGCGGCGCGACCCTGCAATACCGATTGCGCTTCGGCCCGCGCCTGATCCTGCACGCCTTGATCGAACGCACACAGATATAGCGCCCAGGCCAGCGTCAGGGCGGTGGTTTCATGCCCGGCCACGATAAAGGTCAGCAGGTTATCGCGCAACTCGGCCGTGGTCATTTTGCGCCCGGTGGCCGGATCAGCCCCGCCAAGCAGCAGGTCAAGCAGATCGGGCACGGGTTTGGCCCCATCCGCGCGGCGACGGTCAATCGCGGCATCGGCGACCCGCTTCATCTCACGCATACCGGATGAGGCGAGCAGTCGTGACGGGCGCGGCACCCAGGCGGGCGCGCCCAGAATATCCAGCAGCGATACTTTGGCGGTTTGGCTGATATAGGTTTCAATCGCCGCATGCACAGAATCGCGGTCAAACCCGGTGCCATCGGAAAAGGTAACATCGGATATCACCTCAAACGTCGCCGTCACCATCTCGGCGTATACATCCACGGCACGGCCCGACGCCTGCCCAATCCGCGCCGCAGACCGTTCGGCGGCAAGTGTCATCACCGGGGCGAGGGACGCCACGTTGCGATGTGTAAACACCGGCGCTGCCGCGCGGCGCTGCCACATCCAATGTTCGCCCTCTGCCACAAACAAACTGTCGCCGATGGCAGGGCGCAGGATCAGCTTGGTCACCTCAGATTTCGGATAATCCGTCACCTTGTCGCGCAGCACCACCTTAAGTGCGCCCGGATCCATCACCATATGCCAGCGTTTGCCGGTCTTGCCTGACAGCATCGGCACGCGGGTGGCGATTTCCGGGATAAGTTCCAGCACATTACGCCGCCCGGCCGTTAAGGATCCAAAGATGCCCAGCGGCACTGAATGCAACGGCACGCGCGCCGGGGTTTCCACAGCGATAGACGGTGCTGGCGGCGGTGCGGCGGGTAATGGATGATCCACTGGCTGCGTCCTGTTGGGGCTGATCTGAAGTTAGGGCAAATCACCGCCCCGGCAAAGGCGTCAAAGCGGCGCGGGGGCTGATCGGGAAAGGTTGTGCAACCGGCGTGACCCAGCTATCCAAAACAAAGCGGTCCCCGCAAAGGGCCGAAAGACGTTGCCAAAGGAAAAAGTCCTATGCGCTTTGCCCGTTTTGCTGCCTTCGCTATGGGCCTTTCGCTTTTGACCGCTTGCCAAACCAGCGATCTGAAGGACGCCCCGGTGCCCTTGGGTGACTTCGCTTTGGGTCTGAACATTGCCGTCGCTGACAATGTGCAAAAGGTGCCGATCTCACGCGAAGTTACCCCGGATCAGTGGGAGACCGAAATCAAAAAGGCGGTTGACGCGCGGTTTGGCCGCTATGATGGCTCCAAACTTTACAATATTGGCATTTCAATCGACGCCTATGCGCTGGCACCTCCGGGAATCCCCCTCGTGCTGAAACCCAAATCGGTTTTGGTGGTGACAGCCAATATCTGGGATGATGCGGCAGAGAAAAAGCTGAACGCCGAGGGGCGGCAGTTTACTATCTTTGAAAAGCTGTCCCCGGAAACGTTTATCGGATCGGGCGTGACTCAATCGAAGCAAAAGCAGATGGAAGTGCTGTCGTATAACGCGGCCAAAAAGATCGAAGGCTGGCTGCTGGACCATCCAGAATGGTTCGGCCTTCCATCCAATGCCAAAGCAGGTGCGGCTTCGTCTGCCGTTGAGATTGCAGCGCCGCCGCTTCCGCCGCCCGCTGCCGCTCCACCCGCCACGAACTGAAGCTTGATTTCTATCCCGCTTGCGGCTAATTGCCCGCCCGTGTAGAATTGGGCCAATCGGGTGGTCCCCTAAGGCAAGGGCAGGCCATCATGGCAAAGGCAAAGTTTGAACGGAACAAACCGCACGTTAACATTGGCACAATCGGCCACGTTGACCACGGCAAGACGACGTTGACGGCG
>JAYUHO010000335.1:0-3529 GCA_043766915.1 Cypionkella sp.
CACCTTGGGTTCACCAAGGCCCAAATCGACGCCGCCAATGATCATGTCTGCGGCACGATGACCTTGGAAAATGCGCCGTTCCTGAAAAAAGAACACTACTCCGTCTTCGATTGCGCCAACCCATGCGGCAAAACCGGCAAGCGGTTCCTGTCGGTCGACAGCCACATCCATATGATGGCCGCAGCACAGTCCTTCATCTCGGGCGCCATTTCGAAAACCATCAACATGCCCAACGATGCCACGATAGAGGCTACTTTGGCTGCCTATGAATTGTCGTGGTCTTTGGGCATCAAGGCCAACGCCCTCTACCGCGACGGATCAAAACTGTCACAACCGCTGGCTTCGGCGCTGGTCGAAGATGACGAGGTCGCCGAAGACGTCATGGCAACCGGCACAGCGCATGAAAAAACCATCGTGATGGCCGAAAAGATCGTCGAAAAGATCATCATCAAGGAAATCATCCGCACCAACCGCGAAAAACTGCCGGAACGCCGCAAAGGCTATACCCAAAAGGCCATTGTTGGCGGCCATAAGGTGTATCTGCGCACCGGCGAATATGGCGACGGCCGTCTGGGTGAGATTTTCATCGACATGCACAAGGAAGGTGCGGGGTTCCGCGCCATGATGAACAACTTTGCCATCGCGATTTCGGTCGGCCTCCAATATGGCGTGCCGCTGGAAGAATATGTCGAGGCGTTCACCTTCACCCGGTTCGAACCGGCGGGCATGGTGCAGGGCAACGATTCGGTGAAAAACGCCACGTCGATCCTGGATTACATCTTCCGCGAACTGGCGATTTCCTACCTTGATCGCACCGATTTGGCGCATGTCAAACCAACGGGGGCCTCGTTCGACGATCTTGGCCGGGGCGTGGAAGAGGGCAAGCGCAACGTTTCGGAACTGTCCGACCAAGCCGCCACGCGAGGCTTGGAAGTGCTGAAACAAATCAGCTCGACGGGCTATCTGCGCAAGCGTCTGCCGTCCGAACTGGTGGTGTTGCAAGGCGGCATGGGCGCCACGGCGCTGGCCAACGGCACCGATCCGGTATCGGCGCTGAACATGCTGATCCCCGAAACCGCCAGATCGCTGCAGGGCGGCATGACGGCGCTGGCCACGGGAACGGTTGGGATGGATTTGCGGGTGAAGGCCAAGATGCAAGGCTACGAAGGCGATCCCTGCGGCGAATGCGGCAACTACACGCTGGTCCGCAATGGCACCTGCATGAAGTGCAACACCTGTGGCGGGACAAGCGGGTGTAGTTGATACGTCGCCGCCTTCTGATGAATTCAGCCTGCGCAGTCAAAGCATTGCGCAGGTTTTTTTATGTTTTACATTAACTGACACTGTTGGCTTGTCAGATAAACCGGCCCAACACCGTAAAACTTCACATCAAATTTGATTAAAATTGTGCTTTTTCTGTTCACAAATATCCCACGGGGGATGCCGCGATCGCTTTGCGATTGCGGCAAGGGAGTGTGAAACCCCCTACAACTGCCCAGCGTGGCCAATCTTAGGCGACACAGATACAAGATTTCAACGAAGTTGGCTGGGGCGGGAGGGATCGTAAGCGTCCGGTCTGACCGCAGTTATCGGGCGTTCCATGGCAGCAGCTCATCGATCCGGTTGATCTTGTGGTCCGGGATGCGGGCTAGGGTGTCGGCGAGCCAGGCCTGGGGATCGACCCTAGGGCACCTCGAAAAATTGCGCCTGATCTGACGACGGTGTAGATATTGGGCGAGCATTGGACGGAGGCCGGTTGTCATGCTGCAGATGGGTTTCTTTGATCTTTCCGATCGTTACGTAAGCTTGGATGCGAAGAATGATCCGTTGGTCGAGATCAATGCCGTGGTGCCATGGGAAGAGTTTCGGCCCATGCTGGAGCGGGTCTGGCGCAAGCCGGATGAGGACCGCAAATCCCGCGCCGGGCGCAAGCCGATGGATGCGGTGCTGATGTTCAGGACGCTGGTTCTGAGCGCGCTCTACAACCTGTCTGATGACCAGATGGAATATCAGGTTCGCGACCCGTCGACCGGCAGGGGTTTGCCCGCAAGCCCCGAGAGGGGGCTTTCGTTCATGCGGTTTCTTGGGCTGGGCCTTGGGGACCGGGTGCCCGACGCCAAGACGGTGTGGCTTTATCGCGAGGCGCTGGTGCAGGCGGGCAAGGTGGAGGAGGTGTTCGCGCTGTTTGACGGGTATCTGGCACGGCGGGGTTATATAGCGCGGGGCGGTCAGATTCTGGATGCGTCCATCGTGCCGGTGCCGCGCAACCACAACAAACGCGAGGAAAACGCCGCGATCAAGGCGGGAGAGATGCCGGAGGGTTGGGCAGACAAGCCTGCCAAGCGGTGCCAGAAAGACGTCGATGCGCGGTGGAGCGAGGAGGATCAGAAAATAGTCCGGGGGACTGTTTTCCCGACGAGCAAGCACGGCAGGTCACATTACGGCTACAAGAACCATGTGAACGTGGATCGCACGCACAAGCTGATCCGGCGCTATCACGTCACCGATGCCGCCGTGCACGACAGTCAGGCGGTTGATCAATTGCTGGCGCGGGGCAACACGGGCTCCGGAGTCTGGGCCGACGCCGCGTATCGTTCGGCCGAGATCGAAGCGGTGGTGAGGGCCAGGAAGCTGACCAGCCACATTCACCGCAAGGGCAAACGGGGCAAGCCGCTGACCCAGCAGGCACAGAAGAGCAACCGGACCAAATCCACCGTGCGGGTCCGAGTCGAGCATATCTTTGGTGCGCAGGCGAACGACATGGGCGGCACCCTTGTGCGAACCATCGGTCTGGCGCGGGCAAAGGCCAAGATCGGGTTGAAGAACCTCGCCTACAACATGCGCCGTCTTGGGCAACTGGGTCGCCCGAACCCGTGCCCGGCATGACGAAAGAGCGCCCGGACACGCTGATCAGGCTGCGACGCGGCTCGGATCAAGCCAAAGACACCGCACGACAGCCACAAAACCACCCGCCAGCCCGACTGTCACCAGTCCACTGCCAACTTCAAACCGGTCGCGCCAAGCTCCGACGCTGAAAAGGCGCAAAAAAATCGAGGTGCCCTTAAACAATAGTACCGCTGCATGTTGCCGGCCAAGTCGATCCGACGCAGATCAAGCGTCGTCGGGAAGATTTCAAGCTGAACAACTGAATCGAACATATAGTGACCTTACTCGTTAGCACCACTATATCACGTGCGGAGCATGCTTCTATGTGATCTAGCAACCCAGAAAAGAGGGTGGGACCGTATCGGCCCTGTTGCGCGAGACATCACCGGTTGCCTCGGGGTCCCGCAAACTCAGTAAGAGCAAAAGAATGGGTGCAATTGGGTATGAAAGTGGCGAGCAGCCTTTTTCGCGCCCATGTAGATGGACGCATGGCCTTTGATGCTAACCGTTCGCAAATCCAAAGAAGGCGTTATCAGCGCGAAGGAAATGGCACGACATTTGTCACTTTTGGGTGCCTATGGAACTCCAGCACTACCGCCCAAAGTGCCGATCTTTGCCACAACTGTTCGTTAGAGCGGGTTGC
>JAYUHO010000336.1:0-3497 GCA_043766915.1 Cypionkella sp.
TGCCCGCCATGCACCACCTGTACCGGCAGTGTCAGCAGGCGCTCCATCGAACGGATGTAGTCTGCCGGGTCGGAGTGATAGCAATCCTCGATCAGGGGGCCGTCATAGACGATATCTCCGGCGATCAGCATTCCTGTCGCGGCCTCCCACAGCGCAATCCCACCGGGGGAATGGCCGGGGGTATGGATCACCTCGAAATGCCGATCACCAAGGTCGATTATGTCGTTGTCGTTTAGGACACGCGTCGCCGGGGCGGTCTTCACCGCATAAGCGGTTGAAATGTAGGGATCAGGCGGCAATGTGGTAAAAATCGCGTCCGTCACATAAGGATCGGCCAAAGTATTCGCGCGCGTTGGATTGATCAGCAGATCGGCTTCGGCGGAATGGCACAGCCTGCACGGAAATTCGTGGTGACAGCCGATGTGGTCAAAATGCGTGTGGCTTGCCACGGCATCCAAGGGCCGTTCTGTCACCAGCGGCACCCATTGCCGCAAGCTGACCACGCCCATGCCGCTGTCCACCAGCATATCGCGGTCGCGGCCCCGTACATGCCAGATGTTACAGCGGTAGAATTCGCGGATATGCGGCTCGTCAATCCACGTCACGCCATCTGACAGCGGGCGGATACGATACCAGTCTTCTGGTCTGGCGCGGGCGGGCGCGGCCCCTGTCATATGCGATCCTCCAACACCACTGGATGGCTGCCGAATAACACCATCTCGGCCCCCGGTTCGGGCTGCGCACTGGCTGGAAGATGCGCCACCAGCCGCAGGTCGGGGGCGGCCAGCGGCATGAAATGACAGCGGTGATGGCTGCCGAAAAACGCCGTATCAATCAGCCGTGCGGTGCCAAGCGGCAGCGACCCCGACAGCCCGATGTTTTCCGGGCGCAAACACAAAAGCTGCGGCCCATTTCCCACGGCTGGAACCGGCCATGCGCCTAAAGGCGTTTCTATTCCTGCCGCCGCCGCCCGCGCCGGAATGCGGTTGATCTCACCCATGAACCCGGCGGAAAATAAGGTGCGTGGCCGCAGGTAGATGTCTTGCGGTGCACCGATATCTTCGATCCGGCCTTGATTCATCACCACTATCCGGTCAGCCACTGCCATCGCCTCTTCCTGATCATTGGTCACATGCACAAAGGTGGTGCCGACCCGGCGCTGAATGGCTTTCAGCTCTTCCTGCATCTGGCGGCGCAGCTTCAGATCAAGCGCGCCCAGCGGCTCATCCAGCAGCAAAACATCGGGGTCCACCGCCAAGGCTCGCGCCAAAGCCACGCGCTGACGCTGCCCACCCGACAGCTCATGCGGGCGGCGCGTGGCCTTGTCGGCCAACCCGACCATCGCCAGCATGTCCCTAGCCTTAGCTTCGCGCCGCACCCGCGCCTGCCCGCGCATCCGCAGGCCAAAACCGACATTCTCCAGCAGGGACATATGCGGGAACAAAGCGTAATCCTGAAACATTGTCGTCGTCGGGCGATCCTTTGGTGAAATCTGCGTGACATCCCGCCCGCCGATAATCACCCGGCCTTGGCTGGGCGTCAAAAAACCACCCAGAATAGACAACAGCGTGGTCTTGCCGCAGCCCGACGGCCCAAGCAAAACGATGAACTCACCCGCAGTGATATCAAGATCAAGATTTTCCAACGCGGTAAAGTCGCCAAAGCGATGCTGCACCGATTGCAAGGAAACCGAGGCGGTCATGTTTTGGCCTTTCGGAAGACGGTCAGCTCCAGCAGGATCAACACCCCTACCGAAGCCAAAAAGACTAGACTGCCAATCGCATTGGTGGCGGGCGACAGGCCCGAGCGCAACATCGACCAGATTTCAACCGGCAGTGTCACCTCAAAGCGGGTCAGCAGGAATGCGATGATGAATTCATCCCAACTGAAGGTGACAGACAGAAAGAACGCCGCCGCAATCGCGGGCATCAGCATCGGTGCTGAGATAAACCACAGCACCTTTGCCTCGGACGCCCCCAGATCACGCGCGGCGCGTTCGGCGTTTTTCTGGTGATCGCCCATCGCCGCAAACAAAATGGCAAAGCACAGCGGCAGATTGATGACCACATGGCCAATCCCGGTGGCCCAAAGTGATGGCGGAACCCCCGCGCGGTTAAACAGGGTCAGCAATCCCAGCGCGATGATCAGATAGCTGACGGTCATCGGCGCAATCAGCACGGCGCGCATCAAAACCGACCCTGGCAGATGGTGCCGCGATAACCCATGCGCTGCCAAAAACCCCAGGATCAGCGCGATGGCCGACGATATCACCGCCACCAGCAGCGAATGGCCAAGCGCCGCCATCAGATCGCGGTTCTGCAAAATTTGCCCATACCATTTCAGCGTCGGCCCGTTAAAGGGTGGCACCGGCAGGCGGCCATCCTGAAAGGAATACAGCACCAAAACCGCCACCGGCAGAAAGATAAAACCAAACATCACCGCGACATAGGCCCATGACAAAATGCGGGTCATCATCTAGGCCCTGTCCATTTTCAGCCAACGGGCACAGCCAAGATACGCAAGTGTAACCAGCCCCAGCAGCACATTCGACAACGCCGAAGCCATCGGAAAATCACCGCGCCGCCCCAGTTGCAGCATGATCAGTTGCGGCAAAGTCAGCTCGTTGCTGCCGCCAAGGATTTGCGGCGTGATGTAATCGCCAATGCACAGCACAAACGTCAGAAATGCGCCGGTCATAATGCCGGGCAGGGTCAGCGGCAGGATGACATGGCGAAACGTCGCAAAGGGTCCGGCCCCAAGATCGGCGGCCGCGCGGGCATAGTTGGGCGACAGCTGCACAAGGTTGGAATAGATCGTCAGCGTCAGCAGCATCACAAAGAAATGCACAAAACCGATCACCGTCGCGCCCCGTGTTGCGACAATTTCCAAGGGCGCGGTGATCGCGCCTATTGCCATCAAGGTGTTGTTCAGCACGCCATGTTGGCCGAGCACCAGCAGCCACGCATAAGACCGCACCACATAGGATGTCCAGAACGGCAGCACCGCCAGCATAAGCGCCAGCCTTTGCCAGCGTTTCGGCACCCTCTCGGCGATGATCCAGGCCAGCGGATAGGCCAGCACCACGGAAATCATCGTCACAACCGCGGTGATCTGCAACGACACCACGATGCCCTTGAACAAGGATGGATCGCTAAAAATCCGGCTGTAGTTGGCCAATGTCGGACCGGGCACGATCAGGCGGCCCGTCATGTTCGACAGGCTCATCCAGACCATTGCGGCAAAGGGAATGATAAAGAACGCCGCTGTCCAGATCAGCGCAGGTAAAACCAATGCCGTGGCCCGGCGGCGGTCGGTTTTTTCGATACTCATCGCATGCTCCGGGGGTGGCCCGGCGTCATCGCCGGGTGCTAAAGATCATTGCTGCAGCATATCCGTCCACAGATCCTGCATGGCGGTATCCAAGGCCGCATCCGGCACCGGGTAAAGCTGCGACCGGGCCAGATAATCGGCCTGATTGTCCCAGCGCAGCACGGTTT
>JAYUHO010000337.1:0-9142 GCA_043766915.1 Cypionkella sp.
CCCAAGGCCGCCTTGAGGCTTTGCTGAACTATCAGACGATGGTGGCCGATCTGACCGGGCTTGATGTCGCCAACGCCAGCCTGCTGGATGAGGCGACAGCGGCCGCCGAAGCCATGACGATGGCCGAACGCTGCGCCAAATCCAAAGCACGCGCCTTCTTTGTCGATGAAAACTGCCATCCGCAAACCATTGACGTGATCCGCACCCGCGCCCTGCCGCTGGAGATCGAGGTGATGGTGGGGCCGCCGGAAGCCCTTGATCCGGCCAAGGTTTTCGGCGCGATTTTCCAATATCCCGGCACCTTTGGCCATATCCGCGATGTGACGGCGGACGCGGATGCGCTGCATGGCACCGGGGCCATCTGTATCGTTGCGACCGACCTTCTGGCGCTGACCATGCTGAAGGAACCCGGCGCGATGGGGGCCGATATCGCTGTAGGCTCCAGCCAGCGGTTTGGCGTGCCTTTGGGCTACGGCGGCCCGCACGCGGCCTTTTTCGCCTGCAAGGATGCGCTGAAACGGCAGATGCCAGGGCGGATCGTCGGGGTGTCGATCGACGCGCGGGGCAACAAGGCGTATCGCCTGGCGTTGCAAACGCGAGAGCAGCATATCCGCCGCGAAAAGGCCACGTCGAACGTCTGCACAGCACAGGCGTTGCTGGCGGTGATGGCGTCGTTTTACGCGGTATTTCATGGCCCCAAAGGCCTGCGTGCGATTGCCGAACGGGTGCATTTCATGACCAACCGTTTGGCGCGGGCACTGAAAGCCGCTGGGGCTAAGGTTTCTCCCAAAGCGTTTTTCGATACGATCACGGTCGAGGTCGGCGTGGGGCAAGCGGGCATTCTGGCCGCCGCGCGCCAGGAAGGCCTGAATTTCCGCAAGATCGGGTCGGATCGGGTGGGGATTTCTTTGGATGAAACCACCGATGAAAAGGTGCTGATCCGGGTGCTGCGGGCCTTTGGCATCGAAGGGGTGCCGCCGCATCGGGCCAATCTGGGTTTTCCTGAATCCCAACTGCGCGAGACTGATTTTCTGACCCATCCGGTGTTCCACATGAACCGCGCGGAATCGGAGATGATGCGTTACATGCGCCGCTTAAGCGACCGCGATCTGGCGCTTGATCGCGCGATGATCCCCTTGGGCTCTTGTACGATGAAGCTGAATGCGGCAGCGGAAATGATGCCGATCACGTGGCCTGAATTTGGCTCACTCCACCCTTTTGCCCCTGCCGATCAGGCGCTGGGGTATCGTGAGGCGATCACTGATCTGTCGGCCAAGCTTTGCGAAATCACCGGTTATGACGCGATGTCGATGCAACCGAATTCCGGCGCGCAGGGCGAGTATGCGGGGCTGTTGACAATTCAGGCCTATCATCACGCGCGGGGGCAGGGGCATCGCACGGTCTGCCTGATCCCGGTGTCGGCGCATGGCACCAATCCGGCATCGGCGCAAATGGCGGGCATGACGGTGGTGGTGGTGAAATCCGCCTCCAACGGCGATGTGGATTTGGAAGATTTTGAAGCCAAAGCCGCCGAGGCGGGCGAAAACCTTGCCGCCTGCATGATCACCTATCCCTCAACCCACGGCGTGTTTGAAGAAACCGTGCGCCAGATTTGCGAGATTACCCATCGCTTTGGCGGTCAGGTCTATCTTGACGGGGCCAATATGAATGCGCTGGTCGGCTTGGTGAAACCCGGTGAGATTGGATCGGATGTCAGCCATTTGAACCTGCATAAAACCTTTGCCATTCCGCATGGTGGCGGCGGTCCGGGGATGGGGCCGATTGGGGTAAAGGCGCATTTGGCCCCGTATCTGCCGGGGCATGGTATGACGGGCGGCGATGGGGCTGTCAGTGCGGCACCCTATGGATCGGCGTCTATCCTGCTGATTTCATGGGCTTATTGCCTGATGATGGGCGGCGAAGGGCTGACGCAGGCCACCCGTGTGGCGATCCTGAACGCCAACTATATCGCGGCACGGCTGGCGGGGTCTTATCCGATCTTGTTTGTCGGCAATAAAGGCCGGGTCGCCCATGAATGCATCATCGATACCCGTCCCTTTGCCGAAGTGGGCGTGACGGTGGATGACATCGCCAAGCGATTGATTGACAACGGCTTTCACGCCCCCACGATGAGTTGGCCGGTGTCTGGCACGTTGATGGTTGAACCCACAGAATCGGAAACCAAGGCCGAGATTGACCGCTTTATTACCGCCCTTCTGGCCATCCGTGCCGAAATTCGCGCGGTGGAACAGGGCGAGATCAGCAGCGATGACAGCCCGCTGCGTCATGCCCCGCACACAGTGGAAGATCTGGTTGCCGACTGGACGCGGGCCTATCCACGCGAACAGGGCTGCTTTCCACCGGGCGCATTCCGGGTTGATAAATACTGGCCCCCGGTTGGCCGGGTCGACAATGTGCACGGCGACCGCAACCTGATCTGCACCTGCCCGCCTCTGGACAGCTATCTTGAGGCGGCGGAATAAGGCTGCGGCATTGACAAGGCTTTGGGTCGGGCTTTACCGCTTGGCCCAATGTCAAACACCGAACCTAAATCCAGTTTTGCAGCCGGGCTGATCACATCGATCCCCATCGCTTTGGGCTATCTGCCCATCGCTTTTTCGTTTGGGGTGGCCGCCACGCGCGCGGGCTTGTCCGGTTTTGAGGCGTTTGGACTGTCGCTGATCGTCTATGCGGGGGCTTCGCAGTTTCTGGCGATTGCGCTGATTGTGGGCGGGGCACCTTTGCTTGTCGCGGCCTTTACGTTGGTGGCGATGAATATCCGGCATGTGCTTTATGGCCCGGCGCTGATGAAAAAAGTGGGCCGTGAGGTGCGGTTGCGCCATGCTTGGGCGTGGGCCTTTGGGCTGACGGATGAAGTGTTTGGCGCAGCACTGGGGGCAATTGCGCGCGGTAAGATTGGTTTTTCCGAGCCGTTCATGTTCGGTCTGGCAATCGGGGCCTATGCCGCATGGTTGGCCGGAACCGCATTGGGCGCTGTGGCGGGCGGCGGGGCTTTGGATGCGTGGCCAGTGCTAAACGCGGCACTGGGATTCATGCTGCCGGCGTTGTTTCTGGCACTTTTGCTGTCGATTTTGTCCAAGGCGCAGATGCCGGTGATCGTGGTCGCAGCAAGTGCCACGGTGATCGTGACCTTCGCCTTCTCGGGCACGGCGGGAATTTTGGCTGGCATGTTCGCGGGGGCCATCGCGGGTGTTTTGGGCAGGGGGGCTGGGCGCGATGCGGACTGAGGTGTTAACGCTGATCCTGATCGTGGGGGCCTTTACATGGGCGTTTCGCTATTTTCCAACCCGGCTTGATCTGTCGGCAATTCCACAAAGGGGCGTGTTGGCGCGGTTTTTGGCGTCCACCGGGCCCGCAGCCATTGCCACGCTGTTTGTGGCGTCGATTTTGCCGATGGTGCAGGATGCGGTGCCCTTGCCGCTGATCTTTGGCGTTTTATCGGTGTTGGTTGTGTTTGGTGTGACCAAATCTGTTGTTGGGGCCACACTGGCGGGATCAGCCGTCTATGGCGCGGTGTTTGGGTTTTAGAAACCCCAGAGTCAGCTTGCGACAACTGTTGCGCCAAAGCACAAATCGAAAAGTCAAAGCGAACAACATCTTGACGTGTTTTTTGATCGGCCCCGCACCCATAGCCAAATTCCTGGGCTTGGAATAACTGCACCGTCCGAAAACAAGGTATTCCAAAGCGTAAACAGCGAAACTATCGATGAAAAAACGTGCAAGTTTCAACACTCGTCTTGGCACGGCTAAAGGCATTTCAATGGTCAGAGGCCTCAGATTTTTAGTAATATTATTTATATATAACAAGTATTTATGCATAAACTACGGCCAAATCCTCAGACATTCCATCCCATGATATCATCGGAATATCCGCATTGGCAGTGTGTGCCTGCTGCGTTGACATGGTCAAATTTCTGACCATTCGGACAATTGATTTGAAAGCGCTTTGAGGCGAGAATCGTTGACTTGCTTCGAAATATTACGCTACACCGACCGCAGACGTTTCGGGAGGCTGGCCCTTGGGTTGGAAAATGGAACGTTTTGACAGGGACGCGCCGATGCGGCGCACAACAAACTTCAGGGAGGAATTCCATGTCCTTTGGATTCAAGGGTCGTGCCATGCGTACGGCTGCGATTGCAGCTATCGTTGGCGCTTTGGGCACACCGGTTCTGGCAGATGAGATTTTCTATGTCTCGGGCGCTGTCGGCAATGCCGTAGATAACTTCAAGGCGCTGGTTAAGCCGTGGGAAGACTCCACTGGCAACACCGTCACCATGGTGCCGATGCCCGCATCGACCAGCGATCAGTTCGCACAATATCGTCTGTGGCTTGCCGCTGGCACCGCCGACATTGACCTTTACCAGACCGACGTGATCTGGGCTCCGCAATTGGCCGAGCATTTTCTGGACCTGACCGATGTGGCCAAGGATCTGGCCCCAACCCACTTCCCGTCGATCATCCAGTCGCAAACCGTGAACGGCAAGCTGGTTGCCCTGCCGATTTTCACCGACGCACCGGCGCTGTACTACCGTAAGGATTTGCTCGACAAGTATAAAGTCGCTGTTCCAACAACCTGGGCAGAACTGACAGTTGCAGCGCAAGCCGTGCAAGACGGCGAACGTGCGGCTGGCAAGGCCGATTTCTGGGGCTTTGTCTGGCAGGGGAATGCCTATGAAGGTCTGACCTGTAACGCGCTGGAATGGGTCAAGTCGTTCGGCGGTGGTCAGATTGTTGAACCCGATGGCACGATTTCGATCAACAACCCAAAGGCGGCAGCAGCCCTTGATTTGGTTAAAGGCTGGGTCGGCACGATCTCTCCCGCAGGCGTCTTGGCCTATCAGGAAGAAGAAGCCCGTGGCGTGTGGCAAACCGGCAATGCCGCGTTCATGCGCAACTGGCCTTACGCATATGGCTTGGGCAATGGCGACGATTCGGCTGTGAAAGGCCTGTTCGGCGTGACCACGCTGCCAATCGGTGCTGCGGGCGATACGTCTGCTGCAACATTGGGTGGCTGGAACGTGGCTGTGTCGAAGTATTCGGCTCATCCGGATGCGGCGATCTCGTTGGCAATGTATCTGGCCGGACCCGAGGCGCAAAAGCAGCGCGCGATCAACGAATCCAACCTGCCGACAATCGTGGCGCTGTATGATGATGCCGATATTGCTGCCGCGCAGCCGATCATCCCACAGTGGAAAGACGTGTTCCTGAACGCCGTTCCGCGCCCATCTGCCCCTACTTTGGGCAAGTACAACGAAGTGTCCGCCAAGTTCTGGTCGGCCGTGCATGAAACCCTGTCGGGCAACGGCACTGCTGCAGAGAACCTCGAACTTCTGGAAGCTGATCTGACCGAACTCAAGGGCGATGCATGGTAATCCTCGCGGATTGCTGGCCTAGTCTTTAAGAGGCGACGGGTGGGGCTGCGCTATTGCGCGCAGCCCCATCTCCCGCCGCCCCTTTCTAAAATGTGCCTCAGTAAGGGGCCGTATAAACCGGGGGAAATTATGACAACATCTGTTTCCGCCAGCGCTAATTCCGGCCCAAGCCTGCAACAACAGCGGCAACGGGCGGCGTTTTGGTTCTTGGCACCGATGCTTCTTGCCCTGTTCTGTGTGGCCGCCTGGCCGTTGCTGCGCACCATCTGGTTTTCGTTCACCGACACCTCGCTGAACAACCTTTATGGCGGGAAATGGATTGGGTTTGATAACTATCTGAAAATCCGCACGCTTGAGTCTGGCAAAGTGATTTACCGGGGCACTCTGGTCGATCCGGCCTGGTGGAACGCCGTCTGGAACACCGTGCGCTTTTCGCTGATCTCTGTGGTCTGCGAAACCGTGTTGGGCCTGATCGTGGCGCTGGTGCTGAACGCCGAATTCAAAGGCCGCGGCATCGTGCGCGCGGCCATTCTGATCCCGTGGGCCATCCCGACAATCGTATCGGCCAAGATGTGGGCGTGGATGCTGAATGACCAATACGGCATCATCAACGACATGTTGTTGTCGTTGGGACTGATTGATCAAAAGATCGCCTGGACGGCCAGCACCGACACCGCGATGTATGCGGTTCTGATGGTGGATATCTGGAAGACCACCCCCTTCATGGCACTGCTGTGCCTTGCAGGCTTGCAAATGGTGCCGCGCGATATCTATGAGGCGGCCAAGATTGATGGCATCCATCCGGTCAAGGTGTTCTTCAAGATCACTTTGCCGCTGATCCGACCGGCGCTGATGGTGGCGGTGATCTTCCGGATGCTGGATGCGCTGCGGGTGTTTGACCTGATTTATGTGCTGACGCCCAATTCGGCGGCCACCAAAACCATGTCGGTGATCAGCCGTGAAAACCTGATTGATTTTGATAAATTCGCCTATGGGTCAGCCCAGTCCACGCTGCTGTTCGGGATTTTGGCGATATTCGTGTCGTTGTACATCTGGCTGGGCAAGGTTGATCTTTCCGGGGAGAGTGGCAAATGACCGCGGATAAACTGTTCAAAAACATCGCGTTCTATGCGCTGGTTGTGGTTATCGTCGTGTTTTCGGTGTTCCCGTTTTACTATGCAATTGTCACCTCTTTTGCCACCGGCACCGGGTTGTTCGAAGTCAGCTATTGGCCAAAACAGTTTGATATCACCAACTATCAGGTGGTGTTGGGCGGGCGCACCTTCCCGCGCAACATCCTGAATTCAGTTTTCATCGCATCGGTTACGGTGATCTTCGCGCTGTTTCTGGCCGTCACCGCATCTTACGCCTTGGCGCGGGTGCGGTTTCGCGGGCGCGGGTTGCTGTTGATGACCATCCTTGCGGTTTCGATGTTTCCGCAAATCGCCGTATTGGCGGGGTTGTTCGAGCTGATCAAGTTCCTTGGCATTTTCAACACGCCATGGGCGCTGATCCTGTCATACACCATCTTCACCTTGCCGTTCACCGTCTGGGTGTTGACCACCTTTATGCGCGATCTGCCGGTTGAAATTGAAGAGGCGGCGATTGTGGATGGGGCAACACCGTGGGTGGTGATCACCAAAGTGTTCTTGCCGCTGCTGTGGCCTGCCTTGGTGACAACCGGTCTGTTGGCGTTCATCGGCGCGTGGAACGAATTTTTGTTCGCGCTGACCTTCACCTCATCCGAGGTGACCCGCACAACGCCAGTGGCAATTGCAATGTTATCCGGTGCGTCGCAGCAAGAAATTCCGTGGGGTCCGATCATGGCGGCTTCGGTCATTGTGACCGTTCCTCTGATCGTCCTCGTTCTCATCTTCCAACGCAAAATCGTGGCGGGTCTTACCGCTGGCGGCGTGAAGGGTTAAGCAAATGGCAAAAATTGAACTGAAGAACGTCAAGAAATCTTACGGTGCGGTTGATGTCATCAAAGGCATTGATCTGACCATCGAAAAGGGTGAATTCATGGTGTTTGTCGGGCCCTCGGGTTGCGGCAAATCCACCCTGCTGCGCCTGATTTCGGGGTTGGAGGAAATCAGCACCGGCGATCTGATGTTTGACAATGAACGGGTCAACAACCTGATCCCGTCCAAGCGCGGCATCGCCATGGTGTTCCAAAGCTATGCGCTTTATCCGCATATGAACGTCTACGACAACATGGCGTTCGGGATGAAGCTGGCCAAGGCGGGGGCGGATGATATCAAAACCCGCGTGACCAAGGCGGCAGAATTGCTGCAAATTGCCCATCTGCTGGACCGGTTGCCGAAACAATTGTCGGGCGGTCAGCGGCAACGCATGGCGATTGGGCGGGCGATTGTGCGCGACCCGAGGGTGTTCCTGTTTGACGAACCTTTGTCGAACCTTGACGCCGCCCTGCGCGTGCAGACGCGGTTGGAAATCGCCAAGCTGCACCATTCGATGTCTGACGTGACGATGATCTATGTCACCCACGATCAGGTTGAGGCGATGACCTTGGCCGACCGGATTGCGGTTTTGCGCGATGGCAAACTGGAACAGGTCGGCAGCCCGGCAGAACTTTATGAAACCCCCAATTCGCTGTTCGTCGCAGGCTTTATCGGCAGCCCAAAGATGAACTTCCTGACCGGGAAATTCGCGTCCGATCATGCCTGCACCACGTTGGGCGTACGGTCAGAACATATTGACGTGGTGGCGGCAGGTGGCCTGTGGCAGGGAGAGATCGTCCATGCTGAAGATCTAGGATCTGACCATTATCTGTTCGTCGAAGTGGGCAGTGACGAGCCGCTGATCGTGCGCCGAGAAGGCAAGCTGAACATGAAAGTCGGCGACAAGGTGAATTTGGCCGCCAAAGACGGCAAACTGTACAAGTTTGACGCCCAAGGCGCCCCGATCCACTAAGGCTAATAAAATCAATAATTTGTCGCGTCCCTGCGGGGGGCGACGACTGCTTAAGGAGCATAACATGACCATTCGCGTGACAGTCTGGGGCGAGAACGTCCATGAACAGAAAAACAAAGTCGTCGCCGATATTTATCCCAAAACCATGCATGGCACCATTGCCGCGGCACTGAATACAGATGCCGGGATCAAGGCCACAACCGTAACGCTGCAAGATGCCGAACATGGGCTAACGGTGGAAAAGCTGGCGGCGACAGATGTGCTGATCTGGTGGGGGCATGCCGCCCACGGCGATGTGGATGACAAGATCGTGGAACGGGTGTGCGATGCGGTTTGGGGCGGGATGGGGATAATTTTCCTGCATTCCGCGCATTTCGCCAAGCCCTTCAAACGCCTGATGGGCGCGCCGTGCAATCTGTCCTGGCGTGAGGCGGGTGAGCGCGAGCGCCTTTGGGTCACCAGCCGTCAGCATCCCATCGCACAGGGCCTGCCAGATCACTTTGAACTCGAGTATGAAGAAATGTATGGCGAGCCGTTTGGCGTGCCGGAACCGCTGGAAACCGTGTTCATCTCATGGTTTGCGGGCGGCGAGGTGTTCCGGTCAGGGCTGACCTACAAGCGTGGTGCTGGGAATATTTTCTATTTCCGCCCCGGCCATGAAACCTATCCGACCTATCACGATGGCAATGTGCAGCGGGTGATTTCAAACGCGGTGAAATGGGCGTTCAATCCGAACGCCCGTATCATCGACCCGAACAATGCCCCGAACACCCCGGTCGATAAGGCACTGGAGCCGATCACCGAACGCGGGCCA
>JAYUHO010000338.1:0-3458 GCA_043766915.1 Cypionkella sp.
TGCCCGATGGGCAGACCAAACGGGCTGGCATCTGCGCCATCGCTGTTGGTCAGGTGGTGGGATTGGGACTGCTTACCGGGGCAATTTTGCGCTGGCGGATGTTGCCGGGGCAAAGCCTGCTTGCCGCCACACGAATAACTGCGGCTGTGGCGCTGTCATTTCTGGCGGGTTGGGCTGTGGTCACGGCAGGGGTTCTGGCCGCCCTGCCCGCTGCGCCATTCAAACCAGCGGCGGCGGCGGTGCTGCTGGGAGCGCTGGGGCTTTTCGGTCTATGCCTGTGCGCGCGCCCTTTGGTCCTTCGCCTGCCCAACGGGCTTACTCTGCTGCGGCTTTTGGGCCTGTGTGCGGTAGATACAATTTCCGCAGGTGTCGCGTTTTACCTGCTGTGCCCCGACGGGCTGACTTTTACCTTTGCCCAGATTTTACCGGTTTTTCTGCTGTCCCTCGGGGCTGGCCTGATCTCGGGCACCCCCGGCGGCGTTGGCGCATTCGAAATGACCATGCTTGCCCTGTTACCCCCACAGCCCGCCCCGGCTTTGCTGGCGGCAATTGTGGCGTGGCGGGCCCTTTACTATGCGCTGCCCGCAGGGGTTGGCGCAGGTTTGGCGATACGTGGCCCCCGAACCTTTACACCCACGCATCCGCCGCGCGCCACTGACGGCCCGCACGCATTACACTCCGCACAAATGGGGATTATTCACCAAGGCGAACACCAGATCGTATCAATTGCGGGCAAAGATTGGCTTTGTGCGCGCAGCCCGCATTTCCTGATCGGACTGTTTGATCCAACTTTGCGACCGACAACTGCCAGCTTTGGCGCTTTGCGCCAATGTGCCAAGGCCGAAAGCCGGCTGCCTGTCCTGTATCAGATATGCGCGCGTCATGCCGTTCTGGCGCGGCAATCGGGTTTTGCCACAGTGCGGATTGCCAAAGAGGCGTGGCTTACCCCTGCCAGCTTTAACGTTGCTGCAACATCCCGTGCAGGCCTGCGCCGCAAACTGCGCCGGGCACAGGCAGCAGGCATCACCGCGACCAAACCGCACACAGACAGACCTGTTCCCTGGCGGCATCTGGACGATATCGCGCAAAGCTGGGCCGCATCGCATGGTGGCGAGCGTGGCTTTTCCATGGGGCGCTATACCCGCGCCTATGTCAGCAAACAGGCGCTCTTTATCGCTTGGCACCAAAATAAGCCGGTGGCCTTCGTCACCTTTCACCAAACCGCAGATGAGTGGGCGCTTGACCTTATGCGCCATGGGCCAGACCCGGCAGATGGGATCATGCACCTGCTGATCCATACCGCAATAGCAACGGCAGCCGACCGCGGCGTGATCAGGCTGTCCCTTGCCGCGGTGCCCGACGGCGCGATGGGGCGGCCCGGTGGTCTGCGCCGTCGCGGTATGTCAGGCTGGTCGGCCAAGCATGCCACGGGGTTAATACAATTCAAATCCAGCTTCGCCCCCAACTGGCGGGTGGTTTATCTTGCGGCAACTTCCCGCGCGGCCCTCGCCTTTGCCTGCGCCGAAATCGCCCGCGCCGTGTTTTGGCCAAAACCGCTGCCTGTGCAGCCGAAAACCATCGCTGACGCTTGCATCCGACAGGATGATGAAGATTATGAATTTGCCTCTGCCCGCATCGCGTGGCACAGACAAACAAAGTGATGTTGCGTTGCCGAGGAAACCATGGCCCAAGATGTTTTGACCCAAATGCTGTCCACCCGTGATTGGCTGATGGCCGATGGCGCAACGGGAACCAACCTGTTCAACATGGGCCTTGAATCTGGCGAGCCACCCGAATTCTGGAATACCGACCGGCCTGACAATATCCGTACGCTGTACCGCAATGCGGTGAATGCGGGATCTGATATCTTTCTGACCAACACCTTTGGCGGTAATGCCAGCCGGCTAAAGCTGCACGGCGCGCAAGGCCGGGTGCACGAACTGAACCGTGTCGGGGCTGCATTGGGGCGCGAGATTGCCGATGCCGCAGGCCGACCGGTGGTTGTGGCGGGATCAGTTGGCCCCACGGGTGAGATTTTCGTGCCGATGGGCACCCTGACCCATGCCGCCGCGGTCGAGATGTTTCACGAACAGGCCGAAGGGCTTAAGGCGGGCGGGGCCGACGTTTTATGGGTGGAAACGCTATCAGCGCCCGAAGAATACAAAGCCGCCGCCGAGGCCGCCGCCTTGGCAGGCATGCCATGGTGCGGCACGATGAGTTTTGATACAGCCGGGCGCACAATGATGGGGATGACGTCGGTTGCCATGGCCGCCATGGTTGAAGCGTTGCCAAATCCGCCAATTGCCTTTGGGGCAAATTGCGGCGTGGGCGCGTCGGATCTGATGCGCACGGTTTTGGGCTTTACCGCCATTGGCGGCACGCGCCCGCTGATCGCAAAGGGCAATGCCGGCATCCCGAAATACCACGACGGCCATATCCACTATGATGGCACGCCTGAACTGATGGCCGAATACGCGGTGCTGGCGCGCGACGCCGGGGTGCGGATCATTGGTGGCTGCTGCGGCACAATGCCGGACCATCTGAAAGCGATGCGCGCGGCCTTGGAAAACACACCCAAGGACCCCAGCCCCAGTCTTGAGATGATCTCTGCCAAACTGGGTGCGTTCTCGTCAAATTCCGACGGCACCGGCGATACATCGGGCGATCCCAAACGCGAACGGCGCGGCAAACGCGGATAAGTTTGGAACGGTGGACACGCCGTTCACCGCAACTTCAGTCAAACTTGTCTGGAATTTCATGTCATTTTGTAACAAATACGTCACGGGGGAGCCGGCAATCGCGTGTGGATAGGGATTTTTGTGCGCAACCCGCCGCGCGCGCGCCCTGCAATCGGATCGCCCCCCCCTTTTGGGGCTGTTGGCCCCGTGCTGGTGAACCCGGAAGAAGGAGCTGGCTATTATCTGGTAATCGCCCTCGTAAACATTGATACGGCGTGAAGAATACGTGCCCAGTGCACCGCCCCGTCTCGATGATTGCGGGCAATATCTGCCATGCACTGGGCTGAATCGGTTCACATAGGTTCCATGGGGGCCGCAGCGCGCCGTCATATCTGCCCATGGCGCCCCAGCCCGCAAGCGCCAGACTATCCCATTGATCATCTTGCGATCATCCATCCGCTTTCACACCGCGCAGCTTGGTCGGGCGCAACGGCTGGATCACATCCCATTCAAAATCCGTCAGATCAAAGCGCGCCATAGACACCTTCCTTGCCTCTGGAAAGCGAACCAGACCACTGCAATCTTGTGACTCGCCTTGATGAGTCTGTGTCCTAGCTAGTTCATCATCGGCCGCGGTGCATCGCCTTGCATGCCAAGGACTTGTGCGGTCAGCACCACTTCGATACGGTTGCGCGCGTTAAGCCCTGGCATCAAGACACCCATATAATGCTTGATAGTTTTGTCACTAAGCGACAGTACCGTAGCAATTTCCCGGTTTGT
>JAYUHO010000339.1:0-23564 GCA_043766915.1 Cypionkella sp.
CTTGCCCATTCCGACCCCTCCATATCTGGCAGGATCACTGAATCACAATCCTCTCAACTTGGGAATCCTGAATCGAAACACTGGCGACACGCTCTAAGCCCGGATCGGCCCGTTCAAATCAACCTATCTGCCATTGTTTTACGTCCGCGCCTGCCGCATGGCGCGCCGCCGCTCCATCGCGTCAGCGCGCGCATCCGCCCGGTCTGCCAACGCCGAAACCTCCAGGCTTGCCGTGGCGTCAGTTGGTGGGGCACCGTCCAAATGGGTGGCCAAGGCCTGCAGGGTTGGAAAGCGGAAAATATCGGTGATTGACAGCTTTGTGGTGCCCAACTGGTCACGGATCTCGCGGTGCAGCTGGACCGCCAGCAGCGAATGCCCCCCCAGAGCAAAAAAGTTGTCTTTTGCCCCAACCTTATCCACGCCCAAAACCCGTTTCCAGATCGCCGCCAGCTGACCTTCAACATCCGATGCCGGGGCGACGAAAGCGGTGGCCGCCGTTGATGGCGCAGGCAGGGCTTTGCGGTCTACCTTGCGGTTTGGGGTAAGGGCGAACGAGGATTGTGGCACAAAATGCCCGGGGATCATATGGTCGGGCAACCGCGCGGCCAGACTGGACCGCAAATCCTGTACCGCAGCCGCACCCGTAAAATAGGCCACCAACCGCAAATCACCGGGGGTATCTTCGCGCACAATCACCACGGCCTGGGTCACACCGGGGTGCTGTTCCAGCACCGATTCAATCTCACCCAATTCAATGCGATAGCCGCGCAGTTTGACTTGACCATCAGCGCGGCCAATGAAGTCTATTTTTCCATCGTTGCGCCAACGCACCAAATCGCCGGTTTGATACATCCGCGCCCCCCACAGCGGGGCATCGCCACTGCGCACGAATGGATCGGGCAGAAACCGTTCAGCCGTCAGATCGGGCCGCTGCCAATAGCCGCGCGCCACGCCGTGCCCGCCGATCCACAATTCCCCCGCCATGCCGGGGGCCACCGGATTGCGCGCCGCGTCCAGCACATACATCTGCTGATTTATCAGCGGCGTTCCGATATTGGCCACGCCGTCGACATTCCCCACGGTTTCGGTCGATGACCAGATCGTGGTTTCCGTCGGCCCATACATGTTCAGGATCCGCGCCGAGGTAGCCCCCCGCAGATCGGCCACAAGCGCCGCTGGCAGCGCCTCTCCGCCCAGCATCAGCGTATTCACCCCCGCCAAAGCCAGCCGGGACTCGGCGTTCATCGCAATCATTCGCGCCATCGAAGGCGTGCATTGCAGGTGCGTTACCCTGTGGCGAATGATCTGCGCTGCGATAGAAAAATCATCGCCATCAACCCCATCCGCCAGATTGGCGCGGGCGACCACCTGCGCCAATGGCACCAGCCCGGCCAGCACCACATCAGGCGCAATGCCATAGTCGATCAGGCAGGCCACCTCACCCACCCCGATGCGCTTTAGCTGCTCCACCCGGACAAGCGCATCGTCCACGGTGCCAAACAGGCCTGACTCTTCGAAATAGCGCTGGAACGCGAAATCAAGGATCGCGTCCATCTCGTCCGCCGCCAGCGATTGGATATCAATATCCATCGGCTTGGCCACGCCTTGCGGTTTCTTGAACGCCGGAAACGCCCAGGCGTATTGTTTGATCAGCCCCGCCGCTGATCGCAGATAGTCTTTCATGGGTGCCCGCGCCACGGCACGCGCAGTTTCGCGATCAGCTGCGATATAGCTGTGCAACATCATCGTCACCACGCGCGTCGCAGGATCATATCCCGCATCGCGCAGCGCCTGATGATACAGCTGTATCTTGCCCGCAACCTCATCCACCGTTTGCCCCAAAAGATGCGTCAACACATTCGCGCCAAGCTGCCCGGCCTCTTTCCATGTCTCGGGGTTGCCCGCCGTCGTCACCCAAATCGGCAGTTCCTTCGACACCGGACGCGGCTGCGTCACCACGCCAAAGGTGCCGCCATCCGCCGTGGGGAAATCAACCTTTTCGCCACGCCACAACCGGCGCACTTGGTCTGCCGCCTCAAACATCGCCTTTTTGTTGTTCGGCGGGCTGTTTTCGGGGCGCAGTACGAAATCGTCGGGGTGCCAGCCGCTGGCAACCGCAATGCCCGCCCGCCCGTTGGTCAGATTATCAATCACCGCCCAGTCTTCGGCGATCCGCGCCGGATGGTGCAACGGCACCACACACGACCCCGCCCGCACGCCGATATTCCTGGTCACTGCCGCAACGGCAGCCCCCGTGACAGACGGATTCGGATAGGGGCCGCCAAAGGCGTGAAAATGCCGTTCCGGCGTCCACACCGCGCAGAAGCCATTCGCATCGGCAAACTTGGCCCCTTCCAGCAACAGCTCATACTTTTTGGGGCCAACGCCATCATCATTGCCCCAGTAATACAGCGAAAATTCCATCTTCTGCGCCGAAGTAATCTTCCCACCCGACACCAGCGCCCGATTATCATCTGACGTCAAAACCACCTTAAATCCGCGCGCCAGCGTCCAGAACAGTTCCAGCACCGAGATATCGAACGACAGCGATGTCACGGCCAGCCAAACGCCGGCATCGGCACCAATGCGATCATCCATGCCTACAAAGAAATTCGCCACATTGCGGTGTTCCACCATCACCCCCTTGGGTCGCCCGGTAGAGCCAGAAGTATAGATCATATAGGCCAGATCGGCGGGAGTGACCGCTGTTTGCGGATTGCTGGTATCCGCAGACGCAAGGCGCACATCGGTATCAAGGCACAAAAGACCTATGCCCGTGGCAGGCAAAGAGGCCGCCAAGGCCGACTGCGTGACAATCACCGAAACCGCCGAATCCTCGATGAACAGCGCAATCCGCTCTGCCGGATAGGCCGGGTCCATCGGCACATAGGCCCCCCCCGCCTTATGTATCGCCAGTGCGCCGACCAGCAGATCAAGGCTGCGGTGCACGCACAGACCCACCAACATCCCGGGCGCAACGCCCAAACCGATCAACACATGAGCGGCCTTGTTGGCGCGGGTGTTCAGGTCGCCGTAGGTTAGCGATGCGCCATCACACACCAAGGCCGCGGCGTCGGGTGTTTTGCTAACTTGTGTTTCAAAGGCATGGTGAATGCATATCTGGTCAAAGGGTTGCGCGGTTTGGTTCCAGCCGTATAAAACCTGTTCGCGTTCGGCGTCCGTCAGTGCGGCCACGTCTTGAACCATTGCGGCTTCAGGCAACTCGGCAATCCTGGCCGCAATTTCGCTTATCCGTGCGGCCCATGCTTGCGCATCCCCGGCCGCCAATCGCTGGGCATCGAAATGCAGCGTGCTATCGGTCAGAGTGACGACTGTTCCGGCAACAGGACCGGACAGGGATATCCCTATTTGCGGAAGTTGCAGCGATGCAAGTTTTGCATCCCGCGTCATCAGATCAAGCGCAAAACCGGGGGCCTTTTGGGCCAGGGCCTTTACCTTGACCATCGCCTCTTCGGCCAAGCCGACGCTGCCTGTCACGTCCACGCGCAGCGGAACCCAATCTGACAGATACCCCATTGCAGGCGACGGCCCGGCGGAAAACGCAACATCTACCACGGCCTGCCCAATCGACCGCGCCATGGCCATCGCCAGAACTGCCCCCCGACGACCCATGGCAACGCCGGTCATATCCAGATGAACGGCCTGCCAATCAGCGGTGCCGTTGAGTAATTTGATCATCGGCAAAATTGCGGGCTGCAGGGTTAACAATTGATCGCGGTAGCGTGGCTCTTGCCCGACCGTCGCAGCCAGCACAGCGGTCAACTGATCTGCCTGGGGCGGCGCAAGCGCAGGCAGCATCTGAACCGGAACCGCTGCACCCGAAACCGCCAAGACTTTGTCTTGGCAAGTCAACCGCGAGAGGCGAACAGCCCCATCCGCGCAGGCCACGACCAACCCGTCATCTGTCGCCGACAAAACCTGCCCCGGCGTGCCAGACCCTGTTGCACGATTGGCAGCGCCCACATTCAGCACCGCCCCGGCCGTTGCGATCTTGGCCGTGGTCAACGGGTTCCAATAGCGCCCATGATCCAAAGCCCGCACCAATCGGATAATATCATCGGCCTTTGCCGCAAAATCTATCCGCCCCATCGCTGCGGGCCGATCTGATCGCAAATACAGATGGCGCCGCGATAAATCCTGTTTGCGGCGTTGCAACGCGCCCGTTTCCAACTGCTCCAGCAGCGCCGGGAAACTGTCAATCGCCGCCTCAAAACATTTGGTGTTCAGGGTCAGCGCGGTATCGTCGGGCGCAATATCAAAGGCCCGGGCCTCTAACACATCGCCTTCATCCACGCCGTCGGCCATCAGATGCCAAGAAATTTCGTGCCGCGTCTCTCGATTCAAAATCGCCCATACCGGCGCGTTCAAACCCGCATAACGCGGCAGCGGGCCATCGTGAAAATTGACACCGCCATTGCGGGCCAATCCCAGAATATCGTTAGAAATCATGTGCAAGTTGGCAATCGACAACACCCAATCCACTTGCATCCCGGCCAGACGAGTTGCCAATCCTGCTTGCTGCGCCTCAATGCGCAGCCCCCGACCAAGCGCCCAAGCCCGCACCTCCGGGTTGCGCGTAACAACCGCTGAAATGGCATGGCTGCGCTCCAGCAATACCTCGCCACACTGGCAGGTCAGCGCTTCATTGCCGATCAGAAGGGTCGAAAACTGGGTCATTATGGCGTCCTTGCCGTTGTCTGCGGGGCGGGCTGAGTGGGTCTGCGTCGCAGTGCGGCAAGCATCGCCCGAAGGCCGTGCCACGCCATATCGCGCAGATAATGTGGCGGATCGCCCCGATCTTTGCGCTGCACCAGCAACCGCGCGCGCCAAAGCACCCCGCCCGCAAGATGCGCCAGTGTCGCCGCAAAGGCATAAACCCGCCCGTGGTTTTTCACAAAGTAGTGCAGCCTGCTGTCCAGCCAAAAGCCGGGAATCCGCGCCCATTTCTTCATTCCAGTCGAAACAGACCCGATATGCACGACCCGACTTTGCACCACATAGTCGGTGGGCCATCCGGCAAAAGCGGCACGGCGGCACAGATCGGTTTCCTCAAAATACAAAAAGAAGCGCTCATCAAACAGCCCGATCTGATCCAGCACCGATTGCCGCATCATCAGACTGGCCCCCGCCAGCCAATCTACCCGACATGTGGCTGCCGGAATGGGCCGGGCCACGATGTAACGGTTCAACAACCGGCTGATCGGACCAAACCGCACCTGGCTTTCAAATTCGGCCGGGATTGACGGAAAGCGAAACGCTGTGCGATGCGGCACCCCATCTTCGCCGCAAATAAAGCTGCCCGCAAATCCGGTTTCGGGATGCGCCGTCAGATGCGCCATCAACGCTTCAATCGCGCCGGGGTCAGGAAACGCATCCGAGTTGAGGATATAGACAAAATCAGGTCGCCCACCGCCCACCAGCCCGGCGCGAATTCCAAAATTATTGCCAGCCCCAAACCCGCCATTGCGCCCCGCTTGCAGCACCCGCACCGAATGCGCGCCAGTGTCCCACCCCCGCGCAGCCACCTGCAGGGACAATTTCTCAAATGACCCGTCGCCGGAATCGTTGTCCACAATCACCAAAGCCCCGTCGATGCCTGCCAGCGCGATCAACGCCGCCTCAGCGGCCTTGATCGTCATATCGGCCGTGCGCCAATTCAGGATTACCGTCAGCAGACTGGGCATATCCGTCACGCCGCCGCCGTGGCCAAGGGCACCACAGTCAGGGGCCATGCACCGCCTTGCGCGGCCTCAACGGTTTCGATCACCCGTCGCAATCGCGCCGCCATCACGCGCACATTGGGTTCCAACACCATACTGTCATGATCACCCGGCACTTCGATCACTTGCAGACTGGGCGCGAACTGGGTCAGATCATTGTCGGCAAAGACATATTCCTTGGCTGCCGACACCCAGTTGCCCTTGGTCACGCGCCAATGCCGATCAAGCGGCGGGCGCACCAACACTGTCGCCCCGGTTCGGACCGTCATGGCATACCCCGGCAAAGCGGCGCGAAACGCTGCTTCAATCGCGGCATTGTGAAATTGCGCAGGCGCGCTGTCCGCCACGTGCCCGCGCCGCTTTTCCATCTCCCACGCCCAGCGCGCCTTTGCCCAATCCAGCAAATACCCCGGCCCGCTGCTGCGCAGTTCCGCCAGTTTGATCAGGGCTTTATCAGCGCGGCTTAAAACCGGGCGCATCGGCAACGGTGTGTCCAACAGCACCAGGATCGAAACAACTTCGCCCGCAGACTCTAATTGCCGCGCCATTTCCCACGCGGTCAGCCCGCCCCCCGAAAACCCGCCCAGCATATAGGGGCCCTGCGGCTGCACTTGCCGCAATTCGGTGATGTAATCCGCTGCCGCCTCTGGCAGGCTGGAATGCGGGGCCGCGTCGCCATATAGGCCGCGCGCTTGCAGACCGTAAAACGGGCGATCCCCCCCCAAAAGCTGCGCCAGATGGCGCAGGTTCAGCACATTGCCAAACATGCCAGCGACCAAAAAGAACGGCTGCTTTTGCGACACATCGCCCTGATGCATCGGCACCAAATGGGTAAACCGCCGCGCAACCGGGGCAGGTTTGGCACCCGCCTCGACAACAGTGACACTCTCGCCAATTTGATCCGAAATCAGCGCCGCACACCGCGCAATCGTGGGCGCCTCGAACAGGACAGAGATCGGGAATTCAACCCGGAACGCCTTTTTCACCATCGCAAACAGCCGCACAGCAATCAGGCTATGACCGCCCAGATCAAAGAAACTGTCCTCGACCCCGACCTGCGACACGCCCAGCAAGTCTTGCCAAAACCCAACCAAACTGCGTTCGATATCGTTGCGCGGCTCGACATAAGTCGTATCCAGATCGGGGCGTGCAAAGCTTTGCCCTTCGGTCTTGGCGGCTTCGGCCTCGGCGGTTTGGCGGATCAGGGCAGGCAGATCAAGCGATGAGACGATGATCTGCGATCCCCCCGCCGCAACCGCGCGCCCAAAGGCGGCCCCACCTTCATCGGGTCGAATGCCCATTGCAAAGACGTGCAACAGCCGTTCCTGCGCCGGCGATGTGGCCGCAATGGCAGCTGCATCGTCATAGTCCAGATCGCGTGCAACCGGAGGCGCAAACGCCAGCGCACCGTCCAGCCGCCGGATTGCAAAGCCTTCAATTTCAACGCAAACCTCGCCCTCCGGCGTGGCCAGCGTCACATCGAAACTGGCAGTCGGATTGCTGGCCTGATTGAGGCCCGCATTGCGCACCCACGAGACGATCTGCGCGGGTAAAGGGCGCAGAACCCGGATGCGCGCATAAGATACCGGCACCCAAAGATGATCGGGCAGATAGCCTGCAATCAAACCCATCGCCCAGCCGGTCGCCATATCCATCAGCGCCGGATGCAGCAGCCAATCCCCCGCCTCAGCTTTAAAAGCGTCAGGCAATTGCAACTGCGCCAATCCTTCATTAGCCGAAATACGACGCGACTGAAGAACCCGCCAACGCGGCCCAAAATTCAGATGATGTTCCTGCGGGCTGATCAAACCCGTCCCGCATTCGGGGTCAGGCAGGCGCGCGGCAATCGCAGGCACGTCAATGCGGGCGGTGGTGGCCGCAATCGGAATGGCGCGCGCCTGCGCATGCACCTGCCATCCCACCCGCCCCTTGACCGTGACCGACGACGCAAGATCGAACCCATAGCCTTCGTCGCTGCGGATCAAGCGGGCGCAGATCGTCCGGGTTTCAGAATCGTCAATGTCGAGCGGCCGGAAGAAATACAAATCGCGCAACTCGAACGCGCCCGCCTCGCCCGCATGCCGCAACGCCTGCGCCGCGATTTCGATATACCCCGTGCCCGGAACCAAAGCACGCCCGGCCTTTGTGCGGTGCCCGTCCAAAAACCAGCGGGAGCAATCGTAGCTGGCCAAAAAGGCGCGGTTGCCGTCCTTATCAAACGTTGATTCGTCCAGCATGCTGGCGGAAATCGGCAGTTTCGGCGCGGCTGGCCGCACCCCGATCCGATCTGACAGCGCCTCGGCGGCCATGCCAACACCCGTCCAGATCCCCCAGTTCAGCGCAATAACCTTCGTCTTTCCGCCCGCCCGCGACAGCGCAAAGGCGTTCAGAAACTCATTCGCCGCCACATAATCTATCTGCCCCGCCGGCCCCGTCTGGGTTGAGGTGGACGAAAACAGCACCATCACGTCAACCGAACCATCGGGAAACAGCTGATCCAGCACCAAGGTGCCGTGCAGTTTGGGTGCAAAGACTTCCTCGACCTGCGCAGGGGTTTTCGTCATCAACGGGCCGTCATCGACCACCCCCGCCGCATGGATCACACCGCGCACCGGGCCAAAGCGGTTCACCCCTTGCGCCACACTTTCACGCATATCTTCCATATTGCAGACATCAGCCGAGGCGACGAACACCTGCCCACCCAACGCCTCCAGCCGCTGCAGTGCCAAAATACGCCGCGCAATCGGATCACCCGCATCATGCGTAGTCAGATAGGCGGGCCAGGTGGGTCGTTCGGGCAAATTACGGCGCGCAATCAACGTGATCTTTGCGCCGAACCGCCGGATGATATCTTCGGCAATGGTCAGCCCAATGCCGCCAAACCCACCCGTGATCAACACATGCGCACCCTGCGGCAGGGCAAACTGATCTTGCGGCAACGGCACTGATTTCAGTCCCTGCGCATAGCGCCGCTCGCCCCGCACCGCAGCAATGCTGCAGGCAGGCGGTGCCAGAACCTCTTCCAACACCTGATCAACCATAGCCGCTGCGATTGATTGCCCGCGCCCCATTGGCGGCAACGCCACATCCAGCAGCCCCACCGTGAACCCCGGCAATTCGCGCGGAATTACCCGCGCAGGGCCAAGAACGGTGGCTTTTTCCGGGTAAGCCAGCCCTTCACGCCCCGTTTGCGCCGCGCCGGTCGTCACCACTGTCATATGCAGCGGACGCGGCAGATTTTCGTCGGCAATTGCTTGGGCCAGAAACAGCAGCGAATGAAAGCCCTGCTCCAGATTGCGGTGGAAAAAGCTGGACCCCGCCCTGAACGTCGGCTTGCCCGTGACCAACCAAAAATGCGCAATCCGGCTGGGCACATGGCCACGCGCCACCAGATCGCGGATCAGCAGATCATACCCTTCGCGACCCCGCTCGGGTGCCAGAATATATCCCGCTTCGCCATCGCGGGCAAAGGCATCGCCTGCCCGCACCATGGTCACACGGTGCCCCGCAGCACGCAACCGACTGGCACAGGCGGCGGCCAGCCCTTCGGCATCGGCGAAAATCAACCAGGTTTGCGCAGGGGCATCCGCCAGATCGGCCGCCAGATCAAACCCCGTCGCCGCCTGCCGCCACTGCGGTTTCCAACCCCAGTTGGTCATGTCATCAATGCGGTCTGGCATGACGGCCGTCTCTGCCACCCGCGCGGCCCCCGGTTCGATGAAATAGGGTTTGCGTTGGAACGCATATGTCGGCAACGGCACCCGTTGGCGCCGCGCGCCGCCCCAGATCGGGGCCCAATCCACCGGCACGCCGCAAGCCCATAACCGCGCAATCGCGCCAATATGCCAGGCATCATCGGCCATGTTCTGGTCGGGATGGCGCAAGGCAGGCACCACCTGCCCCGCCGCCACACCATTGGCCTGCGCCAGCGACGAAAGCGCCCGACCGGGGCCCATTTCCAGATACACCCGGCCCGGTTCCGCCATCAGCGTGGCCATGCAGGACTGAAAATTCACCGTGTTGCGCAGATGCGCCACCCAATAGGCGGGATCGGTCGCTGCCGCATCGGTCAACGCCAGACCCGTTGCGTTTGAGATTATCGGCAGGTTGGGCGCGTGCAGTTTGATGCCACGCAAATACGCCCCGAAGCGCGCTAAAATCGGCTCCAGCATCCGGCTGTGCGCTGCGATGTCGATCATCACGCGCTGCGTCTCGACACCGGTTTCCGCCAAAGTCGCGGCCAGTTGCACCAGTGCCGCATCCGGCCCCGACACCACGCACAAACCCGGCGCGTTGACCGAGGCCAGATCAAGATCGCCCGTCAGATAAGGACGCAGATCAGCTTCGGCCAATGGCACCGACAGCATGCCCCCCGGCGCAATGGTGTCAAACAAAACGCCGCGCAAATGCACCAGACCGATGCAATCCTCAAAGCCGATCACGCCTGCCAAACAGGCTGCCGTATTCTCGCCCATCGAATGGCCAACCAAAGCAGTGGGCACCACGCCCCAGCTTTGAAACAATTGTGCCAACGCATATTCGGTGATCATGATCAGCGGCAATTGCACCGACGGGCGTTTTAGCTGCGCAGTCGCATGCGCTTCATCCGCCGGTGCAGGCAGCCACAGCGCGCGGATGTCGTAATCGAGTTTGGGTTGCAGAATGGCCAACCCCTTGTCCATCCAATCGGCAAAAACGGGTTCAGTTTCATATAAATCCCGCGCCATGCCCGCGTATTGCGCGCCGCCACCGGGGAACATGAACACAACATCCGGATCGGCACCCAGATAATCATGGCTGAACACCCGGCGCGGATCACCGCCGTCCAGCAGTTCCGCCGCCTGTTGGTGGCTGTCGGCCACAATCACCCGGCGCTTTTCAAAGGCGCGACGGCCTTCTTTAAGCGTATAGGCCACATCAGCAAGCGGCTGTTCAGGATGGTCGCGCAAATGTGCCGCGAGTCGCAGCGATGCCGCATCAAGGGCGGCTTTGGATTTGGCCGAAATCACCAGGGGTTGAAACGGCCACAGACTTTCCTCGGATGCTGCCCGAACCGGGGCCTGTTCCAACACCGCATGCGCATTCGTCCCACCGACGCCCAGGCTGTTCACGCCCCCCCGGCGCGGGCCAACCGACACCCAATCGGTCAGCCGGTCATTCACCCGAAACGGCGATGTTTCAAAATCAATCGCCGAGTTGGGCGAATCGTACCCTAAACTGGGTGGTAGCTGGCCATGGTGCAACGAAAGCGCCACCTTGATCAGGCTGGCCACCCCGGCGGCAGTATCCAGATGCCCGATGTTGGTTTTCACCGAGCCGATCCTGCACTGCCCCACCGCATCAGTGGTTTCCCGAAACGCCGCCGTCAGCGCCGCCACCTCAATCGGATCACCCAGATAGGTGCCCGTGCCATGGCATTCGACGTAAGTAACCGTATCGGCAGTCACCCCCGCAATTGCCTGCGCTTCGGCAATACAGCGCGCCTGACCGTCCACCGAGGGGGCCAGATAGCCCGCTTTGGCCGCGCCATCGTTGTTGACGGCAGATCCCTTGACAATCGCCCAGATATGATCGCCATCGCGGATCGCATCGCGGGCGCGACGCAACACAACCACCCCCGCGCCAGACCCAAACACCGTGCCCATGGCGCGGTGATCAAAGGCGTGGCAATGACCGTCGGGCGACAGGATCTCGCCTTCGGTGTAAAGATACCCGCGCGCGTGTGGCAGCTCTATCGTCACCCCCCCCGCCAAGGCCATATCACATTCGCCGTTCAACAACGCTTGGGATGCAAAATGCACCGCAACCAAAGATGTGGAACAGGCGGTCTGAAGATTGATCGACGGGCCTTTCAGATCAAAGATATGGCTGACGCGGGTGGCCAGAAAATCTTTGTCATTGCCGGTGTGGCGCAGCAAAAACATCCCGGTCTGATCCACCAGATCGGGGTTGGAACAGATGTTGAAATAAAAATAGCTGCCCATGCCGCAGCCCGCATAAACCCCGATGGCACCGGGGAAATTCTCGGGCGGATGGCCTGCGTTTTCCAACGCTTCCCACGCCACTTCCATGAACTGGCGGTGTTGCGGGTCAAGGATCGCGGCCTCTTTTGGCGAAAATCCAAAAAATTCGGCATCGAACTGTTCAAACCCGTCCAGCACAGCGGCGGCAGGTACATAATTCGGCTTTCGCATCCGCGCCGGGCTTTCACCTGCCGCCAGCAGGTCATCGTCCGCCAGCACACGGATCGATTCGACGCCATCGCGCAGATTTGCCCAATATTGGCCAATATCCGCAGCACCGGGCAGGTGCGCCGCCATGCCAACCACAGCGATATCAGTCTCGCTGACGCCCGTCAGATCAAAGTCGTCGGTCATAGAACTGCTTGTCCCTCACCGAATCCCGCAACAGCACCAAGGGATTAGGCCACTCAATTTAACGCAAAATTCTGCCAGATCATACCCCGCCTTATCAGACAAAAAGGTACTCGCTGACAAATGATCAATGCAGGGGTAAAACACTATTGCGGCCACGATAGGGCGCAGGCAAAGGCCTGATCCCTACCAATGCCCGGCCCCGGTTCCCCGCCTCATTGCAAGTTGGGCGCGGCAGTAAACAATGGCGTCAAACCCAAACCCTGCCAAAGCAACCATTACCTGCTTTGGGCGCAGCAACTGCCTTGGATTTGCCACCAACACCGCCAATCGCTTGACCAAAAAGTGAACCGGCACATAGCCAGAGGGCCAGTCAGGAAGACGTCGCCTGATCACCGCAGCCAGCCACTCATCTTGCTGCGCCGCCGCCGTCAATTCCGCCCGCCGTCGATCCAGGGGCAACACCCGCAGATCCGCAAAACACGCCGCATTGATCGCCGATCCAATCACAATCCGGGTTTGATGTTTGATCAACGCGGCGATGCTGCGTTCGGATGCAAAAATATGCGCAACCCCAACCGCGCCATCAATTCTCGAAAAGTCCTCAGCGCGGGTTAGGGCATCGGTCAACACCATGGCCCGCAGAAACCCATCTTCAACGGGCAACCCAACCGGCAGATGAAAGGCACGCGCACGCGCCGCAGGCATGGCGTAAAGCTGCCCGCAGATGGCATTTTTCCAATCGCCAAGGCCACCCGATGCGGCGGCGATCATCTTATCCATTGCCGTTAAGCCCTGCGGGCGCGCGATGATATCTTTGATCGGCTGACTGTTGATCACCCACAGGTCGGGCCGATCCTGCAGCTGTTGCGCCAAACTTCGCAGCGTGTCTGGGGTGGAAAACGCAATATCGGCGTCCATAAAGACCAACAGATCGGCATCCGCCCGCGCCAGATCATGCACAAACCTGTTCCATGTGCGCGATTTCCCCCCGGCGGCAAGATCAAACACCTCGACCGGCGGCCGCGACTGCATCCGCGCAATCGCAACGGTGTCATCACTGCAGCCATTCGCCAGCACCAAAACCCGCACCGAAATCCCTGCATCTGCAAAAATATCCTGCCCTGCCAGCCCGCTTAGCATGGCCGCGATTCCGGCTGCCTCATTATGCGCAAACAGACCAATATCGACGCGCAACCCCATCAGATAACCGTGCGCCTTGGCGCTGATCCATGCGGGCTTTGACGCCGGGTATCGATGGCCAAAGATTTGCGCAGCCGCGCCAACCGCTCTGCTTCGCCCAGCAGCGCACCCGACATCAGCCACGTAAACGGAATATGTGTGGCATTGGGCAAAAGATCGATCATATTTGCCGCAAGGATCAATGCCAACCCCGCAACATAGGGCGAAAACGCCGCCGTTTTTTGCAGTAAAGCCTCGCGGCCCAACAAGAACAACGCCAGCGCCGTCAAACCAAACTCGGCCAGAAAACCAATCCAGCCATAAATCCCCAAAACGATGATCCATGCCCCATCGGCGATGGTCGAAATCTGGCCGTTTGCCGGATCATGTAAAAAGTTGCGGCCATAGCCGCCCCAACCGAACAACAGCCGCTCTTGCGCCCGCGCCAAAAGCAGTTCTTCATTTTCGATCCTGAACTGCAACGAATAGGCACGATCGGCACTGAACCCGTCGGCAAGTTGCAAGATGTAGTCCAGCGGCACCACGTGAAAACTGCGCAACAGCGGATATAGCATCACAACAATGGCAAGGACGGCCGCCACCCCAATCTGAACGCGCGCGCTGGCAAACAAGATCAGCGGCACCACTGCCGCCGCATAAACCAACGGACCAGCGCTTTTACACATTATCACAATGAAAAATAGATATCCCAGGATCATCAACGCCCTTGGGCGCGCCTCGGGCACTGCGCTGCGCAGCACTATGGCCGCTGCAAGCAGGCACATCAGCGCAAAAAACGCGACCCACAGCCCATGCGGCAGGAACACCACAGGGCGATAACCACCTTGGCGGATGGTTTGAAAGAAATCATGCTGAAAAAAGCCGTAGAACCAGACGTTCATCTGCGGTGACAGCTGACTTTCGATCAGCATCGGCACCGAATAGACCAACCCCGCCGCAATCAGCGCTGTCAATATGGCCCGCATCCCGTCCGGCGTCCCAAGATAACGCCGCGCCAAAAAGAACGGCAACACCACGATGGCCTGATTGGCAACTGCCGCCACGGAATCGTAAAGCCGCATGCCCTGGATCGTCACCACGCCAAAGTATAGCGGATCGCGATTGGTCAGAACCGTCCCAAACGGCGACACAACATACATCACAATCAGCAATTTACCTGCAAATCCATCCGGCAAAAAACTGATCTTGTCCTTTAGAAGGTACAGCGCACAAAACAACGCCATCAGATTCGGGATTGAAACTTTATCCAAATCGGGAATCACCGGCAGGTTCAGCGCCGTCAGCGGCGGCAACACCAAATATCCGGCCAAAATCGTCCATATCAACGCATGCGCCGCATCCAGCCGCCGCCACAACGCCCAGGTCACAAACGGCCACACCGCAATCATGAAATAAGCAAAGGTGTTGGGCGATGACACAGGACGTTACACTTTCACGCGGCGAACGGGATTTTGCCGGGTTTACCACAAGCCACTCCCTTGGGCTATATTCAGCGCACCCTTGCAAAAATTGGTATTTGCGGCAGCGCTGAAGCTACCGAATATCCAACTTTTCCCGTTTGCATCCGTGGGCTGGCAAAGGAAAATGGTCCTCCCAATCATGGCAGGGCGCCTGTGTTTGTAAGACCAAAACGCCCAAAGCCGCAACAAAGCGCGGACGGTCGCTGGCGTGCCGGTCGCGGCCCAAGACCGGCATGCGGACTGGCAATTCCAGACCGTCGTCGGTGGCACCCCTTAAAAACACAAGGTAGTGATACACAGTGCTTGCGTTCTATAAAAACTCCCCCTTCATTTGGGCGCTGCGCCTGATATAGGATGCTATGTCAATAAACGAGGCCAGGCGTGAAGTTCCGGTTTTCCGACTCTGAGGTTGTGGTTAACATTGCCGACAAAGCTGCGTTGCTGTCCGCTGTTGAAGCTCGATTAGCGGCAAAACAAGGATTTGCTTTGGCAACAATCAACTTGGATCATCTGGTAAAACTGCGAAACTCTGCTGCGTTCCGCCATGACTATGCGGCGCAAGATTTGGTCGTTGCCGATGGAAACCCAATCGTTTGGTTGTCGTATCTGGCACACCGCCCGGTGTCGTTGGTGCCCGGATCTGATCTGGTCGAGCCGCTGGCGCGGGTGGCCGCCAAAACAAATGCCAGCGTGGCCATGGTGGGCAGCACGCAAGACGCCCTTGATGCGGCGGCCCAGCATTTGATGCAGTCTAATCCGGGGCTGAACATTGTGTTATGTCACGCTCCGGCGATGGGGTTTGATCCAACCGGCCCGCAAGCGGCCCAGATTTTTGAAACGCTTGCCCGACTGGGTGTTGGGCTGTGCTTTGTGGCACTGGGGGCCCCGAAACAAGAAGCGTTCGCCGCCCTTGGCCGTAAACTTGCGCCATCTGTCGGGTTTGCTTCGGTGGGTGCGGGGTTGGATTTTATAGCAGGCAGTCAAACCCGCGCGCCCGGCTGGGTGCGCCAGATTGCAATGGAATGGGCCTGGCGGGCGCTGACCAGTCCCAACCGCTTGATCCCCCGCTATGCGGCCTGCGTTGCTATCTTACCGCAACAAGTCTTTGCGGCGCTACGGCTGCGGTTTGGCTAAGGCGGGTTTTTGGGGCAGCAACAGGTCCCGCACGGATCACTTGTATTCAATCAGGCCCTGTTTTTTTCCCCGCATCCGCCCAAAACAATACCCCAATACACCCCAGCCTTCGGCAAACTTTCCCAACACCGTAAAGACGGCCCAGTGCCAGCCGCCCTTTTGAGACAGCCGCCAGATTTGCGCCGGATAAATCAGCACAAACAACAAACCCGGCGGATAGATCAACCCGACGATCAAAATTACACCCGGCAAACCCAAACCCCACAGCACGGCGCGCTGCGTCTCCTTGACCCAATGCCTCTCAACCCCGCGCCCATGCAGGGCAGCCCCTTCCGCATAGGCATGCCCCGCCCGCACGGTTCTGCGCCACCACTGCCCAAACCGGGTGATCGCAGCGTCATGTAACGTCATCTCGGCCTCAATGCGCCAGATCTGCCCGCCCGCCGCGCGCAGCCGCAAACACAGGTCAGGCTCTTCACCCGCGATCAGATCATCGCGGTATCCCCCCACCGCCATCAGGCTTGCAAACCGCATCAGCGCATCGCCGCCACAGGCGGCAACCGACCCCAGCGGCGTATCCCACTCCAGATCAATCAACCGATTGTAAACCGATGCGTGGGGGAACTTCTCACGCCGCCGCCCACAAACAACCACAGCGCCGGGATTTTGACCAACGGCTGTCAACGCTGCAGGGATCCACCCCGGATCAATTATACAATCCCCGTCCACCATCTGCACAAAATCGGGGCCGTCCAACATCGCCAGTCCAGCATTGCGCGCCCTTGCCGCAGTAAACGGCTGGGCCATATCCAGTTCAACAACATCCGCCCCCAAGGCCCGCGCCGCCGCGACCGACCCATCTGACGATCCGCTGTCAACATAGACAACCCTGCGCACCCGGCCCGCCAAAGACTGCAAACACACCAAAAGCCGCGCCCCTTCGTTGCGACCAATCACAACGGCGTCGATCACAGGCCGGGGCGTGTCGGGCATTTGGCGTCTATCTCGCTGGCATCCATTTTGTCACACTACGGTGATCACCTGACCAATGCCATGGCAACGGCCATGGTGGAAGTCTTTCATTTTGCCGAGGTGTCTGCTAGAAACCGGAAATCTGGGCGGGGGCCCGGTTGGATTATTTGGCGGCCCATAGCATCCGGGCTTTGGTCGCTTTACGATCCGGTCGGTGTCATCCCTGTCGCCGGGCAGGGCTTGTATGAATGCTTGCCGTCCGTTTGGGCAGCGCCACGCAGGAGCCTGTCTGTCGAATGTCCAGACACACTATTTTGATGACGCGGCCAAATGGCCCCGCAGATGTGGAGTTTTCAGGCATGGCCGCCACCAAAACCGGCACGGGTTCGGGGCCGCGCGGAACAGGCGTCTCGCTGTTTCGGGCAGGACCGCATGCGGCTTCTCCACCAGTTACCCTTGATCTGGCGACGGGTCGGGAAATCTTTGCCTCGCCGCTGCCCGGCAATCTGGTAAATCCGGCCAAAGTCTGGGAATCACTCGGGCCCGTTGCGCTGTCGCCAACGGTTCTGACTGGAAACGGTTTGTTTCTTGACGCCAGTGATCACCCTGCAGCGGTGGCGTTTGATGTTTTACGCACGCGGCTGTTGCATGGGTTGACTGAAAAAGGCTGGAGGCGCATTGCGGTTACCTCGCCGACCCATGGCTGTGGTAAATCCTTTGTGGCCACCAACCTTGCCTTAAGTCTGGCGCGCCGCCCCTCCAGCCGCACTGTGCTGCTTGATCTTGATCTGCGCCGCCCCGAACTGGCGCGGATTTTGGGCATCCGCGAAGAACATGCGCTGTCAGAATTTCTATCGGGCGAGCAGCCGTTGGAAAGCCTCTTTCGCCGTCATGGCCGCACGCTTGCGCTGGGTCTGAACGGCGTTGCAATTGATAAAGCCTCGGAAACCCTGCATGACCCCGATACGGTGTCGGCACTGGCGGCCATGCTGGAACAGCTTGATCCCGAGGTGGTGATTTACGACGTGCCGCCAATTTTGGTAAACGATGACGTGCTGGCGCTTGGCCCCTGTGTGGATGCCATTTTGTTGGTCACCGATGGCACCAAAACCACCCCTGATGAGATTCGCGCCTGCGAGCGATTGCTGGAAGGTCGCATTCCCTTGATGGGGGTGGTGCTGAACCGCGCTCAGGATTTCAACGCGGGCCGCTACCGCTATGCAAAAGGCTAGGCGGCACGCATGGGACAGATTCAATCCGTAGAAGAGCTGATCGGCCTGATCTTGCGCCGCCGCTGGATGATCATTGTGATCACCGTGTTGGGTATGGCAGCATCGGTGATTTATGCAAAATCGCGCCCCGATGTGTTTGAAACCGCCGCCGTCATTCAGATTCAAGGCCCGGCCGTAACCCAAACCGCCGATGGCGCAGCCCCGGTTGCCAGTGGGGCGGCGCAGGTGCTGCAAACCATAGAACAGCGTCTGACCACCCGCGAAAACCTGATTGCGATGATTGATCGGCATGGCCTTTTTGCTGATCTGACTGCCGTGCCGATAGATGCCAAAATCATGCTGCTGCGCGAAGCCGTGCGATTTCAGGCGGTTGAAGATGCCGGCGGACAAACCTTTGGGCAAGCCCGCAGCATTTCGGCCATTTTAATCTATGCCAAACTGGGCAATGCCGATCTGGCCGCCCGCGTGGCCAATGATTTTGCCCAAGGTATTCTTGATCAAAGTGCCGCCGGGCAACGCGAACGAGCCACCCAGAACGTCGAGTTTTTCAAGGAAGAAGAGGCGCGGATCTGGAAAGATATCGCAGCCCTCGAGGCCGAAATTTCCGCCTATAAAAATGCCAATGCCGATGCTCTTCCCACCCTGCGCGATGGCCGCCGCGACGAATTGGCTGGCTTTGATGACGACCTGCGCCAGGTGAATCAAGACCGCGCCGCTTTGGCGGGCCAACGCGCGGTGATCGAACAAAAGCAAAATCTGCGGGAAACTGATCGCCGTCAACTGGATGAAATCGCTGCCAAAACCGAAGTGCTGGATGCCCAGATCGCCGCCATCACGGCGCGGCGCGATTCTATCCAAACGGCGCTTGCCGCAACGCCCGAGGTAGAGCGTGTGCTGAACGGCTATGATCGTCGCCTGACACAGTTGCAGGACCAATATGACGTTGTCACCCAGCGCATGGCAGAAGCGCAAACCACCCAACGGCTGACCGAACGCCAGCAGGCCGAACGCTTTACCTTGCTGGAACGCGCAATTATCCCCGAGCATCCGCTTGGAAATGGTGGCAAAAAGATTGCCATGGCGGGGTCGGTGGTCAGCCTTTTAGGGGCGCTGATCCTTGCGTTCCTGCTTGATCTGGCGCGGCCCGTGGTGCGCACAGCCGCGCAGATGCAGCGCCAGCTTGATCTGCTGCCCGTTGTTTGCATCCCCGAAATGCGCGCGCCCAAAGGCCGGGTCGGCAACGCCGTCTTGCGGATGATCGACGATCCGGGCCGCCCGATTTTTGGCTTGCCGCGTTATGCCGTCATAGCGGTTGTGACAACGCTGTTGCTGATCGGCACGGCCAGCATGATTGGCTGATCTGCCGACCACACTGCCGGTCTATTCGTCACAAATGCCCAACAAATACCGCCCGTAATCATTTTTGCGGAAAATCTCGGCCCGCGCCGCCAATGCCGCGCGATCAATCCACCCGCTGCGATAGGCAATCTCATCGGGGCAGCCCACCTGCAGGCCCTGACGCGCTTCGAGAGTGCGCACGAAATTGCCCGCGTCCAGCAGACTGCCATGTGTGCCGGTGTCAAGCCAGGCAAAGCCGCGCCCCATACGCTCAACCGTCAACGACCCTTCGGCGCGATAAAGTTCCAGCAGATCAGCAATTTCAAGCTCCCCCCGCGCCGATGGCTTGACCTGCGCCGCAAAGTCGGGCGCCCGCGCGTCCAGATAATAAAGCCCGGTAATGGCAAAATTCGACGGCGGTTTTACGGGTTTTTCAATGATCTGGCGGACATTGCCATCGGCATCAAAATCCACCACGCCATAGCGTTCGGGGTCAGACACGCGGTACCCGAACACCGTGCCGCCATGAGGTTTGGCCGCCGCAGTCGCCAGCATTTCCGGCAGGCCGTGGCCAAAGAAAATGTTATCGCCCAACACCAATACCGATGGCGCGCCCGCCAGAAAATCGCGCGCCAGCAGATAGGCCTGCGCCAATCCGTCCGGGTTGGGTTGCACGATATATGTCAGGTGCAATCCCCATTGACTGCCATCGCCCAACAGCCGGATGAACTGGCTTTGATCGTCCGGAGTGGTGATGATTGCAATCTCACGGATGCCGCCCAGCATCAGCACCGACAGCGGATAATAGATCATCGGCTTGTCATAGATCGGCAAAAGTTGTTTCGACACGCCCATGGTGATCGGCCACAGCCTTGTGCCCGATCCACCTGCCAGAATGATGCCTTTGCGGTTCATGCCGTCAGCTCCTGTAAAATTTCGTCCAAAGCAGCCCGCCAATCGGGCCGCGCCACGCCGAAATCGCGGTGAAAACTATCGCAATTCAGCCGCGAATTCAGCGGACGTTTGGCAGGGGTCGGATAGTCTTTGGTGGGGATATCATTGATGACACAGGGCAAATCCGCCTGCTGCATAATTTCGCGCGCAAACCCTGCCCAGGATACATCCGGCGCGCCCGCAAAATGATAGGTGCCGCCAGCAGCACCATCCACCATCGCGCGCGCCGCCGCCAAAGCCGCATCCGCAATCGCTGCTGCCGGCGTGGGCCCACCGATCTGATCCACCACCACGTTCAGGCTGGCGCGGTCCCGCCCCAGCCGCACCATGGTTTTTACAAAATTCGCCCCATGCGCCGAAAACACCCAAGACGTGCGCAAGATCAGATGCGCGCCACCCGCCGCCCGCACGCCCCTTTCGCCTGCCAGCTTTGATCGCCCATAGGCCCCCAACGGCCCGGTCGGATGATCCACCGCAAACGGCTGATCTCCGGCACCATCAAACACATAATCGCTGGAAATATGCACAAACGGCAGCAACCGCGCCGCACAAGCCTGCGCCATGGCGGCAGGGGCGTCACCGTTGATCACCGTCGCCGCCACCTCTTCCGCTTCGGCCTTATCCACCGCCGTCCAGGCCGCAGCATTGATCACCGCATCCACGCCCGCCATCGCAACCGCCGCCGCGCAGGCCGCAGGATCAGTCAAATCCGCTTGGTCGCGCGATAAAAATACCGCCTGCACGTCTTTTGGCAATCGCCGCGCCAGTTCCCGCGCCACTTGGCCCGTATGGCCAAACACCAACAGCTTCATGCCTTTACACCCAATCGTTGCCCCACGCCCGCGCGGGCCTGCAGCGGCTGCCACCAAGAGGCATTGTCCAGATACCATTGCACCGTCAGCCGCAGCCCCTGATCCAACGTTACCGAGGGCCGCCAGCCCAACTCTTGACGGATGCGGGCGGGATCAATCGCATAGCGCAGGTCATGGCCTGGCCGGTCGGTCACATAGGTGATCAGCCGGTCATGCGGGGCACCACTCGGCACCAACTCATCCAAAATCGCACAGATTTTGTGAACAATATCAATATTGCGCGCCTCATTCTCGCCGCCGATATTATAGCTGCGGCCGACCGTGCCCTTTTGCACCACCAACAATAACGCATCGGCGTGGTCTTCAACATAAAGCCAGTCGCGCACGTTCACCCCGGCCCCATAAACCGGAATAGGCCGCCCCGCCAAAGCGTTCAAGATCACCACCGGGATCAGCTTTTCTGGGAAATGATAAGGGCCATAATTGTTCGAACAATTCGTCATCACCACGGGCAGACCATAAGTTTCCGCCCAAGCCCGCACCAGATGATCACTTGCCGCCTTCGACGCCGAATAGGGCGAATTGGGCGCATAGGGCGTGTGTTCGGTGAATTGACCTGTTTCGCCCAGACTGCCGAACACCTCATCGGTGGAAATATGGTGAAACCGGAACGCCTCGGGCCGCCCCATCCGCACCCAATGCGCGCGCGCGGCCTCCAGCATATTGAACGTACCGGTGATATTGGTGTCAATAAAATCGGCTGGCCCGTCGATGGACCGGTCGACATGGCTTTCCGCCGCCAGATGCATCACCGCATCGGGGCGATGATCGGCAAACACCCGGTCCAGCGCCGCGCGATCGCGGATATCGGCCTGTTCAAACGAATACAGGTTTGATCCCGCCACCAACGCCACGTTTTCAAGACAGGCGGCGTAAGTCATTGCATCAAGGTTAACCACCTCATGCCCGCGCGCCACCGCCAGCCGCACCACGGCCGATCCGATAAATCCCAAACCGCCCGTTACCAGAATTTTCATGCCGCTGGCCTCCATACAAACGGGGATACAAAATCGCGCAACAGCGGGGCAGCGGTATCTTTCGCCGACAACACCGGCGCGCCCGTCAGCCCCCAGTCGATGCCAATATCAGGATCATCCCACCGGATACCGCCATCACACTCCGGCGCATAGATATCGCTGCATTTATACTGCACCTCGGTATCGGCCACGCGCGTGACAAACCCGTGCAGAAATCCCTTGGGCACGAACAATTGCCTGGCATTCTGCGCCGTCAATTCCACCCCAACCCAAGATCCATAGCCGGGCGAGCCCACCCTCACATCCACCGCCACATCGAATATCGCCCCACGCGTGCACCGCACCAGTTTGTCCTGCGCGTGCGGCGGTGATTGATAATGCAGCCCGCGCAGGGTGCCGACGGCCCCAGACATCGAGTGATTGTCCTGCACGAAATCAATCGAAAGCCCCGCCTGCGCCATCCGGGGCGCGTTCCAGGTTTCCGAAAACCACCCCCGATCATCGCCAAAACGGGCAGGGGTCAGCACCAAAACATCAGCAAGAGCAGTTTTTTCGATATTCATCGCAAAGGGTCCATCAAACAAGGCCTGCGACCTGCTAACCCAGAAATCGGGCAAATCCCAGACGCGATGATGGCACTATCCGCCAAAAATCCACCCCTGTGCCCAGAGGGCAAAGCCCGCCAGTGCCGCCGCCGCTGCAAAAAACACCGCATCATGCAATGGATCCCAAGCGCGATGCTTGCGCGCCAACAACACGATGGCAGGATGCAACACGACTAACGCAATCGCCTGCGCCAACAGCGCACCCAACAAGCCGCCCTGCGCCACGCCGATCAGAAACGCCCCTGTCTGCACCGTTGCCTTCAACGCCATCAGGCCGAAATACGTCCGGCTGTCACCCGCCGCCAAGGCCGACTGATCATAGGTCATGCCAATCACGCCGGGCATTTGCACACAAGCAATCGCCACCACAATCGCCCCCGCCCCCGCATAGCGCGCGTCATACATCACCCCGACCAACGCCACCCCCACTAACGCCAGCACCGCCAGCAATATCAGCGTGCCCCCCGTCACGCCAAAGCGCAGCCGCCGCATCTTGGTGAAATTTGCCGCCGATGCACTGGGGGGATGATCGCGGTAAAGCGGGATCATAATCCGACCCACCACGGCCCCGGCCAACAGCACCGGGAACGACGCCAGAAAATAGCCGATATTGTAAACGCCCAACTCTTGCAGGCTAAGATACGCCCCAAAGATCGCCTTATCGCCTTGCGACAGTAAAAACCCACAAGCCGTTGACATAAA
>JAYUHO010000340.1:0-3442 GCA_043766915.1 Cypionkella sp.
GCAAGGTGGCTACCATCGTGGTGGTGGTCGTCTTGCCATGGGTGCCCGCGATTGCGATATTGGACCGCATCCGCATAAGCTCTGCCAGCATTTCCGCCCGGCGCACCACGGGCAGGCCGCGCAGGCGGGCTTCTTCCAACTCAGGATTGCCCTTTTTGATCGCGGAAGAAATCACCACCACCGCCGCATCGCCGATGTTTTCGGCGCGCTGTCCTTCATGAAAAACCGCGCCCAGGCCGACCAGCCGCTCGGTGATCTTGCTGGCCTTGGCGTCCGATCCCTGCACCCGGTAGCCAAGCGTCATCAGCACTTCGGCAATCCCCGACATGCCGATGCCACCAATGCCCACAAAATGGATCGGCCCCAGTTCCATCGGCAGTTTGGTGGCGTTCATTGGGGGTTTCCTTCACTCACATTTATCACAACCGCAACCAATCGCTCGGTGGCATCCGGCCTGCCCTGGGCATGCGCGTTGCGCGCCATCTGCGCGGCGGCGGCTGGCGTGCCCAAAACAGCGGCAATCTGCGCAGACAGGTTGGCCACATCAAGGGCGGCCTCGGGGATCAGGATTGCGGCCTCGGCATCGACCAATCCACGCGCATTCGCGGTTTGATGATCGCCCGTCGCGGCTGCGAAAGGGATCAAAATCGCGGGCCGCCCGATGACCGAAATATCGGCCACCGACGACGCCCCTGCCCGGCTGATCACCAGTTGCGCTTCGGACAGACGGCGCGGAATATCCGCGAAAAATGGCGCCACTTCGGCGGCAATGCCGGCGTGATCATAGGCGGCAACGACACGATCCAAGTCTTCGGCGCGGGCCTGTTGGGTTATCCGCAGCCAGCGCCGCAGTCCCTCAGGCAGGGCCGCAATCGCTGCTGGCACCACATCCGCCAAGATCCGTGCGCCCTGACTGCCGCCGATCACCAGAACGTCCATCGGATACTCGCCCGGCGCAATATACCCGGCACCGCTGCGGTCCAGCACCGCCGCACGCACCGGATTGCCCGTATGAATGCCCGCAATCCCCTGCGGCAGGTCGGTGGGCCAGGTGCCACAGGCCACCGCCATCACCCGGCGCGCGAAGATCCGGTTCACCCGTCCCAACACGCCGTTTTGTTCATGAATCATCCGGGGTTTGCGCAACACCCAAGCCGCCACCAGCGCCGGGATCGACGGATAGCCGCCAAAGCCAACCACCACCGCCGGGCTGTCGCGCAAGCTTGACCACAGCGCGCTGACAACGCCGCCCGCAATGCGGAACGGCACCAGCAGTTTGGCCGCGCTGCCCCCCCGCGCAAAGGTGGCCGATGACAAGACCACCACTTCGGTCCCCGCCGGAAACCCGCTGACATAGCGTGCGCCGCGCACATCGGTTGATAACTTCACCCGCCAGCCCCGCGCCAACATCGCTTCGGCCAGCGCCTGGGCCGGAAACATATGCCCCCCCGTGCCGCCCGCCGCAATCAGCACCAACGGAGCCGCCATCAGCGTCGGCCTTTGTGGAAAATATCGCTGATCTGGCCCTGAGGCCGCGTCCGGGTCAGCGCCAGCAACATGCCAACGGTAATTCCGGCCGCAATCACCGACGATCCGCCATAGCTGACAAATGGCAAGGTCATTCCCTTGGCGGGCAGCAACCGCACCGCCACCCCCATATTGATCATCGCCTGCACCCCGAAAATACACGCAAGCCCGGTGCCGGCCAACCGGGTAAACGGATCACGTTCGCGCGTCAGCAGCAGCAAACTGCGCACCACAACCGTGGCATAAAGCGCAAGGATGATCAGCACCAGAACCAGCCCGTATTCTTCGGCGGCCACCGCAATGATGAAATCGGTATGCGCATCGGGCAGCAGCCACTTCACCTGGCCCTCGCCAATTCCAACGCCAAAAAAGCCGCCTTCCTGAATTGCATTGGCGGCAAAACCCAGCTGGGTGCGGGGATCAAGATCAGGGCTCAGGAAGCCGTCGATCCGTTTGGCCAGATATTCAAAACTGTTATAGGCCAACACGCCGCCGAACGCCGCCAAGCTGCCAAGCCCGACCAGCAGCGAGATCGGCGCCCCGGCCACAAAATAAACCACGCCCCACCCGAATAAAATCAGCATTGACTGACCAAAATCTGGCTGCATGACAAGCAGGGCAACCACGGTGATCAACAGCCCAAACGAATACAGTTTCCCCGGTGGGCCGTCCAGCCGCTGGCTGGCGGCCATCAACCAGGCGGTCAGGATGATGAACCCCGGCTTCAGGAATTCAGAAGGCTGCAGGCTGATAAATCCAAAGCTGAACCAGCGCACAGCGCCTTTGCCATAGTCGGTGCCAAAGATCGGCAGCAGCGCCAGCGCCACAAAGGTCGCCGCAAAACCAATGACCCCCAACCGGCGCACCATATCCGGTGTCATCATGGAAATACCAAGCATGACCGCAATCGCCAGCCCGCCGAACCCCGCCTGCCGTTGCACGTAATAGAACGGGTCCAACCCGTTGCGCGTGGCCAGAGGCACCGAGGCCGCCAGCCCGAGCAGCAATCCCAATGCAAACAGCAGCAAAATCGCCACCATTGATAACTTGTCGATTGTGCGCCACCAGCGCGGAAGCACCGGCTCTGCCACCCGCGTGGGCATAGAGCCATAGACCATCTCTGTCATGGGGTAACCGCCTGTATTGCCGTCTGCTCTGCCGATACGCCCGGTTTTCCGGGTCTGAGGGGAAGATTATAGGAGAGTTGGCGGGATGGCTAGGGAAAAGGCGGGGGGGGGTGAAGGGAGGGTGTTTGGGCTTTGGTCAGCGCATAAAGTTGCCGCATGGCAGCGATGACCCCTGAGCGGTCATTGATTATGTCCGAGATCTAGTGGACACATTGCGTGCTGCGGGCATCTTAAACGATGTTGGTACCGCCCTAATCTTCCCAAAATGGATTCGATCTATGACAAGTAATAGGCTGTTATTTCACTACTGCAGCACACAGACAGGGTTTGCCATACTTCAGAAAAGAGAGTTGAGACTTTCGGCTCTGTCTTCTGCAAACGATACACTTGAAGGTAGGGTTCTCGGTAGAGTATTTGCTCAGCTTCTTCGAGGCACTGATTTGCCGCCTGAATTGGTAGATGTCGCCGCAGTCATTGTGGAAGGATACCCGGACTCAACCGAAGGTTTTGCCTTTTGTCTTTCAGAAAAAGGCGACCTCCTAAGTCAATGGCGATCCTATGGTCGAGATGGTTCAGGAATAGCCGTTGGATTTTCACCTGATGTGCTTACAGTGGATTTTGATGAGGTTAATTTTGGGAAAAAGTATTTTGAACTGATCAAGGTAAAGTATGGTGAAAATTCCTTACATAATTCCCTTAAACCAATGGCAGATGAGGTGGGAGCGGAGTTTGCAAAGTTTGGACCTTTTGCACGCCTTAAAAATGGAATAACGAAAGAGCGTGCCTTG
>JAYUHO010000341.1:0-9036 GCA_043766915.1 Cypionkella sp.
ATGGGTTCGTGATCATCACGGCGATCTACTAATGGATCAAAAACACGACATCCGGCAATTCAAAACGCTCACATTGGACATGTGCTGCAAATCTGTGGAGATAGGCGACATGCGCCAGCGGCTGACGGTCGGGGAATTTGCAATCTTGGAGTTGTTCACCCGCAGGCCGGGGGTCTTGTTTAGCCGCCAGCAGATCATGGACGCGGTGTTTGGAACCGCAGCGGGTTACTACACTGACCGGGTTTGTGACAGTCACATAAAGCGACTGCGCAAACAGGGCGTTGTTGGAATTGTGACGCATCACGGGTCAGGCTATTGTTGGGAAGATCAGCCGCCAGCGCCAAGCAAGCGGGCAGGCACCCACACGCGCCCAAAGATGACGATAGTCCCCAAAATTCAAACATGCAGCCACTGCGGGGCACCTTTCAAGTGATCATTGCAGAGAACCCGTTGGCGTTTGATAACGACGATTTTTTAGGGGGTAGAGCCTGATGCTAGGCTTTTCGCCCCTTGCCAGTCGGCCAATTGGCGATGACGCAGCCGCTGTGGCGGGCAGCATTGTTTCCGGCGCGGGCTCCGCGCGCGGCACATCAAGTGCTGTGGGCGGGGCTGCGGTGCTGGTGGCTGTGGCGGGTGTTTCACTGGCATCAGCCATGGCAGTTGGCGGCGGGGCGGCAAACGTTGCCGCAGCGGGCCGTGCCATCGGCGGGGCGTCGGTTGGGGCGGTGGCATCGGGGGCCGCTGTGGCTTCGGGTGCTGGTGTTTCTGCCGCATCAGCCATGGCGGTTGGCGGTGGGGCGGCCAGCATTGCAGTGTCGGGCCGCGCCATCGGCGGCGCTTCAGTTGGGGCGGTTGCGGGCAGTGCGGCGTTGGTGTCTGTGGCCGGTTTGGCTATCGGATCATCCATTGCGGCGGGCGGCGGTGCGGCCAGTGTTGCAGCTGCTGGTCAGGCTATTGGTGCGGCGATCTCGAGTGCTGTCGGGGCCAGTATTGCGGCGGCTGCGGGCCGTGCAATAGGGGGGGCATCTGTTGGGGCCATCGCGTCGGCATCCGTCCAAGCCAGCGGCGCGGGGGTGGCATTTGGCGCAAGCATTGCGATGGGTGGCGCGCGGTCGGATGCTGCTGCGGCGGGGCGTGCGATAGGCCGATCTATGGCCTTTGCGACCGCAGGCGGCGCAATCGGTATTGCGGCCCCAACGCAGACCTTGGCCGCGACCTGGCGGGTGCCTGTGGCTTTGGGTGGTTGGCAGATCCCGGTGGCCTCAGCCCTTTGGCAGAACCCGTCCACGCCGGGCACTTGGACGCAACCGACCGTTGCCGCAAACTGGAACGTGCCGGGCATTCCCGGTGTTTGGAGATACGCATGACACGGCTAGAGGCGATCCATATGCTGGATGATCTGATCTTGAAGGTTCCGGTGACATTTGAGCCGGGCAGCCCGGTGACCACACTGACCGGCGGTTTGGTGCAGGCTTTCGCCCGCGACCGTGCCGCAACTGTGGTTGCCTCATCGGTGGTGGCAGCGGGAGTTTTGGCGACCGTGACGTTCAATGCCGGGGCTTTTACACCCGGCGAATGGGCAGGCCAGGTGGTTGCCACGTTGGGTGGGCAAACCCAAACGATTGCCGAATTCGAAGTGATGGTGAAGCCCAGCTTCCGGCCATAACGCGGCCCCATAGGGGAGGCCGGGGGGTGTTATCAGCACCCCCCAACACGGGGAAAAACAGTATCAAACCCACCCCATCGACCAAAGCAAATTTATGGCCGCACCGCCCTTTCGGGCAGGCTTGAATAGGCGCTTCAACCAATGAACATCCCGTTAACACCCATCGACCCGACCCGCCCGATTGCCCCATGGCTGGGCGGCAAACGCAACTTGGCCAAGCGCATCTGTGCCCTCATCGATGCTGACACATCTCACCGCACCTATTGCGAGCCCTTCGTTGGCATGGGCGGGATTTTCCTGCGCCGCACCCGCCGCCCACAGGCCGAGTTTATCAATGACCGGGGCCGCGATGTGTATAACCTGTTCCGGGTGCTGCAAGAGCATTACGTGGCTTTCCTCGACCTGCTGCGGTTCCAGATCACCACGCAAGCCAACTTCAATCGGCTGGTGGCGGTCGATCCCGAAACCCTGACCGATATGCAGCGTGCGGCGCGGTTCTTGTTCCTGCAGCGCTGTGCCTTCGGCGGCAAGGTTTCGGGGCGCAACTTTGGTCTGTCAACAGATCGCCCAGGGCGCTTCAACCTGACCACATTGGAGCCTGATCTGGAGGCGCTGCACAGCCGGTTATCAGGCGTGACAATCACCTGTCTGGACTTCGCGGAGTTTATCCGGCGGGTGGACCGCCCCGATGCGCTGTTCTATCTGGACCCGCCTTACTGGGGCTGCGAATCCGACTATGGAAAGCTGTTGTTTTCCCGCGCGCGATTCGAAGAACTGGCCACATCGCTGGGGGCGTTAAAGGGGCGTTTCATCCTGTCTTTAAACGACGTTCAAGGGGTGCGTGAAACCTTTGCTGCGTTCCGATTCCGTGAGGTGAAAACCACCTACACGATTGGCGCAAAGGGCGCGCAGCCAGAGCGGGCCGAGGTGCTGATATCCAACTTTGTACTTGGAGATATGTGATCCAAAGGGCCGCGAAAGAGCAATCTATGATCCCTTCAGTCGCGGCCTTTTACCCCCATGTGTCCATCACCGAAACGAAAGGACAAACTATGAACCAGACCCTGAAAACCGCCGCTATCGCCGCCATGTACCAAGAGGCCCACGACCGCCTGATTGCCGCATCCTTGGTGCTGCGCGAAGTGGTTGAGGTCGCCGAAGCGGGCCAGATGAACCTTGCACGCGGCACCGTGCTGGAGGCCGAACTGTCACTGGATGAAGCGGTGAAGCTGATGGGCTGCGCGGCGCTTTTGCATGGGCTGCGGGGGTGAAGCTTGCCATGGGGCGAGCCTGACTTTTGTATAGAGCCACCTCGGCAGCCGAGAATTGTTGTTTCTCAGAAGCACTTGGCTATGCATAGTTTCACATTTCGTATTCTGGAGTTGATGGTTTGGCAGTTTCTCGTCACGGAACCTTAGTTCCACAGGTGCAACGCCTCTCGGGTGAAGTTCCACTGATTGTAGTTGTGATCGAAAATAGTGATCCAATCGACCTCTTGGATTTTACTGCCTCACTTACAGGTCTTGCACGAGAGCACGAAGCGCGGGTCAGGGCGCAACGACCTGGCGTGGATCTCGACGAAACCCGCCTACTGATCGTGGAAGTGAGAAAGGGTTCCATTATTCTGGAGATGTTGCCAGCTTTGGCACCAATCATCACCACGATGGAGTACGCCAACACTGCAATCGACTTTGTGAAACACCTCGCACGCATGGTTGGACAGCTCAAGTTGCCCGGTGGTCGGCTTGAAGATCCGACTACTGCCCAATTAAAAAATCTCGTTGAGGCGGTGCAGTCGGTGGTTCGGGACAGCACCGGGCGCTTGAAGATCGAAGCTCGCTACAAGAACGGTAAGGTCTTGCAGGAAATTGTCATCGAGAAGGATGATGCGGTACTGATTGAGGCCAACGTCATCGAGCAGCGTCGCGAAATTGAACAATCAAAAAGTGTCCCTTATCCCCGTGTTTTAATGCGATTGCATCAGTCCAGCGTGGAGGATTTACGGGTCGGCAAAAGAACATCGGAAAAAGGGATTGTTGAAAGTATCGACATGACCCCTCGTACATTGATCTATGCATCTGACCTCACGGGGCAGCGGATAAAGGAGGAAATCATGAAGCCTGACGGAAATCCTTTTCAGAAAGGCTTCGTCATCGATCTCGTCGTGGAAACCGTAGGAGGAAAGCCGCGCGTATACCGGGTCATTGACGTGCACGACATCATTGATCTTGATGACGTTTGAAGGAGCCTGTCCGCGTTCGTAGATCGTGCGATCAACTCTCTGCAGCAGAAAGCCCAGCCGCACAAAATCCGCTACTCTTGCCGTTATCCTAAACCCCGCGGTACAAAGTGAAGGCAGAATAGTCACAAGGGCGTTAGGTGCAGAGGGGTATCCTTTGCCAAGATCGGGCGTATCCTTGGGAGAGTATTAATCAAATCAGTCCAACATGCTGGAAGGTTGGACTTAGGAGTTCATTCAGATGGAATATGTTGTCAAAGGGACTTGGCTCGTAGCCAGAATGGTTCTCACGTGGCTCGGAGCAGGAGTTACTGCATTTGTGGTCTCGGACTACGTAGTGCGGGCAAATATGTCGTCGGTGAAAACGACTAACGAAGCCCTTATTTCCGCAATGGAATTGCTTACGCAAAATATTGGGAAAAACACCGACGCCTTAGACGGTTTGAGGGAAAAGCTGAACGAGTTGGCACGGTCGAACGTGAAGCAGGAAGGCCAGTTAGTTGGCATTCAGGGCCAAGTTGACAAGATACAGAGCGCAGTCCAGGAGGCGGGCATCGACATCAAAGCGGCCTTTACCATCGACGACCTGCTAAAGCCGGATGCCCTTGATTGGACGAAGATCAAGACTCGCTATAACATCTCCGAGGGATCTCCCGTGTTTATTCAGCTTGAACCGGACCAAAGGAACTAGCAGCCGACGGCTCCGTTTGTGGTTTTTGTTCTGCTGCCAACTCTGGTGTCAAACTATGCAGACTCTGATGTCACGCCACACAAATACTTACCCACAGAAGATTTCGGCAGAAATCGCTTTACAGGCTTCCCCTGCAGGGACACTATATTTAGTAAGGGCATCGTTGGGCAACGCTGTTTATGGCCGAACACCCAGCCTCTAGTGGACCACACTCCGCCCGAGGCTTTATAATGAGGCCACGCCATGTCGATTGCTGAAGATTTCCTGACATCTGACGATCTGCACCCTATCGACATTGTCGAAACGTTGGCCGCCCACAATGATTGGGAATTTGACCGCGTTACGGATGACCAGATCGCGATGGCGGTGGAAGGCCAATGGCGCACTTATTCGCTGACCCTGGCGTGGTCGGCGCAGGATGAAACCCTGCGGCTGATCTGCACTTTTGAAATGGAGCCCCCCGTCGATAAAATGGGCGCGCTATATGATGTGCTGAACCGCTGCAACGACATGGTCTGGACCGGCGCGTTTACCTATTGGGCCGAGCAAAAACTGATGGTCTGGCGCTATGGACTGGTGTTGGCGGGCGGGCAGATGGCCTGTTCGGAACAGATTGACCGACTGATTTCCAGCGCCGTGATGGCGGCTGAACGGTTCTATCCCGCGTTCCAACTGGTGGCCTGGGCCGATAAATCCCCCGCCGAGGCGATGAAAGTCGCCATTGCCGAGGCCTATGGGCGGGCTTGAAGTAAAGCGTGCTTGACATTGCGATCTGCCCCTTCTATGTAAAGTGTGCTTTACAATGGGAGTTCGCAGAATGTCGTCTTTCGCCAGATTTCAAATGCGCAGTGCCGTGCTGATGTCAGCGGCTTATGCCATGTTCGCGGTGCTTATGCTTGACGGGCCAACCCTTGGCCAGCGCAGCGCCAATCAAATGACCCTGATCATCGTTGGATTGTTTATCGGTCTGGCAATCGCATTTGCCCTGCTTTGGTCGCGGTCGATGCACCAAGACGGCGGACGGACCCGTGCCGATGAACGCGAAGAGCAGATAGAGGCCGCCGCCGAACGCACGGGGTATCGCTTTCTTGATGCAGCGATTTTTGGCTTGATGCTTCTGGCGTTATCAGATGCCAAGTGGGGCTGGCTGGGCAGCTTTGCTCTGACCCGGCCCGAGGGTTTGGTTTTTGCCCTTGTGACAGCCTCGGCCGTTGCCGGAATCGGCCGGTTTCTGACGGGTTATATAGCAGCGCGCCAGCGATGATCCGCAATCATCTGCGCGAGGCGCGCGACGCGCAGGGGCTGACCCAAGCCGATCTGGCACAGGCCTTGGGCGTTTCCCGCCAAACGGTGATCTCGCTTGAACAAGGGCGCTATTTCCCTTCATTGGAGCTGACCCTGCGGCTGGCGCGCCACTTCGCCCAACCAGTTGAAAGCCTGTTTCAACTGATTGAAGCGGAATAAGGTGATTGAAGCTGCCTTGCCCCCGGCCTAACTTGCGCGGAAAGGGGAGTTTCTGATGACACTAGACCTCGTGGCGCGTGACGGGTTGGTTTTACTGGGCTGCGGCAAGATGGGCACGGCGCTGCTGACCGGATGGTTGGCGGCAGGCGTGCCAGCGGCCACGGTTTGGGTGATTGAACCCAATCCAACCGATTGGCTGAAATCTTGTGGTGTGCATCTGAATACAGGCATTCCCCCCGCGCCCGCCGTGGCGGTGATTGCCGTGAAACCCCAGATGATGGGCGCGGCCTTGCCCGCATTGCAGGCCTTGGGCAATGGCAAAACCCTGTTCGTTTCCATCGCCGCAGGCACGTCAATCGCCAGCTTTGCCGCCATGTTTGGCGACCGCACCCCTATCGTGCGCACCATGCCAAACACCCCTGCGATGGTGGGGCGCGGTATCACCGGCATTTGCGCCAATGCGGCAGCGGGCGCGGCTGGGTTGGCCACGGCGCGTGCGTTGATGGCGGCAGTGGGCGAGGTGGTTGAGCTGGACGGCGAACATCAGATTGATGCGGTGACGGGGGTGTCCGGATCAGGCCCGGCCTATGTGTTTCATCTGATCGAGGCGATGGCAGCGGCGGGCGTGGCGCAAGGGCTGTCCGAACCCGTGGCGATGCAACTGGCCCGCGCCACAGTGTGCGGGGCGGGTGAACTTGCCTACCAATCAACAGACACCGCCACGCAATTGCGCATCAACGTCACCTCTCCTGCGGGCACCACGGCGGCAGCTTTGGCGGTGCTGATGGATCCTGACACCGGCTTTGCGCCCCTGCTGGCCCGCGCTGTCAAAGCCGCCACAGATCGCGGCCGGGAGTTGGGGCAATGATCACCTATGACGATTTTGAAAAGGTTGATATCCGCGTCGGTCGCATCACCCGTGCGGTACCCTTCCCCGAAGCCCGCAAGCCCGCAGTTAAACTCTGGGTCGATTTTGGCGGGGAACTTGGTGAAAAACGGTCCTCGGCCCAGATCACCCGACACTATACGCCCGAAGCTCTGATTGGCCGTCAGGTGCTGGCTGTCGTGAATTTTCCGCCGCGCCAGATCGGCAAAGTGCTGTCCGAAGTCCTCGTTCTGGGTGTTCCCGATGCGGCAGGCGACGTGGTGTTGATCGGGCCGGGCCATGACGTGCCTTTGGGCGGAAAGCTGTTTTGATGCGCAAATTGCTGATCACCCGCCCGCTGCCCGAGGCCGTCATAACGGCCGCAAAGGGTCGCTATGACACCACCGTGCGCGAAAATACCGCGCCATTGTCGCCGCAAGAGGTGCGTGCCGCCCTGCGGGAGTATGATGCCATCCTGCCCACCTTGGGTGATCTTTTCCGCGCTGATGTCTTTGCCGACGTGCCGCAGCCGCGCGCCAAAATTCTTGCCAATTTTGGGGTGGGCTATAACCATATTGACGCGACAGCAGCGCGGGCGGCTGGCACAGCGGTTACAAACACTCCCGGTGCCGTTACCGATGCCACAGCGGATGTGGCGATGACGCTGCTGTTAATGACAGCGCGGCGGGCGGGCGAAGGCGAACGACTGGTGCGCGCGGGTCAATGGGCCGGGTGGCACCCGACACAGATGCTGGGTACCCATGTCACAGGCGCGCGCGTTGGTATCATCGGGATGGGCCGTATCGGCAAAGCGATTGCGCGGCGCTGCCATTTTGGGTTTGGCATGAGTGTGCTGTTCCACAATCGCTCTGCCGTCGATGATCCGGGGTGCCCCGCGCAACAGGTGTCGATGGCGCAGGCCATGGCTGCCGATTTCGTGGTTGTTGCTGTGCCCGGCAGCCCCGCCACGCATCATCTGATCAACGCCGAAACGCTTGGCTGCATGCGCCCGGATGGCATCCTGATCAATGTCTCGCGCGGCGATGTGGTCGACGAGGCGGCGTTGATTGCAGCCCTGCGCGCGTGCCAGATTGCAGGCGCTGGATTGGATGTTTACGAATTCGAACCAAAAGTTCCCGCTGCCCTGCAAGCCATGGAAAATGTCACCCTGCTGCCGCATCTTGGCACCGCCGTGCCCGAAGTGCGCCAAGCCATGGGGTTGATGGCCGTTGCCAATCTTATCGCCCATCTGGATGGCAAACCCTTGCCCAACGCGGTTTAGCTGATGCATTTCACAATGGTCAAAATATCCCCGCCGGAGGCACTTGCCCTGCCAACCCGCGCGGCCAGGAGGCACCTGGCCCGCCATTCCCACAAACACCAAAGCCGCGCGCGGGGCCTCAATGGCCCCAAGCGCGGCTCCACCTTCAAGATCGCCCGATGATCATCTCGCCGGGGCGCAAGTTTATCTTCGTGCATATCCCCAAAACCGGGGGCACCGCGCTGACCTTGGCTTTGGAAACGCGGGCGATGAAGGATGATATCCTGATCGGCGATACGCCCAAGGCGCGGGCGCGCAAGGCCCGGTTGCGCGGCGTCACTTCACAGGGGCGGCTTTGGAAACATTCCACCTTGACCGATATCGCGGGGCTTGTTTCAGACGACGACATCGCCAGTTTCTTCACCGTCACGCTGGTTCGCAATCCTTGGGACAGGGCTGTCAGCTACTATCACTGGCTGCGGATACAGAATTTCTCTCACCCGGCGGTGGGACTTGCAAAAACCCACAATTTCAGTGGTTTTCTGAATCATGCCCAAACCATCACATCCCTGCGTCTTTGGCCCTACACCGCCTATCTGCGCGACCGCTTTGGCAAAGACCGCGCGACCCTTTACGCCCGGCTAGAGCATCTGGACACAGATCTTGCCCCGTTTGAGGCGCATCTGGGGTTTCGGCTGTTGCCCCTGCCGCATGCAAACACATCAGATCGCGCCCGCGATTGGCGGGGTTTTTACTCGGACGATGATGCAGCTTTGCTGGCCGAAATCTGTGCCGACGATATCGCGCGGTTTGGCTATCGCTTTGACGGGGCGGCGGCGGGGTGACCCCG
>JAYUHO010000342.1:0-3422 GCA_043766915.1 Cypionkella sp.
CCGGCGAGGCGGGCGCGGAGGCGGGGTTGGCCTTCGGCGGGGCGCAGGCGGAGGATGTGTTGCAAGGGGGTTTCGTCGATATGGAGTTCGTCAACCTGATGTTGGGCGAAGTAACCGATGCGGAGTTTGGAGGATTTGGTCAGATGGCCTTCGGCGGCTTGCAGTTTGCCGGCGAGGAGTTTGGACAGGGTGGATTTGCCTTCGCCGTTACGCCCCAACAAGGCGATGCGGTCATCCTGATCAATCCGCAGGGACAGGTTTTTCAAGATCAGCGGTCCGCCATAGCCGACAGCGACGCCCTCCATGTTGATGATGGGGGGGGACAACTCTTCTGGTTCGGGGAAGGTGAACACCACTTTTTTGGCATCTTCCGGCGCGGTGATCGTCACCATCTTTTCCAGCATTTTCACACGGGATTGGGCTTGCACGGCTTTGCTGGCCTTGGCCTTGAACCGATCAACAAACGATTGCAAATGCGCGCGGCGCAGTTCTTGCTTTTTCGCCTCGGCCTGCAACACGGCGCGGCGCTCAGCCACCTGGCGGGCGAACTGGTCGTAAGGGCCCGACCAATAGGTCAGCTTTTTGTTGTCCAGATGCAGAATACCGGTGACAGCCCGGTTCAACAGGCCGCGATCATGGCTGATGATCAGCACCGTGTGGGGGTATTTTTGCAGGTAGGCTTCCAGCCACAAAGCGCCTTCCAGATCAAGATAGTTGGTCGGTTCGTCCAGCAGCAGATAGTCGGGCTGCGCGAACAGCACCCCTGCCAGCGCCACCCGCATCCGCCAGCCGCCCGAAAAATCCGAACAGGGGCGCAATTGCGCCTCGGCATCAAAGCCAAGGCCCTTCAGGATGCTGGACGCGCGGCCTTCCGCACTCCAGGCATCAATATCCGTCAGCCGCGCCTGAATTTCGGCAATGCGGTGCGCGTCGTGGGCGGTTTCCGCCTCGGCCATCAGGCTGGCGCGTTCTTCATCGGCCGCCAGCACGGTATCAATCAGCGACATCGACGACGACGGCACCTCTTGCGCCACCCCGCCAATCCGCGCGCGGTTGGGCAGGGAAATATCGCCGCCCTCAAGCGCCAATTCGCGCTTGATGATGCGGAACAGCGTGGTTTTACCCGCGCCATTGCGCCCGACAAGGCCAACCTTATGGCCTGTGGGAATGGTGGCCGACGCCCCTTCAAACAAAGGACGGCCTTCAACGGAATAGGTGATGTTTTCAATTTTAAGCATGCGGCGTGCCTTGCCCTATTGGGCGCGCGGCGTCAACCGGGTGCGCGCGACTTCAGGGGGCTGCGCGGCCATCAGGATACTCGGCAGGGCCTTTTAGTTCCAGTTTGTTGCCAAATGGATCAAAGATATAGAACGAATGCCCCATGCCGCGCGCACCGCCATGGGTGGCCTCGCGGTCGATCGTCACACCGTGTGCTGCCAAATGCGCGCGCATATCGCTGGGATCAAACGGGCTGGTGGCGATGCACAGATGATCCACGTTGCGCCCGCCCGCAACCGGCGGGATGGCGGATGTCGCACCGGGATGGGTGACATCCCACAAAACAATCAGGGATGCCCCGCACCAGACTTGCTCCATCCCCAAGGCAGGATAGCTGTAGCCGGGCACACAGCCCAAAACGCGGGCATAAAAATCGGTGGCACGGGCCATGTCATCCACAAGGAAGACGACGTGATCAAGACCGACAAGCGTGAAAGGCGGGGCAGGGTGCTGCATCAAGCGGTTCTCCAACTGTTGGCTGTGCCGTTCCTATCACCGCATTGCGGCTTTTCAACCCAAAGTCGGCGTGTTAGCAGGCGCTCAAGATTTCCGGGCGCAATCGCCCTTGTCATGGAGAGCCAAATGGCCGTTGAACGCACCCTTTCGATCATCAAACCCGATGCCACCAAGCGCAATCTGACCGGCAAAATCGTTGCCAAATTCGAAGAGGCTGGCCTGCGGGTTGTGGCGTCAAAGCGCATCCATCTGTCGATGGCACAGGCGGGCGCGTTTTATGCCGAACATGCGGCACGTGGGTTTTATGGTGAGCTGTGTGAATTCATGGCATCAGCGCCAGTTGTGGTTCAGGTGCTGGAAGGCGAAGGCGCGATTGCAAAAAACCGCGAGGTGATGGGGGCTACCGATCCGGCCGAAGCGGCACCGGGCACCATCCGCAAAGAGTTTGCCTTGTCCAAGGGCGAAAATTCGGCACATGGGTCTGACAGCGAAGCGGCAGCCGCACGCGAGATCGCGTTCTTCTTTTCCGGGCTTGAACTGGTCGGCTAAGGACAAAAGGTTATCTGCAACCCTTTTGCAAATTCCCAGGGAAAAAATTAAAAGGTCGCCCTGAACGCGGGCGGCCCTTTTGTTAACCGCGTCTGCCTCAGATGTTTGGGGACATGTTGGTGAACACGTTGATCACGAGTTTGCTGCCTAATCCCGCGTATGTTAGGTTTTGGCAACCACACCAAAGAACTGCAACGCTTTTTCAAATTCCGATTGGCCCTTGCCTTGGAAATCGGCCTTTATCGCGTCAAACCGTACCCGCAGGGCCTTTTTCTCGTCGCCCTGACAATCATTCCACGGGCGGCCCTGCAGACCCATGTGCAGCACATAATACCCGATGAAATGCGGCTGACTGCCTGCCGCCAGCAGACGCCGATAAGCCGCATCTGCGCCCATGTCGCGAATTTCTTCCGCCGAATGGATACCGGCTTTGGCGAAAGCCTGCTCTGACGCGGGGCCAAGGTTTAAGATGGTGGAAACCGGGCTGGGCATGACCTGACCTGTGCGTTAGACGCGATCAGCCTAAAGGCAGGTCCGGTGTGCGGCAACAGATTTCAGATCGACGCCCAATCGCGGATGATCGGGCCGCCGCCTTGCTGTTGTTGCGGTGCGGGCTTTTGGCTTTGGCCCTGCTGTTGCGCGGGGGTAGATGTACCCCCTTGTTGAGTGGGGGAAGAGGTGGCCATCTGACTGCTCCGGTCGTTTCTTTCGGCTTGTTGCCGATTTATTAAGCTGCGCGTCCCTTGCGGCCCTAAAAAGACCAAAACAAGAGTTAATTGCGACTAAATATCGCCAAGTTCCGACGATCGCAACCGAATTTGCCGTGTGACGTTGCGGAAAGACCAGCGCACTGCGGCAAAATCGGTGCCGATTCTGCAAAGGCCGTCTGGGCGCTGCTTTAAGCGTAACTTTTCTTTCCGTTGGGAGGGCGAAATCTATTGCGTGCCACCGCAGCCATAGATTTGCCCTGTGGGATCCAAACTTCTTCTGATACACGGAAAGATTCAAATCGCTTTGGTTGGAAAAATTGCTATAAACCTTGCAAACCCTGCGTGAACCTTGCACCTGTCTGCCGCACCACAAAAAGCGATTTGGAACAAATTTAATCCGTGTGAGCGTATGGCTTAACTGCCCGGCTT
>JAYUHO010000343.1:0-9019 GCA_043766915.1 Cypionkella sp.
GCCCCGTTGACGTAAAAGCTGAACAGCAAAAACGCGCCCGCAATGCCATTCGCAGCAGGGTCGCGCAAAACAAACGCCAAAGGGATCGCGCCGTAAAACAAGAAATCGCAGGCAATATCCAGATAGCCGCCAAAATCCGACGCTTTGGTAGCGCGCGCAACGGCACCGTCCAACCCATCAGCGACCCGGCCCATCAACAACGGGATCAACGCCAGTCCCCCAACCGCGCCCAATGCAATCATCGCCGCCGAAACCAGCCCCAACCCCAGACCCACAAGCGTGACATCATTGGCCGTGACGCCGACCTGCGCCAATCGCCGCCCCCAGCGGTTCACCACCGGATCAATCACCTTGCGCAGTATCCCATCCAGCATGCGGCCTCCTTGTTGTCTTATCGGTGCCACGCCCGCCCAATTCTCACAATCACAGAACGACTTGTCCGGCTCACATTGGCGTGGGGTCGCAATTCTTTTGGTTGCCATAGGCAGGCGATGCTACGTATCCCTGTGCGCAAAGCAGCCGCACACAGGCGGCGCAATGGGATGGAACATGAACAGACGCGAATTTGGCCAAATCTCGGTAACTGCTTGGGTGTTGAGCCTGCTGGGCGGCAAAGCCTTGGCGGGCGATTGGCAGGCGGTTTTGGCCGAAGCCAAGGGGCAAACCGTTTACTGGCATGCCTGGGGCGGTGATACCAAGATCAATGATTTCATCGCCTGGGTCGGGGCCGAGGCGAACAGCCGCTACGGTGTAACCATTGAACATGTCAAACTGGCGTCTACCGCCGATGCTGTGGCCCGGGTGTTGGCCGAGCAGGAAGCAGGCCAGACCACGGGTGGCGCTGTTGATATGATCTGGATCAACGGCGAAAACTTTGCCGCGATGAAAGCAGCCAAACTGCTGCACGGCCCCTTTGCCGACGCTTTGCCAAACTGGCCTTTGGTCGATGTGGTGGGTAAACCCGCTGTCGTCACCGATTTCACCCTGCCGACCGAAGCCTACGAATCGCCTTGGGCCTTGGCGCAACTGGTCTTTGAATATGATTCTGCGCGGGTATCTGCCCCGCCGAAAACGCTGGCCGCCCTTGTGGTGTGGATCAAGGCGCATCCGGGCAAATTCACCTATCCGCAGCCGCCCGATTATCTGGGCACCACGTTTCTGAAGCAGGCGCTTTATGGAGTGATGGCCGATCCGGGTGTTCTGCAATCACCCGTTGACGATGCCAGCTATGCCGTGGCGACCGCCCCGCTTTGGGAGATGCTGGACGAGATCCACCCGCATTTGTGGCGCAAGGCCGCAGCGTTTCCGGCCAATGAACCCGCCTTGGGTCAGTTGCTGGCAGACGCCGAGATTGACATCTCTTTCGCGTTCAATCCCGGGCGCGCCAGTGCCGAGATCGCTGCCGGAAACTTGCCCGCCACCATGCGCACCTTTGTTCTGGAAGGCGGCACAATCGGCAATGCGTCGTTCGTGGCAATCCCGTTCAATGCCGCCCATCAGGCGGGGGCGTTGGTGGTGGCAAACCTGTTACTGGAACCCGCCGTGCAGGCCCGCGCGCAAGACCCCGGCGTGTTGGGCTTTCAGACTGTGTTGAACATGGCCGCTTTGGGCCCGGAAGACCGCGCGCGGTTTGAAGGGCTTGCCCTCGGTGCGGCCACCCTGCGCCCTGCCGATCTGGGGCCGGTTTTGCTGGAACCGCATGCCAGCTGGATGGTGCGCATTGCCGATGATTGGACCAAACGTTACGGCGTGGCACAATGACTTTATCTGGTGCCGGAACGTGACATTCCACGCCCGCGCGCACCGGTTCAGCCTGCTGCGTCAGGCGCCGCGCCTGACCATTGCGCTGCTGACGGTGCCGGTGCTGGCAGGAGTGGCGGGCACGGTTATCCCGGCCTTTGGGCTGCAAAATGGCCCGGGGATGGCGGCGTTTCGCACGCTGGCTGACTGGCCCGGCCTGTCCCGCGCGCTGCAGCTTTCGCTGATCACCGGGGGGGTCGCAACGCTGGTGTCCTTGGCAATCACCCTGCTGATCGTCGCGTCGCTGCTGGGCAGCCGGGCGTTCGGAGTGATCCAACACCTGCTGTCGCCCTTGCTGGCCGTGCCCCATGCCGCCGCTGCGTTGGGACTGGCGTTTTTGATTGCGCCGTCGGGCTGGATCGCCCGAATGCTGTCTCCTTGGGCGACGGGATGGCAAAGCCCGCCCGATCTGCTGATTCTGAACGATCCGGGCGGCGGGGCGCTGATCCTTGGGCTGGTTGCCAAAGAAGTGCCCTTCCTCGTGCTGATGACGCTGGCCGCACTGCCGCAAACCGACGCGGCGCGGCGCTTGATGGTAGCTGCCTCGCTGGGCTATGGCCGGGTCTGGGGATTTGCCCTGACGGTGCTGCCCGCGCTTTATCACCAGTTGCGCCTGCCCGTTTATGCCGTGCTGACCTATGCGATGACCTGCGTTGATATGGCGGCGATCCTTGGCCCGGGCCTGCCGCCCACGTTATCGGTGCAAATCACCCATTGGATGATGGACCCCAGCCTGACCACGCGCAGCACCGCCGCCGCCGCCGCCGTGCTGCAGATTTTGGCCGTGGCGGGCGCGCTTATCGCCTGGCACGGGGCCGAGCGGCTGGTCAAAGCAGCCCTGATTGCAACCGCTGATCAAGGCTGGCGTCTGGCCGCCGTCGATGCCGCTCTGCGCGGGCTGGCAATTGCGATCGGCACGGTTCTGGCGGGGCTTCTTTTCGCCGGGCTGGCCGGGTTGGCGCTTTGGTCCCTTGCGGGGTTATGGCCGTTTCCAGACGCCGTGCCCGAAACCATCAGCCTGCACACATGGAAGACCTCGGCGCCCGACCTGACATCAACCGCCGCCGTAACTCTGGGATTGGCCGCCATTTCAACGGCCCTGTCGCTGATCCTTGTGCTGGCCTGTCTTGAGGCGGAACACCGCTTTGGCCTGCCCCCCGCAACGCGCGCCATGTGGCTGCTGTATCTGCCGCTGTTGGTGCCGCAGATCGCGTTTTTGCCGGGGCTGCAAGTGCTGGCTTTGCAGGTTTGCGGTGCTGGTTGCACCCTTCTGCCGGTCAGTGCGGTCCATATTGTATTCGTGCTGCCCTATGTGTTTTTGTCACTGGCCCCCGCCTATCGCGCCTGGGATGGCAGACAGGCAGTGGTTGGGTCAACGCTTGGCGCAGCGCCTCGGACGGTGTTCTGGCAATTGCGGTTGCCCATGCTGCTGCCCGCGATCCTGACTGCGACGGCTGTGGGCGTGTCGGTTTCGGTGGCGCAATACCTGCCCACATTGCTGATCGGCGGTGGGCGGGTGGAAACTTTGACAACCCAGGCCGTTGCGCTGTCCTCGGGCGGCAACCGGCGGATCATCGGGGCGTATGGCCTGATGCAGATGCTGCTGCCCGCGCTCAGCTTTGCAGCAGCCATCGGCCTGCCTCGGCTGATCTATGCCAACAGACGCGGTATGCGCACAGAGGCCGCCCGATGACCAAAACCGGCCTCGACCTGCGCAATTTGCGCGTCACGCATGCCGGCACGCAGATCGCTGCGCTGAACACCACCGTGGCCCCCGGTAACGTTCTGGTGGTGATGGGGCCATCAGGATCGGGCAAGTCCACTCTGCTGTCCGCCATCATCGGCAGCCTGCCGCCGGGATTTTCGGTATCGGGCCAGATCATCCTGAACGGGCGCGATGTGACGCTGCTGCCCACCGCCCGGCGCCGCATTGGGATATTGTTCCAAGATGACGTGCTGTTTCCGCATCTGTCGGTGGAGCAAAACCTTGGGTTTGGTCTATCTTCAAAAACCGGCACCCGCGCGCAGCGCCGTGTGCTGATCGAGCAGGCCTTGGCTGATGCCGATCTTGCGGGGTTCGCCAACCGTGACCCGGCCACTTTGTCGGGCGGTCAGCGGGCCCGCGTGGCCCTGCTGCGCACCCTGCTGGCCCAGCCCGAAGCCCTGTTGCTGGACGAGCCATTTTCGCGGCTGGACCTGGCTTTGCGCGACCAAATTCGCCGGTTCGTGCTGGACCGGGCCCGCAGCCAGGGACTGCCGGTCATTTTGGTAACACATGACCCGAACGACGCCGCCGCCGCAGGCGGTCGCATTGTTTCGCCTGATGGCTCAACACTTCAGGATCCCCGGTTACAATCAAAACGTCTACAAAAAAGCTAAAATTTCGCTTTTTCTGTTCGCAAATATCCCACGGGAGTGTTACCGGATTGGCGAGGCCAATCCGTCTGGGTGTGAAACCCCCACCGACCCAAGGGCAACACCCCGCCCCTACCGCGCCAAGGTCAGCTCGGCGCGCAATCCGCCCATCGTCTCGCTCTCGCCCAGGCGCAGCATGCCCCCGTGGCTGCGCGCAATATCGGCAGCGATCGACAGACCCAGCCCCACACCGCCGCCCTTGTTCGGGTCGCGCGCTGCATCCAGCCGTTTGAACGGCACCATCGCCTCATCGCGCTGATCACGCGGAATGCCCGGCCCGTCATCTTCCACGATCAACCGCACGACGCGGTCCGTCATTGTCATACTGACCACCACATGCGTGCCAAATCGCACGGCGTTGCCGATCAGATTTTCCAAGGCGCGCATCACCGCTTGTGGTCGCAGCCGCATCACTTCCGGCCCTTCGATCGCGCCCAAAACCACCGCCTGCCCGGCCCGGGCGGCGTTCTCCACCGCCAGACGCACCAAGGCCCGCGGATCGACCGGTTCAGCATTCTCCATCGCATCGCCGCGCACGAAGGCCAGAAATTCATCCACCAGCCGCTCCATATCCGCGACATCGCGCTTCAATGCTTCGGTTTCGTCATCTTCTGGAAGAAACGACAGACCCAGCTTCAGCCGCGTCAACGGCGTGCGAAGATCATGGCTGACCCCCGACAGCATCAACGTGCGGCTTTCAATCTGGCGCTCGATCCGTGCGCGCATGTCCAGAAACGCGTTGCCCGCCGCGCGCACTTCGGTGGCCCCGCGCGGGCGGTAAGCAACGGTTTGCCCTTTACCAAACGCCTCGGCGGCACGCGCCAGCCTTGTGATCGGCGTCAGTTGATTGCGCAAAAAGATATAGGCGATAAACGTCATCAGGGCGGCGGTGAACACCATCCAGACCAGCAGCTGATGCGAGTTTGTCGGCGACATCCGGTTGCGCAAAATAGTGATCTGCGCGGGGCCTTGCGGGGTGGTCAGATACAGCTGCACAAGGCGGTTGTTGCTTGCCAGATCAACGGCCAGCAGCCCCGGCAACCCCGCCCGCACCGTTGCAATCACCGCCCGCCCCGACCAATCCAGTCCGGGAAGCCTGTCGGTGGCGGGGACATCTGCGGCGGCAACCGGAAGGGCGATCTGCATTTGCAACGCCGTTGCCGCGTCACCCGCGCGCAGTTGGGCCTGTGCCAGACTGTCCGACGCGGTGACCGTCGCCAGTACTGATTGCACCTCGACGATCACCGCTTTGGTCATTTGCTGGGTGACATCCTCAAAATGACGCTGAATAAACACCACCGACACCGCCAATTGCACCGCTATCACCGGCACCACCAGAATCAAGGCGGCACGGCCAAACAGGCTGCGAGGTAATAGGGGCTTGAGGCGAAGGCGCATGGGCTGCACACTAAAGCGGTTCAGGGTTGTTTGGAATCGGAATTCGCAGCCTCTCGCTGCGATCGAACGCCAGTTCCGATGTAGATGTTTTTGTCAAAACCTGAACCGCTTTGGCCGCCGCCAGGGCGCGCGAGCAGCCTTGATTTCATCTGGGGCGCGAAAGAGGGCCAAAGATGCGCGACGACACCGAAATAACCGAACCGGCGGCTGGCATTCTAAGGCTTCGCGCCGCCAATCCGGGGCCAATGACAGGGACGGGCACCAATACCTATGTGCTGTTTGGATCTGATGGGGCGCTGCTGATTGATCCCGGCCCCGACCTTGCCCCCCACTTTGAGGCGATTGTGCGGGCTTTGGGTGATTTGCCCTTGCACGCGATCCTGATCAGCCATGCCCATCTGGATCACACCGCCCTGACACCCGCTTTGGTTGCGGCCACCGGGGCGCGGGTCATGGCGTTTGGCGGGGCCACAGCGGGCCGTTCCACGCGGATGCAAGCCCTGGCAGAACAGGGTGTGATGGGCGGCGAAGGGGCTGATCCCGCGTTCGCCCCCGATGATCTGCTGGTCGACGGACAATCCCTTGATCTGGCGGGCCTGAGGTTAAAGGTGATCCATACCCCCGGCCATATCGGCGGGCATCTGTGCTTTGCCCATGCCGACACGCTGTTTTCCGGCGATCACGTGATGGGGTGGTCCACATCGCTGATCTCACCCCCCGACGGGGATATGGCCGCCTATATGTCGTCGCTGACAAAGCTGACCACCCAGCACTGGGCGCGGTTTCTGCCCGGTCATGGAGACGCCATCACCGACCCCAGCGCAAGACTGGCCGCATTGATCACCCACCGCCGCGCGCGGGAGGCGGCTATTCTGGCGACACTGCGCACAGCCCCCGCCACGCCAGATCAGCTTGCAACCTTGCTGTATACCGATACGCCAACGGCCCTGTTGCCCGCCGCCGCCCGCAATATCCTTGCCCATCTTATTGATCTGCATGACAGAAACCTGATTGCCGCCCTTGGCCCGATCACCGCCCGCACCGCCTTTCATGCGATCTGAAAGCCACATCAGTTTTTCTTTACCCAGCCCCTTTACGCCCCCAAATCCCCTTGCTATACGGCCCCCATGTTCCGACGTAGCTCAGCGGTAGAGCAGTTGACTGTTAATCAATTGGTCGTAGGTTCGATCCCTACCGTCGGAGCCAATTTTACGGAAAAGCTGCACCTCGGTGCGGCTTTTTTGCTTTTTGCGGCGTGGGTTTGTTGCGGTTTGTGGCCAGTTGCGGCAAGGATGGATCAGACCCGACAACAGCGCGGGGCACCCCGTTCGCAAACCGAAAGTGATCCTCATGTCCTCCACCGCCCACCTCCGTCTGGCTCCCTTTCATCTGGATGATGCCGCTATTGCCTGGGTTACCACCACGCTGGGCGCGATGACGCCTGCGCAAAAGGTGGGGCAGTTGTTTGTGCATATCTCGATGGGAAAAGACCCTGCAGAAATGGCGCGGTTGGCCCGGTTGCACCCTGCCGGTATCACGCGGTTTTACACAGATGATCTGGGCTATGAGGCCGATTTCATTGATCAGGTCCGCGCGCAATCGCCCATTCCGCTGTTGATCAGCGCCGATCTGGAAGGGTCGCGGATGTCGCTGCCGTTTGGTGTTCAGGTGCCCAATCCGCTGGCTTTGGCCGCGATTGATGATGTGCAGGCCAGCCGCGACATTGCCCGCATCATGGCGCAAGAGGCCCGGATTATGGGGATCAACTGGTCGTTCACCCCGGTTCTGGACATCAACGCGGCGTTTCGCAGCCCCATCGTGGCGACACGCGGGTTTGGATCAGACCCTGCGATCATCGCCCGCCACGCGCTGGCACAGATCGACGTGTTTCAAGCCAACGGCATCGCCGCCACGGTGAAACACTGGCCCGGCGAAGGCCATGATGACCGCGATCAGCATCTGGTCACCACCACCAACCCGTTGAGCGTGAAAGACTGGGAGGCATCGCACGGCGCGCTGTACCGCACCGCCATTGCGGCGGGGGTGATGTCGGTGATGTCGGCCCATATCGCCTTTCCGGCCTTTGTGCGCAGTCTTGATCCGGGTGCGGGGCTGGAGGCGTATCGGCCGGCGTCGGTCTCCAGCCTTTTAAACAACGATCTTTTGCGCGGGCGGTTGGGATTTAACGGGCTGATCGTATCGGATGCCACGCCGATGGGGGGGTTTGGGGCCTGGGGGCCGCGCGCGCAGATGTTGCCAGAGGTTATCGAAAATGGCTGCGATATCATACTTTTCTCGGGCGATCCTGATGCGGATTTTGCACTGATATCCGATGCCATCGCCGATGGCCGGATCTCGTCCGCGCGGTTGGAACAGGCGCTGCTCCGCGTTTTGGGGCTGAAAGCCGCCCTTGGCCTGCATAAGGCAGCTTTTGCCCCCGCCGCACCGCAGATCGCCAAGCTGGGCGCTGCCGACGATAGTGCAACGGCCGCAGCAATTACCGCCCGCGCGCCGACCTTGGTGAAGGATGTGCAGGATCTGTTGCCACTCTCCCCGTTGAAACAAAAACGTCTGCTGATCCTGTCAAGCGGGGTGATCTCGCCGATCCATCCGCCAGCCGCGTTTGATTTGCCCGATATGCTGACGGCCGAGGGATTTGAGGTAACGATCTATACACCAGACACCCGGATCAGCCCGGCTGACTTTGACGCCATGCTGTTCTTGTTTGGTGAGGAAACCTTGCTGACGCGGGGGCGGATTTTCCTTGATTGGGCAAAAATCATGGGCAATGTCTTTGGCGCGATGGATCGGCACTGGCATGACATACCGACCGCAATGATCTCTTTTGGCTATCCCTATTACCTTTATGACGCCCCGCGGGTGCCGACCTATGTCAACGCCTTTTCGACCATGCCGACAATGCAAAAGGCGGTGCTGGAGTGTCTGATGGGACGTAACCCGTGGAACACAAAATCGCCGCATGATGCGTTTTGTGGGCTTGAGGACGCGCGGTTTTAAAGGGGGGCGACCAACTCTGTGCCATGCCCAAGAGTAGATGAGTATTTACGCCAAAATGAAGCCAAATTTCAATCAAATTTGACAAAGTTTGGCTGACATTCACGACGAAATATGCCTGCGCCGGATGGTCGCTGGCCGTCCGGGGATATCCAGCCGGGCATCATTGCGGGCGCGCTGCACGATCACCCGGCCTTTTGAGATCACCGCCAGCCGGTCGGGCCGCAGCCGCAGCGCCTCAACCGGATTGCCCGCGTCCAGCACCACCAATGATGCCGTATCGCCCACCTTTAACCCATAGCCCTGCAGGCCCATAATCGCCGCGTTCTGATTGGTGACCATATCAAAGCACCGCGCCATTTCCGCCGGATGGGTCATCTGCGCGACATGC
>JAYUHO010000344.1:0-8972 GCA_043766915.1 Cypionkella sp.
CTTTTTTGTTTCGCAGCCCCGGACTTGATCCGGGGCCTCATGGATTGGGAAAAGAGGCCCCGGATCAGGTCCGGGGCTGCGCCGGGTTTCAGCCGTCGGTGCCGGTTGCCGGTGCCTCTTCCACGTCATCGGCGGTTGTTGTCGTAATTGCAAAGCTGCGCAGAATGAAATCGGGCACATGATCGCCCATGCCGACCACGCGCTCACCGTGATCGCGGTTCGACTGGTTGCGATAATCGCGGCGCTGATCGTCGCGGCGGGGGTCTGAGCGGCGGTCGTCATTGCCCCGGTCATCGCGGCGGGGTTCGGTCCTGCGATCCTCTGCACCGTCACGTGCGCGATCCTCGCGGGGCCGATCTTCACGCGGCCGATCCTCGCGGCGGTGATCGGGGCGCGGTTCCGAGCGGTCGTCGCGCCGGTTGTCTTGACGCGGTGCGCGTTCGGCCACCACGGCGGCTGCGGTTTCAACCGGGGCCACATCTGGAATGACCGCTGCCACAACAGCCTCACGCGGGGCGCGATCAGGGCGACCGCCCCGGCTGCGGCTGCGACTGCTGCGCTCTTCGGCGCCACGCTCTGGCCGGGCTACGGTATCAGACGCACCCTCGACGGCACCCTCGGGCACAACACCCGCAGGAATGGCCATTTTCACCAGCGATTCGATGGCTTTCAGATATTTCTCATCCGACGGCACGGCGATGGTGAACGCCTTGCCCAACCGACCAGCGCGCCCCGTGCGGCCAATGCGGTGCACGTAATCTTCCGGGTGCGACGGCACGTCAAAGTTGAACACATGGCTGACGGCAGGAATATCAAGCCCGCGCGCCGCCACATCCGAGGCGATCAGCAAATGCACCGACCCATCGCGAAACCCGTCCAAAGTGCGCGTGCGGACCGACTGATCCAGATCACCATGAATGGGCGATGCATTAAAACCGTGCTGCTTCAACGATTTGGCCACCACATCAACATCCATCTTGCGATTGCAAAAGATGATCGCGTTGGTGCAGGACTCGCCTTCGGCCTTGATCAGCGCGCGCAGAACGGCGCGCTTTTCGGCAAAGCTGCGGTCTTTGCGGGTTGGGGTGAACTGGAACAGCTTTTGTTCAATCGTGGTCGAGGCCGTTGCCTGCCGCGCCACTTCGATCTTCACCGCATTTGACAGGAACGTGTTGGTGATCCGCTCAATTTCCGGGGCCATGGTTGCCGAATAAAAGAACGTCTGCCGGGTAAACGGCGTCAGCGCAAAAATCCGTTCGATATCGGGAATGAACCCCATATCCAGCATGCGGTCGGCCTCATCGACCACCATGATCTGCACGCCGGTCAACAGCAGTTTGCCGCGTTCGTGGTGATCAAGCAAACGGCCGGGTGTGGCAATCAGCACATCCACGCCGCGATCAATCAACTTGTCCTGCTCGCCAAATGACACGCCGCCGATCAACAACGCCTTGGTCAGTTTGGTGTATTTGGCATAGGTTTCAAAGTTTTCCGCCACTTGGGCGGCCAATTCGCGGGTGGGTGCCAGCACCAGCGACCGGGGCATCCGCGCTTTGGCACGGCCCTGGCCCAGCAAGGTGATCATCGGCAACACGAAACTGGCGGTTTTGCCAGTGCCGGTTTGGGCGATGCCCAGCACGTCTTTGCCTTGCAAAGCATGCGGTATCGCCTGTTCCTGAATAGGAGTTGGGGTTTCATAGCCGGCTTCCGCCACGGCGCGCAGCACGCGGGGATCCAGCGCGAGATCTGAGAATTTGGTCATTTGCGTCCTAAAGATGCGGGTTCGGCCCGCATGGGAATAAGGGACGCTGCATTCCGGGCGCCCCGGCGTCTGGGGGTATCATACCCCACCCCGCGCGATTACCGCAGATTGCGGGGATGGTCAAGGATGGGACACGCGAGCCGCCACCGCCCAAAGCTAGCGCGTAAAGATCAGCGCCAGCCCAACCACCGCCAGCCCCGCGCCGCACCAGCTTAGCGCCGATGGCCGTTGCCCGGTGCGCAACCACAACAACGGCAGGATGATGACGGGCGAGGTGGCCGACAGCGTGGCGATGATGCCGGTTTTTGATCCTTGCAGCGCGTAAAGGAACAAGGTCATCCCGATCAGCAATCCGATCACGGCGGTAACGGCGGTCAGGATCAATACGCCCCGGCTGATGTTTTTGGGCTTTGGCGGGCCGAAGGGGGTTGCGGCCAGGATGCCCATCGTCAGCCCCGACGCGCCAACCCGGATCAGCGACGCCATATAGGGATCAAGGCCGCTGGTCATGATGGGGCGGGCGATCAGCGATCCGGCTGCTTGGCCAAAGGCCGCCAGCAGGCCCAGACCCACGCCCACCGCCAAAGTGCTTTGCAGGGTTTCAAAGCGGTGCGCGTCGCTGCGGGGGCGGCCCAAAATGGCCAGTGCGACGCCGGTGGCGGTGATGCCAATCCCGATAGCCGCGGCCCAAGGCAAGGTTTCCCCCAACACCGCCCAGCCCAATACGGCAGCCATCGGCGCGTTCAACGCAAACACCGCACCGGCGCGGCGCGGGCCAATCTTGCCCACGGCGGCGAAGTTAAACGTATCCCCGATCAGGATGCCGACGATCCCCGAGATAGCCAGAACGCCCGCCACATCCCACCCAGGTGCCACCCATCCGCCTGTGACCAGCAGCACGCCGCACAGCAACAACGCCACGAACAATTGCCGGATCAGGTTAAAATAAAACGGCCCCAACACCCGCACACCATCCGACGCCAAAAGCCCGGTAATCGCCCAACAGGTCGCAGTGCCAAGGGCGGCGAGTTCGTGCAGGGGAAGGGTCATGCTGCCTTAAACCATCATCTCTTTCGTCGCGGTCAGCTTTAACGCCGGATAATCCCGTTCAATCCGGTCGATGTCCCACTTCAGGCGGGTCAGGAACACCGTGTCGCCGTCGCTGTCGGTGGCGATGTGGCCTTTGTTGACGTTGGTGAATTTCTCGACCTCGGCCTTGGCCCCTGATACCCATCGGGCCGACGTGAACTGGCTGGCCTCGAACCGCACGGGCAGGGAATATTCCTGTTCGATGCGGCTGGCTAAAACCTCAAACTGCAAAGGGCCGACGACACCGACGATATAGCCCGAGCCGATCATCGGTTTGAACACTTTGGCGGCACCTTCTTCAGCGAACTGCATCAGCGCCTTTTCCAGATGCTTGGCCTTCATCGGATCGCCCGCGCGCACCACTTGCAGCAGTTCCGGCGCGAAACTGGGGATGCCGGTAAAGCGCAGCGTCTCACCCTCGGTCAGCGCATCACCGATCCGCAATTGCCCGTGGTTTGGGATGCCGATGATGTCGCCGGCCCAGGCCTCTTCGGCCAATTCGCGGTCAGCGGCCAGAAACATCACAGGGTTCGCCACCGCCATCTGCTTTTTCAGCCGCACATGCGTCAGCTTCATGCCGCGTTCAAAATGGCCTGACGCCAGCCGCACAAACGCCACCCGGTCGCGGTGTTTCGGGTCCATATTCGCCTGCACTTTGAACACGAACCCGGTGACGGTTTTCTCATCCGGGGCCACGCCGCGCTCGGCGGCCTTTTGCACCTGGGGTTCAGGCCCGAATTCGCCCATGCCGTCCATCAGTTCCTTGACGCCAAACGAATTGATCGCCGATCCAAACCAGATCGGCGTCATTGATCCGTTCAAAAACGCCGCGCGGTCAAAGCGGGGCAGCAATTCCCGCGCCATTTCCAATTCTTCGCGCAGTTTGACCAGCAGATCGGCTGGCACATGGTCGGCCAGTTTTGGGTCATCCAATCCGGTGATCTGGATGGTTTCGGCCACTTTGTTGCGATCGGCGCGGTCCATGATTTCAAGTCGGTCATGCAGCAGATCATAGGCGCCGACAAATTCCCGGCCCGTGCCGATGGGCCAACTGGCAGGGGTGACATCAATCGCCAGATTTTCCTGAATCTCGTCAATGATTTCAAAAACATCGCGCGACTCGCGGTCCATCTTGTTGCAGAAGGTCAGGATCGGCAGGTCGCGCAGACGGCAAACCTCAAACAGTTTTTGAGTCTGCGATTCCACCCCCTTGGCCCCGTCAATTACCATAATGGCGGCATCAACGGCAGTCAGGGTGCGGTAGGTATCTTCGGAGAAATCGCTGTGGCCGGGGGTATCGACAAGGTTGAACCGGTACTGGCGGAAATCGAACGACATGGCAGACGCCGAAACCGAAATCCCGCGTTCCTGTTCCATCTTCATGAAATCCGACCGCGTGCGCCGCGCCTCGCCCTTGGCGCGCACCTGGCCCGCCATCTGAATGGCACCACCAAACAGCAGGAATTTTTCGGTCAATGTGGTTTTACCGGCATCGGGGTGCGAGATAATCGCAAACGTCCGGCGGCGGGCAATTTCGGGCGGAAGGGGGGCGTGATTGGTCATAGGGCTTGGCTATAAGGCCTAAGCGGTTTCCCCGCAACTACGCGCACGGGGTCTTGGCAGGGTCAAAAATGTGGCGTAGCGTTAGAACAATAACGGAACATTAATGGAGATTACCATGACCAACAAGGAAATCGCCCAAGCTCTTGTCGCCGGGTGCCGCGAAGGGCGCGCCAAGGAAAATCTTGATTTGCTTTATGCACCAGACGCCGTGTCGGTCGAGGCCACCGATATGGGGCAGGGCCGTGAAACCCATGGATTGGCCGGGATCCATGGCAAGCATGACTGGTGGGAGTCGACCCAGATCGTGCATTCCAGCAGTGTTGAGGGCCCGTTTCTGCATGGCGACAACAGCTTTGCAGTGATTTTTGACGTTGATTCCGAAGATAAAACTTCGGGTCGGCGCGGGCAGATGCGCGAAGTTGGCATTTATCATGTGGCGAATGGCAAGATCAGCCGCGAAGAATTCTTTTACGGCGCTTGATCAGCGCCGGCTGGGCGGCGGTCGGGACGTGGTGAATGCGCCCAACACCTGCCGCCCGGCTTCTGTGCCGAAATGCTGGTTTTGTGACAACCCCGGAAACCGCGCTTTCACTTCGGCGGCCAGATCGGGGGGCAGGCGGTTGACGGTGGCATCGTTCACCATCAGGCTTTCGGCGGGCACGCCTTCGGCATAGATGATTTCGTGGCGGTCAAACACCAGACTGAAGTAATCGACAAACCCGCCGGGGCGCAGAAAAATCTGCTCGCCATCCACCAGATGCTTGGCCTGCACGAAAAGTTCGGCCGTGGCCAGGCCCGCTTTGCGGCTGCGTTGATAGAGGAACATCCGGTGGTGCTGACTGACGATCAGATCGCCAGAGTTGCCCATGCTGCCCGCCGAAATCACCACTGGCGCAAACGCCCCGACCGCGCGCAACGTCGTGCTGCCGATCCAGCGGATGGGCTGGCCGCCATGATCGCGGGTCAGAACTTTGTCGCCGGGGGCAAGGTCTTCGATGGCGCGCTGCTGGCCGGTGGCAAGGGTGATCACCGTGCCGCGCGCAAACGAGATGCATAGAAAATCTGACAGGGTCAGCTGGTCGGGGGCCTCTTCGATTTTCAGCAGCGTGTATTCAACGCCTGCGGCCATCGGCGACAAGGGCAGGGCATACCGGCTGCCATCGGGCAGCGCCAACAGCAACAACTCTACCCGGTTGCCGTCGCTGGCCATCATCGCATAGCGCGCTTCAAACACCAGCGCATCGCCGGGCGTGCCCACCTGGCTGCCCGCAGCAACCTGTTGGTGACCATCGATTGGTTGCGTCACGCCCAAACGGCGGGGTTTTTCTGCGGGGTCCAACGCATAGACATCCCCGGGATAGACCTCATCCGGGCCACCAAGCCCATCGCCAAGGTTCACGCCATGGCTGACATAAACCGAATCTGCCGCCAAAACCTGACAGGCGTGGCCGGGAAGCGGGAACGGGGTTTGGTCAGACAGGGTTGGCACGGGTCACGGACACTTCATCGCTGGATCTGGGGAACGATAAACCGTCCTCAAGGCAGAAGTAAGGACGGGTGATAAGTTTATTGACCCTGAAACTGGGGTTACCGGGGGGCACGCCGACTGATAGGCTGATCTGAATAGCAAGGCTGGGAGGCGGGCGATGGATCTGGGGATCAAAGGCAAACGGGCACTGGTGTGTGCGGGCTCTAAGGGGTTGGGGCGCGGCTGTGCGATGGCTTTGGCCGAAGCCGGGGTCGATCTGATCCTGAATGCGCGTGGTGCTGCGGCGTTGGAGGCGACGGCGGCAGATATTCGGGCGGCCTTCGGGGTGCAGGTGACCCCCGTTGCCGCCGACATCACCACCGAAGTAGGCCGCGCGCAGGTGTTGGCCGTTGCAGGCGCGGTGGACATTCTGATCACCAATGCCGCAGGTCCACCGCCCGGCATGTGGCAAGACTGGACGCGCGACGATTTTCTGCGCGCCATTGATGGCAATATGCTGACGCCGATTGCGCTGATGCAGGCGCTGTTGCCGGGGATGATCGCGCAAGGTTGGGGGCGGGTGGTGAACATCACGTCGCAATCGGTCAAGGCGCCTGTCGCGCAACTGGGCCTGTCCAACACCGCGCGGGCGGGACTGACGGGGTATGTGGCGGGCACATCGCGGCAGGTGGCGCCGATGGGGGTGACGATCAACAATCTGTTGCCCGGCATCCACGACACTGACCGCGCCACCTCGCTCGACGGCGGCGTGATGGCCGCGCGCGGGATCACGATGGAGCAGGCGCGGGCCGAGCGGTTTGCGACGATCCCCGCACGCCGCTATGGTACGGCGGCGGAATTTGGTGCGGCGGCGGCATTTTTGTGCAGCCAGCAGGCCGGGTTCATCGTCGGGCAGAATATCTTGCTCGATGGCGGGGCGGTGAACGCGACGCTTTAAGCGGTTCTGCGCGGTGGCTGTCGACCGCGGGCGTTGTGCCCGGCCCCCGCTGCGGCTTGACGCGCGGGGTGTGGCACGGGAGGCGATGTCGGCATTTTGCCCGCCTGCTTGCCCAATACGCGCGGGACTGGTAGGGAAAGTCCGACCAAATCACTTGGGATATCATGCCAGACGCTGCTGCCAGTCGATTGGAAGTTCACGGCCTGACCCGCGCTTTTGGCGGCGTGGCGGTGGTGTCGGATGTCAGCCTGTCAGTGGCGGCGGGGCAGGTGATGTGTCTGCTCGGGCCATCGGGGTGCGGCAAATCCACCACGCTGCGGATGATCGCAGGGGTCGAACGCCCGGATGCCGGGCGCGTTGTGATCGACGGCCAAGCGGTGTTCGCGCCGGGGGTCAACCTGCCGCCCGAGGCGCGTGGCGTGGGGCTGATGTTTCAGGATTTCGCGCTGTTTCCGCATCTGAGTGTGGCGGCGAATGTGGGCTTTGGGCTGACGGGCGACAAAACCGCGCGCGCGCGCCGGGTGGACGAGCTGCTGGAGCGGGTCAATCTGACCGGCTTTGGCGCGCAGCATCCGCATCAGCTGTCCGGCGGCGAGCAGCAACGCGTGGCACTGGCCCGCGCTTTGGCCCCGCGCCCGCGCGTGATGCTGATGGACGAGCCGTTCTCGGGACTGGACAACCGGCTGCGCGATGGCATCCGCGACGCCACGCTGGCGGTGCTGAAGGAAGAAGGGGCCGCGGTGCTGCTGGTGACGCACGAGCCGGATGAGGCGATGCGCATGGCCAATCAGATCGCGTTGATGCGGGCGGGCCGGGTGGTGCAACGCGGCGCACCCTACAACATCTACAACGCCCCGGCAGATCGTGAAGCGGCGGCATTCTTTAGCGATATCAATGTGATAAAAGGCATCTCTCGCGGGGCGTTGACAGACACACCGTTTGGCGCATTTTTGACGCCGGGCCATGCTGACGGGGCAGCGGTGGATATTGTCATCCGCCCGCAGCATCTGAAGATCGACTTTGATCGCGCAGGGCGCGGCCCGAACCCGACGGCGATGGATGGCACGCCTGCGCGCGGCTGCGTGCTGCGCGCGCGCTATCTGGGGCGGGAAAGTCTGGTCGAGTTTCGGATGGATTTTGATGGATCGGTGCTGACCACATCTGTGCCGGGGGTCTTTTTGCCCAATGTGGATACAGCCCTTTGGCTGATGATCCGGCGCGATAAGTGTTTTGTGTTTCCGGCGGCGCGCTAAGCCGGTTCGGATATGATGCGCTGCGAAAGGCGGGGGTTTCACACGCCCGCGACGACAATCGCTTGGGCGATTATCGCCTGCCCCCGTGGGATATTTATGCACAGAAAAAGCGGAATTTTAGATAAGGTTTAGGGAGTTGGTGAGGTGCTGGCCCGCCAGGCCGCAAGTCCGTGTGCGGGATCGTTGGGGAATACCTCGCCCGTCCGCGTCACCGCAATGATCCGGTCGACGCGAAAGCTGCGGAAATCCTGGCGGGTTTCGCAATAGGCGGTCAAGATGCGCACTTTGCCGGACAACCCCAGTTGCAAGGGCTGAACATCGAGATGGCTTTCGCGGCCATTGGGTTCGATATAGGTCAGTGTCAGGCGTTCGCGGGCGCGGATGGCACCGCGCAATATCGGTAGATGCGCGGGCGCGTTGGCGGCTTTCTGACCGGGAAAGCTGTGCAGATCATCGGGTTCGGGCGTGGTGGGTTGCGGGGTTACCGCAGCGATTTTGGTGGCCAGTCCCTTTGCCGCGCGGGTTAAATGCGGATCAGTGCCTTGCACCACCAGACGGATGCCCAACCGCAGCACCTCGAGTTCGGCCGCGTTCAGGATCATCGGTGGAAGGGTGATGGGCGCACGCAAGATATATCCCACGCCACGCTCGCCTTCCACCGGCAGGCCAGAGGCCGCCAGTGTCGACACGTCGCGCCAGATCGTGCGCACCGACACGTTGAGACGGTCAGCCATATCAGCGGCACGGTGCAGCCGCCCGTCACGCAGGATTTGGATCAGATCAAACAGGCGGTCGGTGCGGCGCATGGGCAGACTGTGGCGATGGTCTGCTTTTGGGTCAATGCAAATCAGGCAGGGGCAACTGACACATAGCTGTCAG
>JAYUHO010000345.1:0-8959 GCA_043766915.1 Cypionkella sp.
ACAACAGCATTGACCACATCATGAAGTTGAAAACATAATGACTGGGCGGGTCAAATCTCGATGACAATGCCGGGTCAGTTCTCAGTGACAATTAACAATCTGGTATTCTGTTTTGCCACCCGCCCCAGCCGGGGGTTGGGCAGCGAGTTACCGGGTGCGACTCTATCTCTGATTTGAGTCGGGATTCCTCTTCGTCGCGTTCAATATCGGTCCACAGATCGCGGACCTGACCTGCACGCCGCCATTTGACTGCACGTTCGTACAACCGTTGCCGGGATTCTGGGGTGGGTTCGGGGTCGCCGTCGAAGTTCATCGCGCGGACTCGTCTGCGTCGGACGCGCGGCGATGCGCCCGGTTACGGTTCCTGCGGTGTGCTTCGGAGTCCAGTGTGACCGGCTGGGCCGGGGCAAAACGCGCCATGATCATCCGGTACAGTGCCCCCGTGATAATTTCCCCAGTAAGTGAAAAGCGGTATCCACCGTCAGAACCCGGCGCGGGGGTGAAATACATACGGGCGGGGCCGCCCGCCGCCTTCAGCTTGGCTTCAATCTTCTGAAGTTCTGTCATCACGCGATTCCAATCCCGTGCTTTCTGCAGAAATCAAGGCGGGCCTTAGCGGACCCCAGAGACAGCGCGCGGCGCAGAAGAACCGCCTCTTCATCGGCTGTGTGCTTGGGTGTGGACGTGGTGTTGCCACCTGCAAAACCCCCTGCGCGTGCTGCTGAAAGCCGTGCCGCCCGGTCTTTGGGCAGGCTTGTAATGGCAGATTCAGTCCCCGCTTCAAGGGCAGCTTTCAGCTTCTTATTTGCTGACGCTTTCTGCACTGCAGGGAGTGCCAAAAGCTCTTTTGCAACCTGTGCAGAATCCAACCCTACGTCAGAAATAGTCGCGATTCGCGCCTCTGGCAAATTCACGATTGTTGCCCTATCGAGAACAATACCGTATTCGTCTGCAGCAATCGCGGTGACCCTCTGGCATACATTTTCCCAACGATTTTTGAAGAGTTCGGATTGCGCCACCATGGCGCGGAAATTTTCATCGGTATTCATACTGTTTCCATTTCTTCGAAAATTGGCTCAAATCTCGCATTCACAATTGCCCACTGCAGTGTGAAGGCGGAATTGAAGTCGGGCAGGTTTTTGGGGTCGTTCAACACGACAAACCGCAAGATTCCGGGGACCAAAACAAGCTTCAACCGCAAGGAATCGAGGTGTTCAAATATCGAAGACGTTTGCAGCCCACGCACTAGGGTCTGTTGAGATTTAGGATTCACAGCCTGCCTTGTTTGTGATTCAAGCTCCGAAAGGAGATTTTGATGGATCGCACGAGCTTGACGGATGCCCAATGGGCGAAGATGCAGCCGCATTGTCGGGGCAAGGTGACGGACCCCGGTCGCACGGGCGGGGATGGTCGGCTGTTTCTTGAGGCAGTGTTGTGGATTGCCCGAACGGGCAGCCCGTGGCGGGACTTGCCTGCGGAGTTCGGGAACTGGAATACCGTGTTCAAACGGTTCCGCGACTGGGTGAAAGCCGATGTTTTCAAACGGATTTTTGACGCAGTGTCGGGCGACCCCGACATGGAATATGCGATGGTTGACGCGACAATCGTCCGGGTCCACCGTCACGGACAAGGCGCAAAAGGGGGACTTTTGGCCAGGCTATCGGCAAATCCCGAGGCGGAATGACGACCAAAATCCTCGCCCTGACCGACGCATTGGGCAATCTGGTCCGCTTCAATCTGCTGCCCGGACAGCGCTATGACACCATCGGCGTGGCCCCCTTGATCGAGGGCGTGTCTTTCGACGGACTGATAGCCGACAAGGCCTTCGACACCAACGCCATCATCGCCGATCTGAACGAGCGCGGGGCCAAAATCGTGATCTCGCAGCATCCCCGGCGCAGCAAGCCCTTGGACATTGACCTTGACGTTTACAAATGGCGGCACCAGATCGAGAATTTCTTCTGTAAACTCAAAGAGTTTAAGAGAATAGCGATGCGAAGCGACAAGACCGACACCTCTTTCACCGCAATGATCTACGCCACCGCCGCCGTCATCAATTCCCGATGAATCTCAACAGACCCTAGTCCTTAACTGACATTCAGATCTTTTGCAGCGAGGCGGATAGCTTCGCAGTTGCAGCAATGTGTTTGGCCCATAGCGGTCAGTCGAGGCCCTCGTGTCTATGTCAATCCTCGAACTTCTGGGCGTCAATCGTCTTGAGAAAACGTAGCAGCGCAGTCACGCTGTCATAGATTAACTTCGCTTCGTCCATCGGTACAAGAGTCTCACTGTCGTGGGCAAAGGACTTGTTGTTCCGAATGTAATTCATTGCCTCAAACATGGAAATGGAACTCTTGATGATCCGTTCTGACATTTCCGTAAGGTTTCGCTCTGCCTTAAAAGCCTTCACGTACTTTCCGACTCTGGCGTGCAGTGCGTCATTCTCGCCGCACGGCTCACCCCTGTGCTTGACCACCAAGGATGCGAAACGCTTCATGCAGTAGGTATGCAAGCGATCCAGTCCAGCGTTCGGCCGTCCTGCGTCCAAATCCCTTCTGATAGCAGCAACCAGTTCTTGCAGGGTTTCATTCGCCTCGAACGCCTCGATGCCGGTGGAGTCGATTGTCTGCTCTTCTCCCTCGAATTGGCCGACAACCCGAAAGTAGACATCCCTCAGACGATCCTCGCGCGGCCAGCTGCCGCCGAGCACGTTGTTTTCCCGGTACTCCCAGAGCGCACGTAGCGCACGCGCCACTAGGTGCGGTTGTGCCCTTGCAATGAAGGACCGCAGGCGTTTGGCCTTCGATGAGCCGTAGGCTAAAAACAACAATGATACGGGTGCAGCGTCAGGATCGATTCCGACCTCTATACAAAAGAAATCCCCAAAAGTACGATCTGAAAAATCCAACAAATAGCCTTGTTGCATAGCAAGTGCTTCCTCAACCATGGCGCGGTCATGTCGCGAGATTAGCGCTTCGTAACTCTGCATCGTCCTTCCACCCTTTCGCCTTCGCGCTTCATTTTCCGCACCATTTCAAAAACGCCTGCACCGTTCCATCTATGCGTCCACGCAGCGAATGTCCGCAAGGTCCGCAAACCGGCCACCTCCAGAAAAATTTTCGTAGAAAACTTTTCGGGCCCACTACCCTATACGGGGGTGGATAGACGCGCCCCATAATGCAACATGCGTCAACCCCAACTATTAGAAAGTCACCCCCCATGCACGCCATCACCGTTCCCCCCATGGACCGCACCCTTGGCGCGCTGTCCAATATCCTGACCCGCGCCGAAGCGCATTGCGTGACCCGCAACATCAAGCCCGAGGCGTTGCTGAATTTCCGGCTGTTCCCGGATATGCTGCCCTTCACCAAGCAAATACAATTGGCCTGCGATTTTGCTGCCCGTTGTGCGGCACGCTTGGCGGGGGAAGCGCCGCAAGGTTTTCCTGATACTGAAACGACATTTGCCGAGTTGCAGGCCCGCATTGCGGCCGCCCGTGCCTATATGGCCAGCTTTCCCGCCAACGCCTATGCGGATGCTGCCACCCGGTCGATCACCTTTAAGGCAGGGCCAGCAGACATGACCCTGACCGGGGCCGCGTTTCTATCGACCTACGCCACGCCGCAGTTCCACTTTCATGCCACCACCGCCTACAACATCCTGCGCCATAACGGGGTTGAGATTGGCAAGCGCGACTATATGGGGACGTAAATGACCACTGCGCTTTTGGTGATCGACATGCAAATGCATATGGCGGATCGCACCGCCTCGGGCCGTCCGCGCTGCAACCCAGATGCGGAAACCCATGTCGCAAATCTGCTGGTGTTGTTTCGCAGCCAAAACCGCCCGGTGTTTCATGTGTTGCACCATGACACCGATCCTAAATCGCTGTTTCAAAAGGGCCTGCATGAGGCTGAGCCGATGCCCTGCGCCTTGCCCATCGCCGACGAGCCGGTGTTTTGGAAAACCGGATCATCGGGGTTTTCGGGCACGGGTCTGGATGCGGCGTTGCGCCGTGCTGGAATTACTCGCATCGTGCTGATCGGGGCGGTGGCGGCCTATTGCATCACCTCGACCACGCGGGCGGGGTCTGATCTGGGGTTTGACATCGTGCTGCCGGGCGATGCTTTGCTGGGGTTTGATCTGCCTGCGCATGATGGCGGGCGGATTGATCCTGAAACGGCGTTGCGGGTGACGCTGGCCACGCTGGGATCAGATTTCGCGCGGGTTGTGACATCCGATCAGGTGGCAGGGCTGCTTTAAGCGCTGTGCATCCGGTCTGCCGCCGCTACCCGTCCGGCCAATGCGACAACCACCAACAACAGCAATGCAAGCGCCGCATAAGTCAGGCGGAACCCGAACCATTCCGCGACAAAGCCAATCGAGGATGGCGCAATCAGAATACCTGCATAGCCGACCATGGTCACAGTCGAAATCGCCGTGCCGGAATCAAGACCCGGATGATTGCCAGCGGCAGAAAACATGATCGGCACCATATTGGCGATGCCAATTCCGGTGATGGCAAAACTTGCAATCGCAACACTATCATTCGGGGCTATCGCCGCCCCCAACAACCCCACAACGGCGATCAGGCCCGAGATGCGCAGCGTTTTCACAGCCCCCATGCGATTGCGCACGCTGTCGCCTGCAAATCGCATCACCGCCATCGCCCCCGCGCAAAACGCAAATCCCAAGCCGGATCGGAAAATATCAGCGCCCAATTCTTTTTTCAGATAAATGGCGCTCCAATCCAACACAGCACCCTCGGGGATCATGGTAAACAGCGCCAACACCCCCAACAGCCACAGCGACGCATCCCGCGGAAACAGCACGCCGTGTTTGCGTTTGGTGCCTTGAACCGGGGCAGGTGTATCGCGCTGCAAGAAGGGGATTGCCAGGGCCACTATCGTCAGGGCCAGAACCGTGGCCGCAACCACTTGCACCTCGGCCCCCCAATGGGCGATGGCGTAACTGCCAACCGATCCGCCGACAAATCCGCCAAGGCTCCAGAATCCGTGGCTTGATGACATGATCGCGCGGCCAAGACTGCGTTCGACAGCGACGGCATTGGCGTTCATTGCCACATCCATACAGCCGATCAGCCCCCCAAACGCCGCCATCGTCAGGGCCAGTATCCACAGGTTTGGTGCAAAAACCACAAGCGCCAGCGCGGGCGAGGCTGCCAGCGCAAAAGCAATCACCACACGGCGCGATCCGAAGGCCGCAATCAGCCGCCCGGCAAACAGCATGGCCCCGACAGCGCCAATCCCAAGTACCAGGATCAGCAAACCCAATGTGGATTCAGTGATCTGATGGCGCGGCAACAGCAGGGGAATCTGCGTGGCCCAAATGCCCATGGAAAACCCATTGGCGCCAAACATTGCGGCCACCGCCCACCGCCCGCGCCGCATATCCTGATCTGCCCGCATCCGTTGTCCAGCCTTTGTTAAGTGTTCCAGCCTTAGGGCAGCATTTGTGCAAGTTAAAGCCCTTGGTTGGCGATCTTGTCGCACCATTTGTTGCAGATGTAACAGGGCGCCGGGGCTGTCAGGGCCGCACGAACTGCCATTGCGTGACCTGACACAGAGCCTTGCCCGGCATCAGCTCAATCGAAGGGAAGCCCGCATGGTTCGGCGCGTCAGGCCAGCCATGCGCCTCGATCGCGATGCCCTCATACGGGGCGCAGGCCGGTCTGATGGCGTACCTTCCATCATAAATCTGCACACCGGCTTCGGTCGTGGAAATGCGCAGCGTCAAGCCGGACTGCCCCTTTAGCTGCATCACATCCTGCAACGGCCCTTGCGCATTTCGAACGCAAAAATAGGTGTCAATCGCCGGGGCATCGGGTGTGATGGCGCGAAAGTTGCGGAAATCATAGCTGCCTGATGAAACATCCCGAATTTCCCCGGTCGCAATGAACGTAGATGTTGTCGGCAGATAGGCATCCGCCATTACCTGCAGGCTGTGGCCAGCCCAATTGGTTGACCCATCAAGGTTCCAATAGCTGTGGTTGGCTGCATTAAAGAGCGTGGGCGCGTCGGTGGTTGCCGTTATCTCCATGCGCAAGGTTGCGTCCGGCGCGATGATAAACCGCGCCTCTACGTGCCGATTGCCGGGAAATCCGCCTTCGCCATCCGCCAGATCGACGGCCAGCACCGCTTCGCTGTCTGACGCGCGCACCAGATGCCATAGTTTCAAATGCGTGCCCGCAGACCCACTGTGCAGGCAATTGCCGTCGGTCGTGTTGGCCTCAAACGTAAATTCCTTCCCGGCGATGGTCGCCCGTGCATCCGTCAAACGGTTCACAACCGGCGCTACAAGCGAGCCGTGATACCGCATATCGCCTTCATAATCGGCCAACACGTCTGAGCCCAAGGTCAGATCATGCCCGACACCGTTCAGCCGAACCGATTGCAGCACCGCCCCCCATGTCAGGATCGACGCGGTCAGATCGCCCGCCCGCAAAGTGATCTTGCGCACGGGGATGCCGGCTGACGTCACTCCGAAATCTGTTACGTCTGCCATGGTCTGCCCCCGATTGATCCTGCCTTCAGTGCCGAGCAATCGGGCAGGGGTCAAGCACCCTTCAGGCAATCAAGCAGATGCGTTGCAAGGTTGCGCATCAAGGTATCATAGGCATCTGGCCCAAACGGCAAAGACGACCCCACCGGATCAATCGCGGCCCCGGCGCGCACATTAGTGCCCTGCAGCAGTTGCATCAACAGCGCGGGATCGTGCTGGACTTCGGGAAAGGCGCAAATGACACCCTGACCCAAGGTGTCTTGCAGCGCCCGCAGACGCGCGGCACCGGGTGCCGAGGCGTCTGAAACAGCGACTGACCCCGCGAACGACAGCCCATACTGTGCAACGAAATAGCCGTAGGCATCATGGAAGGTAACAAAGGACCGGTTCTTTACCGGGGCCAACATGGCCTGCAACTCTTGGTCCATGGCTGCAATGCGCGCCTTGGAGGTCACCGCATTGGCGTGATAGACAGCGGCGTTCGGCGGGTCTGCCTTGGCCAATTCGGCCGCAATCATATCCAGCCAATAGATCGCATTCTGCGGGTTCAACCAAGCATGCAGATCGATGCCGCCGTGATCGTCGCCCGCTTCTTCCGCAGGTGGCTTACTTTCAGCTACGGCCTTTTCAGCGTTTTGGTCACCTTCGGCCGCTGACCTGGCTATCGTGGTGGTGCCTTCCAAATCCAATAGGGTCAAAGACATATACCCCGCCGGAGCATTCTGCAACGCACGCGCCAACCAGGGCGTCAGGTCCGGCCCAATCCAGACCACCAGATCGGCCCCGGTGATATCGCGCATCTGGCTGGGTCGCAGTTGAAAGTCATGTTCATCCGCGCCTTTTTCCAGCAACAAAACCGGCGTACCCAGATCACCCATCACTTGCGATACCAGCGCATGAACCGGCGGGATATCCGTTATCACCTTTGGCACCTCTGCCATGGCGGCAAAGGGAAGGGTGGCAAGAATGGAAGATATGATATAACGCATGATGTAGCCATTTTGCTTTTGAACCTGATGCGATATGTATGTAATACTATAACATGTCAATATCCCGATCTCTCACTCCCGAGTTGCCCCCGTGCCGCATGTAAGCTCCACCAGTTGCCCCGGTTGCGCCACGCCAGATCTGGCCTTTGCGCAGCACGATCATGACCATTGCTCCAACGACGCGCTGAAGCGTGCCGAAGCGGTGATGGCGGCCAAAGGCGCGCGGCTGACACCCGTGCGCCGCCGCACACTGGAAATTCTGCTGGAAGCACATCGCGCGCTGGGGGCCTATGATGTGCTGACACGCCTTGCCGCCGAAGGGTTCGGCAACCAACCCCCGGTGGCCTATCGCGCGCTGGATTTCCTCGAAGATCACGGCCTTGCCCACCGCATCCGCCGGCTGAATGCCTTTACCGCCTGCATGCATCCGGGCGAGGTGCACGCGCCTGCCTTCCTGATCTGCCGCGCGTGTGACATGGTAGCCGAAGCCCCGGTCGCCGCGGTGTTAACCGCGCTGGAACAGGCCGCCGACAGCTGCGGCTTCAAAATTGAACGCAGCACAATCGAATCCACCGGCCTGTGCCCCGCCTGCCAGCAGGCCGCCGCATGACGCTGATTTCGGCACAGGATATCTCGGTCAACTTTGGCACTGGTGACGTCTTGTCGGACGTCACATTGGCCGTGCAGGCGGGCGAGATCGTGACCATCCTTGGCCCTAACGGATCGGGAAAATCCACCCTGCTGCGGGCCCTGCTTGGGATTGTTCCGCTGGCATCCGGCACGGTCAGCCGCGCGCCAAACCTGCGACTGGGCTACGTGCCGCAAAAACTGACGATTGATCGCTCGATGCCGATCACAGTGCGGCGGTTTTTGTCTTTGCCGCGCCGGGTCACGGATGGTGCCGCAACGGCTGCCCTGGCACGGGTGGGGCTGCCGCAGGTGGAACAGCGACAAATGGCAGACCTGTCGGGCGGGCAATTTCAGCGCGTGCTGTTGGCCCGCGCCTTGTTGACCGACCCGCAACTGCTTATTCTGGACGAGCCGACCCAAGGCCTTGATCAACCGGGTGAGGCGGCGTTTTACCGCCTGATCGCCGAGTTGCGCGCCCAGACCGGGACGGCGGTTTTGATGGTCAGCCATGATCTCCATGTGGTGATGGCGGCATCAGATCGTGTCATCTGTCTGAACGGCCATATCTGCTGCGAAGGCACCCCGCGCGTGGTGTCAAACGCGCCGGAATACCGGGCGTTGTTTGGCCTTGGTACGATGGGGGCGCTGGCGCTTTATCAACACGATCATGACCACAGCCATGATGACAGTGCAGGGCCCGATGCGCAGGGGCGGGCGCCCACCGATCCGCATCATGGTCATCGCCATGCTTGATGATTTCTTACTCCGCTCCGCCCTTGCGGGTTTGGGCCTCGCGCTGGCCACCGGTCCGTTGGGCA
>JAYUHO010000346.1:0-3371 GCA_043766915.1 Cypionkella sp.
GTCGAGGTTTACGAAAACGTGCGGGGCGAGGATATGTATATCATTCAGCCCACCTCGAACCCGGCCAATGACAATCTGATGGAATTGCTGATTATGACCGACGCGCTGCGGCGCAGTTCGGCTGATCGCATCACCGCCGTGATCCCCTATTTCGGCTATGCCCGCCAGGATCGCCGCGCCAAAGCCCGCACGCCGATCTCGGCCAAGCTGGTGGCCAATCTGATCACCCAGGCGGGGATTGACCGGGTGTTGACGCTGGATTTGCACGCGGCGCAGATTCAAGGATTCTTCGATATTCCGGTGGATAACCTTTATGCCTCCCCCGTCTTTGCCCTTGATATTGAACATCATTTCAAGGGCCAGATGCAGGATATGATGGTCGTCTCGCCCGATGTCGGTGGCGTGGCGCGGGCGCGGGAATTGGCAAAACGCATCAACGCGCCGCTGTCGATTGTGGATAAACGTCGCGAAAAGGCCGGAGAGATTGCCGAAATGACGGTGATCGGTACTGTCGCGGGCAAGAAATGCATCATCGTCGATGACATTTGCGACACCGCAGGCACCCTGTGTAAAGCCGCCGAGGTGTTGATGCAAAACGGCGCCACCGAAGTGCATGCCTACATCACCCACGGTGTGTTGTCCGGGCCAGCGGTAGAGCGGGTCAGCAATTCGGTGATGAAATCCCTGGTGATCACCGATTCGATAGAGCCATCCGAGGCGGTGAAATCCTGCAAAAACATCCGTATCGTGCCCACAGCGCCGATGTTTGCCCAAGCGATCTTGAATATCTGGAGCGGGACTTCGGTGTCGTCATTGTTTGAAACCGATACGCTGGTGCCGATTTATGAGGGTATGTATCAGCGGCCCTGAGGGCGTGGTGCGCACTTTGTCGGGTCAATCGCCCCGGCGCAGGCCGGGGTACCGATGCAAAACGTGATGCCCTAAAACTCGAGGCCCCGGCCTGCGCCGGGGCGAAAAGTCGCACCATCCCCCCTACATCAATTCCCAATCATCCTCACCCTGAACCGCCCCAATCGCCATCCAATCCGCCCGCACGCGCGCAACCCGCGTATCGCCCCAGGTGCGGAACACCAGATGGAAGCCCTTCACCGTTATATTCTCAGCCGTAATATCGGCCCGGGCGTTGTGTTTCAGATCGATGTCCCACATGCTGATCGACACCATCACCGACGGCGGATCAGAAAACACTTCTTTGAACTTGATCACATGGCGGCTTTCACGGTCGCCCTGCCCCGTCCACATCACCCCGCCATCGGCAAAGTCGGAAAACAGCACGCGGGTGCCTTGATCAATGCCAACCGATGAGGAGGAAATGCGTTTCATAGCGGCCCATACCTGAACGCCAACCCTACCGCCTAGAGCGTAGTGCTTTCAATGGGGTTCACCACATTGAAAGCAACACGCAACAGTCCCAATTTCGGTTTGTCTTGGGTTGCAGCCAATCTGAATCAGATTGGCTGCAACCCGCTCTAATTCCGGCAATGAAACGTCAAGAAATGAAAAGCCCCGGACAACCGGGGCCATTTCGATCATTTCAGCCAATCAGTGGCCGGCAGCCGCCCGCATCGCCATCAGATCGGCCACGATCTTGTCCGCCGCATCCTTGTCGGAGCTGACGGCAGCCGCCTCACACGCGTCGGCCACCAGCGCGTCCATGATTGCGGGGGTGATTTCATCCACGGGAACCGCGCGTTCGGCCAGAACCGAAACGCCCGTCGCGGTGATCTCGGCAAACCCGCCCGTCACCACATAGGCCTTGACGCCATCGGCCCCATGCGCGCGCAAAACGCCCGGGCGCAGGGTGGTGATGGTGGGGGCATGCCCCACCATCGCCGTTAGATCGCCGTCAGCACCCGGAATGTTAACCTCGGTTGCCGCAACAGAGGCAAGCCGCCGTTCCGGGCTGACCAGATCAAACTGAAACGTGCCTGCCATAACGCCCCCTTAGGCCGCAGCCGCAGCAAGCCGCTGGGCTTTTTCGATCACTTCCTGAATGCCGCCCACCATATAGAAGGCCGCCTCTGGCAAATGATCATATTCGCCCGCAACCACGGCTTTGAACGACTTGATGGTTTCTTCCAAAGGCACCTGTTTTCCATCCGAACCGGTGAACACCTTGGCCACGTCGAAAGGCTGGCTTAGGAAACGCTGGATTTTCCGCGCACGGGCAACCGTCAGTTTGTCTTCTTCGGAAAGCTCGTCCATGCCCAGAATCGCGATGATGTCCTGCAAGGATTTATAGCGCTGCAGAACGGTTTGCACCGAACGGGCAACGTCATAATGCTCTTGGCCCACGATCCGTGGATCCATCAGACGCGAGGTGCTGTCCAGCGGGTCAACCGCAGGATAAATCCCCAGTTCCGAAATCGCACGGCTAAGGTTGGTCGTCGCGTCCAAGTGGGCGAAAGACGTCGCTGGCGCAGGGTCGGTCAAGTCATCCGCAGGCACATAGATCGCCTGCACGGACGTGATAGACCCCGCTTTGGTTGACGTGATGCGTTCCTGCAGCAGGCCCATATCGGTGGCCAGCGTTGGCTGATAGCCCACGGCAGACGGGATACGACCCAGCAGCGCGGACACTTCGGAACCAGCTTGGGTAAAGCGGAAGATGTTGTCGACAAAGAACAAAACATCCGTGCCGGATTGGTCGCGGAACTGCTCGGCAATCGTCAGACCCGACAGCGCCACACGCAGACGCGCACCCGGTGGTTCGTTCATCTGGCCATAGACAAGCGCCACTTTGGATTTCGTCATGTCATCAATGTTGATAACGCCGGATTCGATCATTTCGTGGTAAAGATCGTTGCCTTCACGGGTGCGTTCACCGACGCCCGCAAACACCGAATAGCCCGAGTGCACCTTGGCGATGTTATTGATCAATTCCATGATCAGAACCGTCTTACCAACGCCCGCGCCGCCAAAGAGGCCGATTTTACCGCCCTTGGAATAGGGGGCCAACAAGTCGATCACCTTGATGCCGGTCACCAAAATCTGGCTTTCGGTTGCCTGTTCGGCAAAGGATGGCGCAGGGCGGTGGATCGAGCGATATTCAGTGGCGTTGACCGGGCCTTTTTCGTCAACCGGCTCGCCGATCACGTTCAGGATGCGGCCAAGCGTGGCATCACCAACCGGCACCTGAATGGGCGAACCCAGATCAGAAACCGGTGCTCCGCGCACCAGACCTTCTGTTGCGTCCATTGCGATGGTGCGCACAGTGTTTTCACCCAAATGCTGCGCCACTTCCAGAACCAGCCGCTTGCCGTTGTTCGTCGTTTCCAGCGCGTTCAAAATCGCTGGCAGATCGCCTGTGAACTGCACATCGACCACGGCGCCGATGATTTGGGTAACTT
>JAYUHO010000347.1:0-3363 GCA_043766915.1 Cypionkella sp.
GAAGGCCGGGTGATCGACGAATTCGCGCAAGAGCGGCGGCTGTTTGTGCCAATTGAAGACGTGCCCGATCTGGTGAAATTCGCCTTTGTTTCGGCGGAAGATAAGCACTTTTACACCCACAAAGGCTATGACGTCACCGGGATGGTGGCGGCCGGGATTGAGGCCATTCGATCGGGCGGCAAAAATGCGCGGGGCGCATCTACGATTACCCAACAGGTGATGAAGAACTTTTTGCTGGATGGCAGCCGATCAGTCGAACGCAAGGTCAAGGAAATCATTCTGGCCTCGCGGCTGGAACAGACCCTGTCGAAAGACAAAATCCTTGAACTTTACCTGAATGAAATTTTTCTGGGCCAAAACTCTTATGGTGTCGCCGCCGCAGCCCAGACCTATTTCAACAAATCGCTGGATCAGCTTAGCCCCGCCGAGGCCGCAACGTTGGCCTCGATGCCGAAAGCCCCCAGCGATTACAACCCCGTCACCGCCAAGGAAAAGCTGACCGACCGGCGCAATTATGTGCTGAATGAGATGTTCCAGAACGGCTATATCGACGAGGTTGCCTATACATCGGCCAAGGCTGAACCGCTGTTGTCAGTGCAAAACGGCGATTACCCCGCCTATCGCGTCTCATTGCCGCCGCGCGACTACTTTACCGATGAAATTCGCCGTCAACTGTCTGGCACCTTTGGCGAAGAAGAATTTTTCGGCGGCGGTTTGTCGATCCGGGCCACGGCTGATCCTGAAATGCAGGCCGTTGCGGCCCGGGCGCTGCGGCGGGGATTGGAAAAATACGATCGCAATCAAGGGGTTTGGCGCGGTACAGGCAAGACGATACCCGCTGAACAGCTGACATCCGAAGACGCCTGGCGCGAGGCATTGGGCAAGGTCACCGAACTGCCGCGCGATGTGGTGGGCTGGAAAGCGGCCGTTGTGCTGGAATTGACCGAAGACACCGCCCGTCTGGGCATCGAAGGATTGACCGCTGGCGACACCACCATTCCCGCCGAGGATGTGACATGGGCCCGCAAACGCGGTGCCGATGGCAAGCTGAGTAAAAAGGCCCGGGTGCCGTCGGATCTGGTATCGGTGGGCGACGTTGTGATGGTGCGCGCCATCACCGATGACAAAGACGACAGTTTCGTGCGCTGGTCTTTGCGTCAGGTGCCCGAAGTGCAGGGCGGCTTTATGGCGATGGACGTCAATACCGGCCGCGTCATTGCGATGCAGGGCGGATTTTCCTATCAGGCCTCGGTGTTCAACCGCGCCACCCAAGCCACCCGGCAACCGGGGTCGTCCTTCAAACCCTTCGTCTATGCGGCGGCTCTGGATTCAGGCTTCACCCCGGCCACGATCATCGTTGATGCCCCGATCGAAGTGGAAACTCCACAAGGGCTGTGGACACCCAAGAACGCCTCGAACAAATTCTATGGCCCGACGCCGATGCGCACCGGGATCGAACAATCGCGCAACCTGATGACGGTTCGCATCGCCCAAGAGGTCGGCATGGAAACCGTGGCGTCTTACGCCGAACGCTTTGGCGTTTATAAACCGATGAATCCCTTTCTGGCCAATGCGTTGGGCGCGCAGGAGACCACGTTGCTGAAAATGGTTTCGGCCTATGCGATGTTTGCCAACGGCGGTGAGCGGGTCGAACCCACGCTGGTCGACCGGGTGCAGGACCGTTTTGGCAAAACCATCTACCGCCATGACCAACGCAATTGCGAAAACTGCAGATCCCCCCGGATCAAAAAGGGCGATGGGCTGAACATCACCTCGAACCGCGAACGCGTAATGGATGCGATCACTGCCTATCAGTTGACCTCGATGATGGAGGGCGTGATCAAACGCGGCTCTGGCACCGGCGTTAAACTGCCGGTCCCGGTGGCGGGCAAAACCGGCACCACGAACGACGCCAAGGATGTGTGGTTTATCGGCTATACGTCGACCATCGTTGCGGGCTGTTACATGGGCTTTGATCAGCCGCGCAGTTTGGGGGAAGGGGCTTACGGCGGCACGCTCTGTGTGCCGATCTTTCAGGAATTCATGAAAGAGGCCGTAAAACGCTATGGCGGCACCAAGTTCAAAGTGCCACCGGGTGGTTATTTCCAGAATATTGACCGCTTTACCGGGGCAAAACTGCCCGAAGGGGCCACGGGCGATAACGTGATCGCCGAATACTTCCGCGAAGGCGAAGACGTGGTGTTTGGTCTGGACGCCCTTGTGGACGGCGGCTTTACCATGGGCTCAAACCTGCCGTTGTTTGCTTATGGCGAAAATGAAGGCTTGGGGGCGGATACCGTCACCACGTCAGATGGCAAAACCAAAACTGTGCCGAAGAAGGCCGATTTTGGTACGCTGTCGTCGGGCGGGTTATATTAGAGCGGACCTTGCCCCACATCCAGCTGCGCGCTATCACCCAGCAAAATTCTCAATGCCCAAATTCCCCAAAGGACGACCCCATGCGCGCCGAGACGCAAAACCACATTGAGGCCATCGCCAAATCGCGCAAGCTGCTGGGTCAGCGGATGGATTGGGAAACCGCGCCGCACCGGTTGGAAGAGTTCAACGCGATGATCGAATCCCCCGATCTGTGGAATGATCCGGCAAAGGCACAAAAGCTGATGCGCGACCGTCAGGCGCTGCTGGATGCGGTATCAACCTATAAAATGATTGACTCTGGCCTGCGCGACAATGTCGAGTTGATTGAGATGGGCGAAGCCGAAGGCGACTCAGCTATCGTTTCCGAAGCCGAAGCCGCGCTGAAAGCATTGGCCGATCTTGCCGCCGCCAAAGAGCTGGAGGCGTTGTTGGACGGTGAGGCGGATGCCAACGACACCTTTTTGGAAATCAACGCCGGGGCCGGTGGCACCGAATCGTGTGACTGGGCGTCTATTCTGGCGCGGATGTATGTGCGGTGGGCCGAGAAAAAGGGCTATAAAGTTGAACTGCAATCCGAAACCGCAGGCGAAGAGGCGGGCATCAGATCAGCCGCCTACAAGATTTCAGGTCACAACGCCTATGGCTGGTTAAAGTCCGAATCCGGGGTGCACCGGCTGGTGCGCATCTCGCCGTTTGATTCCGCCGCACGCCGCCACACGTCATTTTCCTCGATCTGGGTCTATCCGGTGGTGGATGAAAACATCGACATTGAAATCGCCGATCGCGACATCCGCATTGATACCTACCGGTCTTCGGGGGCAGGCGGCCAGCACGTCAACACCACCGATTCCGCCATGCGCATCACCCACATTCCGACGAATATCGTGGTGACCAGTTCAATGAAATCGCAGCACCAGAATCGCGAGATTTGCATGAACGCGCTGCGCTCGCGGCTGTATCAACTGGAACTGGATAAACGCAATG
>JAYUHO010000348.1:0-3358 GCA_043766915.1 Cypionkella sp.
GTTGCAGCCAATCTGAATCAGATTGGCTGCAACCCGCCCTAGGGTGCGACGGGCGCGCCATCAATCTGCGGCACGACCCCGGGGATCAGCGGAGTCGCCGCACCATCCCCAAGTTTTGCGTCAATTTGCACGATAACCTCATCAGTAATGTCGATAGAGCCAAGGGACACAACGATGGCCGCCTTGTTCACAATCGCAGATGCCCCCTGCGCCACCATGTAGTCGCCAATTATCGGTGCCACCGCCTGAAAAAACTGCTGTTGTGCAAGGTCCCGTTTTGCCGAAAACGCCGCTGATTTGGCATCCTGGGCCGCGCGCAATCCTTCAACTTTGTTGTCAAACGCGTCGGCAAGCACGCGAAACTCTGCCAGTGGCAACCCGGCCCGCCGATCCGTCAGGCTGCGTTCTTCTGCCTCGAGGGTGGCGTCGATACTGCGGTTTTCAGCCTTTAGGGCCGTCGCCTCTTGTTCTGCCGCCGTGATCAGGGCCTTGCCAAATCTTGTGCGCGCAAAAAGGGCGTCTTGATCCAATGTCAGGATGGCAGATCGGGGTTGGCTGACGTCCTGCGCCCATAATGGCGGGGACAAAAGCCCCAGCACAACCGCCACCACCCAGCCCATCCGCCGCAAAACGGACACCCGCGCTGCCATCAGAACTTTGTCGAGATCGTCAGGTCAAACTTCTGCTCGCGGTCATAGGTTTCTTTCCTCAGCGCGTCGGTAAAGTTGAACCGCAACGGGCCAATCGGTGTGTCCCAGAACAACGACACGCCGACCACGGCACGGCTGGCAAAATCGGCTCCGACAACGCCCGGCACTGTGGCGTCCAGCCCCCAGACAGAGCCGACATCAACAAAGGCCCCGCCCTTGATGCCGTATTCTTCGGGCAGGCCAATCGGGAAATCGGCCTCTAACCGGGCCACGGCAAAAAAGTTGCCCCCCAACGCGTCTTTGTTGACCGCACCTTCGTCGCGCGGGCCCAAACCATTGAATTCAAAGCCACGTATCTTGCCATTCGCAAAGAAACGGTCAGTCACGCGCGTATTATAGCCGCCGAAGCTCTTTACAACACCACCTTCAAGAATGGCGCGAATGGTGACTTCTTCGTTCAGGATTTTCGTCTCGGCCAGCGCCAGCCCGGTTGTTGAGATATATTTCACATCCCCACCAACGCCGGCAAAATCCTGGCTGAACCGGAACAGATACCCACCCTTGGGGTTGACGCCGCTGACGCGGTTGTCAAACGAATAGGTATACCCGACCGCACTGCCCAATTGCGCGTCTGAAGCGGCCTCAGCCACCAGCAAAGTGGACGCACCCGTGGCCACATTGGTCACCGAGTCCTGAAAAATCTTATAACGCACTTCCAGCCGCGATTGTTCGCCAACGGGGAATTCCAGCGCCGGGCTGATCGAGATATTGCGGGTGTCATAACTGGCGGTGGCTTGCTTGGTTTGGCGGTAAGCGGCCGAAAACTTCAGCTTGAGGTCGCGGCCCAGAAACGCCGGTTCGACAAAACTGATGCTGGAATCGACGGTATCGCTGCCGGAACTGACGTTGACGCTTAACGCCTGCCCCCGGCCCAAAAAGTTGGCTTCCGAAAAGCCGATGTTGATCCCGATACCGGCATTGACGCCGTAGCTGGCCCCAAAACTAAGCGAACCTGTCGGGGCCTCTTCGACATCGACATTTACCACAACCTGATCAGCGGCTGATCCGGGTTTGCTGTCGACGTTGGCATCGGTGAAATATCCCAGCGCGCGAATACGCTCGGCGGCCTGGCGGATTTCGCGCGGGTTGAAGGGATCGCCTTCGACTGTGCGGAACTGGCGACGCACCACTTGATCAAGAGTGGTCGTATTGCCTTCAATATCAATGCGTTCAACAAAGACTTTCTCGCCACGCTTTAGTACGAATTCCACATCCAGCGTTCCGTCGCGTTCGTTTCGGGTCACGCGGGGTTCGATGCGCAGAAAGTTCAGGCCCTTTTTCAGCGCCAGATTTTCCATCCGCGCGATGTTATTCTCGATCACCGCGGGCGAATAGGTCACGCCGGACCGCACTTTTTGCACCGCAATAAATTCGGCGGCGTTGACCGTATCTATTTCCGAGACGGTCGATATTTTGCCGATCTTAAAGCTTTGGCCTTCGCGCACAGTGAAAGTCACAAACGTCGCATCGCGTTCGCGGCTTAACTCGCCCGAGGCGTCCAGAACCTGCACATCGACATAGCCGCGCGACAGATAAAAATCGCGCAACAACTGTTTGTCCAGTTCCAGCCGTTCGGGAACAAACGTATCGCCCTTGATCAGCTGACGCAAAAATCCGGCCTGTTTGGTATCCAGCACCTGCCGCAAACGACGGTCCGAAAACGCGCGGTTGCCCACGAAGGACAGCCGTTCGATTTCAACCGTTCTGCCTTCGGTAATCTCGAACACCAGATCGACACGGTTGTCTGACCGCCGGATCAGGCGCGGGTCCACCGATGCGGCCAGTCGTCCTTGCACCCGGTACGCTTCGGCCAACGCGTCGGCATCCGCCTCGGCCTGCGCAGGCGAGTAGACCAGCCGCGATTTGGATTTGATGATCGTGGACAGAACCTCATCTTTCAGGCGCTTGTTGCCCTGAAAATCAACCACATTGACCATCGGAAATTCTTTGACCCGGATCAGCAACGTGCCGCCCTGCGGGACCAGCTCAACGGTTTCGAACAATCCCGATTGCACGATGCGCTGATAGGCATCGTTAAGACCGCCTGCCGACACGGCCTCACCGCGGGCGATTCCCGCGTAGTTCAGGATCGTGGCTGCCTCGATCCGTTCATTGCCTTCGATCACCACTTTGGCAAAACTATAGCTTTGTGCCATCGCCGGGGTGAAGAACGGGTTGGAAACCATTGTGCCGGAAAGCAGAATGGCCACAAGGGCGGGCCGCAAATACCGCCGGGCTTCTGCCCCGCGCGCGCCATCTGCGCTTGCCAATTTCCGCATAAGTCGCTCCCAGATCACAATATCTCGTGTCCCTGACTAGCCCGATTGGCAGGGCTTGTCAAAAGGCTGTGAAGCAGGTTTTGTAATATCTGCGCACCGTCGCAAATCTATCTGTGGATGAATTGCAGACTTATTGCGCGATCAGGGTCGATCCCAGAAACGCACCGGCCAAAAGGCCGACAACCACCGTGCCAACGGTGAAAACGCGATCCCAGTTCAGCCAGACCAATAGGGAAAGACCTTTGTATCCGTTCATAACCAATTGCATGTCAGCACCCTTGCGTCTTACTCACATCTCAATTGATACGCGCCGAATGTGGCAGCACTGTGGCTCTGACCCGATCCCCGCGCCACAGAGCGCAAAAGGTT
>JAYUHO010000349.1:0-8867 GCA_043766915.1 Cypionkella sp.
TGATTGAGGGGATAAAGCCCGCATCTGCCACCATCTTCAACAGATCAACCGCAACGTCAGCCGTGGCACCAAACTTGGCCCCGAAGTTATAGGCGGCACCCGATACCGGCAGCTTGAAGCGCACCGAAATTTCAGTGCCCGAAGCGGGGACCAATTCGATCAGCTTTGCCAATTCCGACTTGGAATCAACGCTGTAAGATTTCACACCCAAGGCCACAGCGCGGGCAATTTCATGGCGCGCGCGCACCGGGTTGTTGTAATGGGTGGCGGCATCCGGGGCCAGGCGGCGGATCAGCTCAATCTCGAAAATGGAAGCGACGTCAAAGCCTTTGACACCTGCGGCGATCAGGTTTTCAATCACCTCTTCGCCCGGGTTGGATTTCACCGCATAGGTGACCAATCCGGGGAAACCGTCCAGAAAACGGCGGCCAACGGCCTGTACGGCAGAGGGCGCGAAAAACAGCACCGGGTTTTCCGGCTGCTGATTGCGCAGGTATTCGGTCGGATTGGTCCAGATTGTTTTGGACAGTCCCATCGGCGTGATCCTTTCGGCCAATAAGATGCAGCTTCCCATGCAATGCCGATTTGGCACCTGTTTATGGCTTGGGCACTTGCGAGGTTTTTCCAACCAGGCCAGGTGCGTATGAGCCGCCCTTACCCTGAAGCTTAGGATGCCGCATATGCGTGACATCTTCACCGAACAAAACTATATAATCGACTGAATTCTTCGTTATAATAACCAAAAGACAAGGCATATTGCATGGATGATCTGGATCGCAACATTTTGACGCTGCTGGGGGCAGATGCCCGTATGTCGGTGGCCACACTGGCGCGGCGGCTAAAGGTGGCACGGTCTACCATTCAGGCGCGGCTGGAACGGCTGGAGACCGGAGGGATCATCGCGGGCTATACGTTAAAGCTGGGCGAGGCGGCGCGGCAAGGGCGGCTGCGGGCAAGCGTGTTGCTGACAATCGAGCCGCGCAGCCAGGCCGCCATCCTGACCCGGCTGAAATCCATCCCCGAGGTAGAGCGCGTGTTCACCACATCAGGCCGCTTTGATCTGCTGTTGCAAATCGCTGCCAGCAATACCCAAGTGCTGGATCAGGTGCTGGACCAGATCGGCGCGCTTACGGGCGTGAAATCGTCAGAAAGCCTGATTCATCTCAGCACCCGGTTGGATCGGGCGGTGTAGCGGCAACCCCGTGCGGGCTTGCCCCCCATCGAGGGGGGACGCGCCCGCGGCTGACGCGGTGTGGCGTTTACGCTGGTTGTGCTGAAAAGCTGGGCCTCCGGCGGGGATATTTAGGAACAGAAAAAGCTACGGGTGCTTGGCGTTGGCCCGTCTATTGGGTATGGAACGCCAACGCTTGCAGGGATCACGCATATGCCAATGGAAAAGACGTTCAACGCAGCCGAGGCAGAGGCCCGGATTTCCGCGCTGTGGATTGATCGCAAGGTTGGCGCTGCGGGGGCGAATGCCGTTGCAGGGGCGCAATCGTTCAGTGTGATGATCCCGCCGCCGAATGTGACCGGTAGCTTGCACATCGGCCATGCGTTCAACAACACGTTGCAGGACATCTTGGTGCGCTGGCACCGCATGCGGGGCCATGACACGCTGTGGCAGATGGGCACCGATCACGCCGGGATTGCCACGCAGATGGTGACGGAACGCGAGATGGCGTTACAGCAGGAAAAGCCCCGCCGAGAGATGGGGCGCGAAGCGTTCGTGGCCCGTGTCTGGCAGCAAAAGGTCAAATCGCGCGGCACGATTGTGGATCAGTTGGTGCGGTTGGGGGCGACCTGTGATTGGGACCGTGAGGCGTTCACAATGTCGGGCGCGCCGGGGGCACCGGATGGCGAGGGTGGCAATTTCCACGACGCCGTGATCAAGGTTTTTGTGGATATGTACAACAAAGGCCTGATCTATCGCGGCAAGCGGTTGGTCAATTGGGACCCGCATTTTGAAACCGCAATTTCCGATCTTGAGGTCGAGAATATCGAAGTTGACGGCCATATGTGGCATTTCAAGTATCGGCTGGCGGGTGGGGAAACCTATGAATACATTGAGAAAGACGCCGATGGTGCCGTGATCTTGCGTGAGATGCGCGACTATATCGCCATCGCCACCACGCGGCCCGAAACCATGCTGGGCGATGGCGCGGTGGCGGTGCATCCATCGGATACGCGCTATGCGGGCATTGTCGGAAAGATGGTGCATTTGCCGCTGTGTGACCGGTTGATCCCGATCATCACCGATGAATATCCCGATCCGGCGTTTGGCTCGGGCGCTGTGAAGATCACCGGGGCGCATGATTTTAACGACTATCAGGTAGCCAAACGCGCGGGCCTGCCCTGCTATCGCCTGATGGATACCCGCGCGCAGATGCGGGCAGATGGCGCACCCTATGCAGATGCGGTTTTCCGCGCGCGCGAGATTGCGGTGGGGTCGGCAACGTCTGAGGCAGAGGTTGACGCGCTGAACCTTGTGCCCGAAAAATACCGCGGGCTTGATCGGTTTGAGGCGCGCAAATTGGTGGTGGCCGATATCAACGCGCTGGGGCTGTGTGTTTCCACTTTGGTCAAGGTGATTGATCCTGAAACCGGGTCGGAACACCTGACGCGGGAACCGTTGGTTGACGCCAAAAAGATCATGCAGCCGTTTGGGGATCGGTCGAAAGTGGTGATCGAGCCGATGTTCACCGATCAGTGGTTCGTCGATACCGCCAAGATTGTGGGGCCCGCGCTGGACGCCGTGCGGTCGGGGGCGACGCGGATTATCCCGGAGTCGGGTGAGAAGACCTATTTCCATTGGCTGGAGAATATCGAGCCTTGGTGTATTTCAAGGCAGTTGTGGTGGGGGCATCAGATACCGGTTTGGTATGGGCCAGACCTAACTGATCTCTCACGAACGGGACTGAACCCAAAACTGCCTCTGGGTATCGACGTGCTCGCTGGAAAAACGGATTTCACTACTCATTCATTCTGCGCGCCGTCTGAAGACGCCGCCCTCGAGCTGATTTCATGCTATATAGAAGATAACGAACTGCGCGCCGGGGGCAGCAAGAACGATCCCGTGATCTCTGGCTTTTCCGTGGTTCAAAGCCGCGACGAAGCTGTGAGTTTGCTGCTTAAGCAGACCGATAGTAACATGATACTCTACCCCGTCTATCGCGATCCCGACGTCCTAGATACATGGTTCTCCTCCGGCCTTTGGCCCATCGGCACCCTTGGCTGGCCCGAACAAACACTTGAATTGAAGAAATACTTCCCCACGTCAACCCTGATCACCGGGGCGGATATCATCTTTTTCTGGGTCGCCCGGATGATGATGATGCAGTTGGCCGTGGTGGAACAGGTGCCGTTCAAGACCGTCTACCTGCACGGCCTTGTCCGCGATGCCAAGGGCAAGAAGATGTCGAAATCGCTTGGCAACGTCATCGACCCGCTGGACGTGATCAATGAATTCGGCGCCGATGCCTTGCGGTTTTCCAATGCGGCGATGGCCAGCCTCGGCGGCACCCTGAAACTCGATACCGCGCGTATTGCCGGATACCGTAATTTCGGCACCAAACTGTGGAACGCCACCCGCTTTGCCGAAATGAACGGGGTGTGGGACGGACATGTGACCCAAACCGCCCCGCCCACAGCACAGGCCACGGCGAACCGTTGGATCATTGGCGAATGCGCCAAAACGCTGGCCGAGGTGAACGCAGCCCTTGAAGATTACCGTTTCGATAACGCCGCCGACGCGCTTTACAAATTCGTCTGGGGCAAGGTCTGCGATTGGTATGTCGAATTCGCCAAGCCGCTGTTTGACGGCGAACATGCGGGCGAGACGCGCCAGACAATGGCATGGGTGCTGGATCAGTGTATGATCCTGCTGCACCCGATCATGCCGTTCATCACCGAGGAACTTTGGTCGCTAACAGGCACCCGCGCCAAGCTGTTGGTGCACACCGATTGGCCGACCTATGGCAGCGATCTGATCAATCCTGCCGCCGATGCAGAAATGAACTGGGCCACCACCCTGATTGACGAAATCCGATCCGCCCGGGCGGAGATGCGGGTGCCGGTGGGGTTGAAGCTCGATATGATTGCCACCGCGCTAAACGATGCGGCCCGCACCGCATGGGGCCGCAATGAGGCGCTGATCAAACGGCTGGCGCGGATTGAAACCCTGGCCGAAGGCCCCGCACCAAAAGGCGCGATCAGCGTCAACGTAGACGGCGCGGCGTTCGCCATTCCTCTGGCGGGGATCATTGATATTGCAGAAGAAAAGTCGCGCCTGACCAAAGCCACCGAGAAACTGGCCAAGGAAATCGCAGGTCTGAACGGCCGTCTGAACAATCCTAACTTTGTGGCCTCGGCTCCCGAAGACGTGGTGGATGAGGCCAAAGCCAACCTGGCCGCCCGTCACGACGAGGGTGCCAAACTGCAAGCCGCCCTAAGCCGCCTTGCTGAAATTGGCTGACTTTTTCTGTTTCCAAATATCCTGTAGGGGGAGTCTGTGATTGCCACTGCAATCACAGACGGGGGCGCCATACGCCCCCTACTGCCACTCCCCCCCAAAAACCACCGTATAGTCGCCCGGCACCACCAGCCGGTGCAGCGGATCAAGCAGGTCGCACCCCGGTTCCAGACGGGTTGCAGCCGATCTGAAACAGATTGGCTGCAACCCGCTCTCATTCCAAACCCCGCGCTTGCACCCTGCGCCACCTTGCGCCTAACTGGCACAATGACCGCAAACCTGACCCCTTTGGCCGCCAGTCTTCCGTCAACCGTGCCCTTCGTCGGCCCGGAAACGCAGGAACGCAGCCTTGGCCTCCCCTTTCGCGCCAGACTGGGGGCCAACGAGTCGATGTTTGGCCCCTCGCCGCATGCTATTGCTGCGATGCAGGCTGCTGCTGCACAGGCGTGGATGTATGGCGATCCTGAAAACCATGATCTGAAAGCTGGTTTGGCCGCGCATCACGGGATCGCGCCTGCCAATATCGTGGTCGGCGAAGGCATTGACGGGCTGCTTGGCACTCTGGTGCGTCTGCTGATCGGGCCGGGTGACAGGGTTGTCACGTCGCTGGGGGCCTATCCGACCTTTAACTTTCACGTCACAGGGTTTGGCGGTGATTTGATCAAGGTGCCCTATCACGGCACCTTTGAGAACCCGGATGCCCTTCTGGCGGCGGCGCGATTGCACAAAGCCAAGCTGATTTATCTGTCAAACCCCGACAACCCGATGGGCAGCCACCATCCGGCGGCGACAATCAAAGTTATGATCGATGGTCTGCCACAGGGCTGTCTGCTGGTTCTGGACGAGGCTTATATTGATCTGGCCCCCGAAGGCACCGCTGCTTCGGTTGCCGCAGACGATCCGCGCGTGATCCGGATGCGCACGTTTTCCAAGGCCCATGGGTTGGCGGGGCTGCGGGTGGGCTATGCGATTGCGGCCCCCGAACTGGCGCGGGCCTTTGACAAGATGCGCAATCATTTCGGGGTCGGCCGGGTGGCGCAAGCCGGGGCGCTGGCGGCGTTGGGCGATCCTTCGCATCTGACGGCTGTGCGCGCGCAAGTCGCCACCGCCCGCCTGCGGCTGATCGCGATTGCAGCCGATGCCGGTATCGTCGCCCTGCCTTCGGCCACCAATTTCAGCTGTCTTGATCTGGGACGCGATGGCGATTACGCCCGCGCCACTTTGCGGGCCTTGACCGATCTTGGGGTGTTCGTGCGCATGCCGGGGGTTGCCCCGCTTGATCGGTGTATCCGCGTCAGCCACGGCACCAAGGACGCAATGGACGTGTTCGCCGATGCTTTGCCGCGCGCGTTGAAATCGGCGGGCTGATTATTCGGCGGCCATCGCTGGTCCAATTTGCGGGGCCGTGCCCACGGGGGGTTCGGCGGGGCCAAGGCGCGGGCCAACGGGCACCACAGGTTCGGCGGTGATCATGCGCGGGGGGGTGTCAGGTTGGACAGGTTCGGCGGCGTCCGCCTCGATAATCCGGCGAAACACCAGCATATTGTGAAAGCTGGTTTTGGTGCCGGTAAAGCCCACGCGTTCATCCACCGGCAAGGTGTCGGCGCGCACGTAATCCCAGCCTTCGCGGCCCTGCTCGTTCATCACATTGGTCAGCGCCAGCGCAAAGCGGTCTTCGGTGGTCTTCAGCCCGCGCAGCTTTTCGCCACGCCGGGGGGCCGGGATCACCTTGAATTCATAGCGTTGCATGGGTCACTCCTGCGGGGTTAACGCCGTCTTAAGGGGATTCGGTCGGCCCGTCGAATCTTTGCCGTAACCGTTGGGCGCGATTTCGCCGGGGTGTGGCAGGCGGCTCACGGTCGGGGGCCGGTTTACGGATGTGTTATCAACAGGTTGCGAGGCATGGCTAATGCATCGCAAGATTTAGAAAGGTGAAGCGAGGTGACGACGTCGCCCCGCCGGTTTTTGAAGCAAGATGGGCAAAGGTCTGCAGTGCCGAGCCAATCTAGCTGTGTCAGATGGGCATAGTGCCCATCCTACAAGACCACCGGCGCGTGGGATCGGCAATTTGCCCATCTTAGCCTAAAATCCCCGCTATCGCGCCAAATCAAACATAATCCTGCCGCTGCAGGCCATACTTTGCCATCTTCTCGTTCAACGTCCGGCGCGGCAGGCATAACTCGTCCATCACGGCGGTGATGCTGCCCTTGTGGCGGCGCATGGTGTTGTCGATCAGCATGCGCTCAAACGCCTCGACATAGTCTTTCAGCGGCTTGCCTTCGGTAGTCAAAGCAGGGCCCGACGCCTCATTATCCGCCATCAACAACGATGCGATAGACCCCGACCCGCGCCGGTTTTGCAGCACCGCGCGTTCGGCGATGTTGACCATCTGACGCACATTGCCGGGCCACGGGGCCTGCAACAATTGCGCCGCCTCTTGCGCCGTGACCTGCGGAGCGTCACAGCCGTATTCTTCGGCAAATTGTTCCGACGCACGGGTGAACAGCGTCAGGATATCTTCACCGCGCGACCGCAGCGGCGGGCAGATGATGGTCATCGCGCCAAGCCGGTAAAACAGATCAGGCCGCAGCACGTCTTCCAGCGTTTTATCCGGCGCATGTTCATTGCAGATCGCAATAATGCGGGTTTCGGGTGGCACCCCCTGTTCATTGATCACCGTCAACAACCGCGATTGCAACGCATGCGACAGCGCCTCGATATCTTCCAGACACAGCGTGCCGCCACGCGCTTCTTCCACCAAGGGGATATTGCCGTCGTCCGATGGACCAAACAGCTTGGCCCCCAGTTGATCTTCGCCCCAGGCGGCACAAGACACGGTGACAAACTTGCGACCCGCGCGGGGGCCAACGGCATGCAGCGCATGCGCCACCAACGTCTTGCCCGTGCCGGTTTCGCCGTCGATCAACACATGGCTGTCGGCCTGACCCAAATCCAGAATATCTTCGCGCAGCCGGTCCATCGCGGGGCTGGCCCCCACAAGTTTTTTCATCAGAACCGATCCGTCCGACAATTCCTTGCGCAACGCCCGGTTATCAAGCGTCAGCCGCCGCGCCATCGTCGCGCGTTTGGCCAGTTCCGTCATCCGATCCGGGTTGAACGGCTTTTCCAGAAAATCATAGGCCCCGACCCGCATCGCCTCAACCGCCATCGGCACATCGCCATGCCCGGTGATCAGAATAACCGGCAAGCCAGAATCCATCCCCATCAGACGTTTCAGAAAACTCATCCCATCCATACCCGGCATCTTGATATCGGATACCACCACGCCCGGAAATTCCGGCCCCAACACCTTTAGCGCCTCTTCAGCGCTGGCATAGGTTTCGGTATCAAACCCCGACAGGGCCAGCCATTGGCTGATCGAGGCGCGCATATCCGCCTCATCATCCACTATCGCCACTTTCATTGCACGTGCCATGAGGCCCTCTTCATTCCGCTGCTTTTGCGTCGACGCCCAACAGGGGCAATTGTACTTCGAATACCGCGCCACCGCTGTCACTGTTGCGCGCGGTCAGTCGCCCACCCAGATCGGTGACAATTCCGGAAGATATCGCCAGACCAAGGCCAACGCCTTCGCCGGGTTTCTTGGTGGTATAAAATGGCTCAAACACTGCGCCGATTTCGGCAATGCCATGGCCGTTGTCGCGCACTGCCAGAATGGCCGCCTCGCCCACTGTCAGCAAGAGATCAATTTGCGGCTCTGCCAGGTCTTTGGTGGCATCCAGCGCGTTGCGCAACAGGTTGATGATAACCTGCTCCAGGCGCAACCGATCGGCCATCACCATCACCGGGGTGCGTGGCAAAGTGCGGGTGATGCGGACCACGCGCTGTTTCAGCTGCGGCTCCATCATCGACAAGGCCGACGACAGACAAGCGCGCAGATCAACCGGTTCAAACGCCTCACCGCCTTTGCGGGCATAGGATTTCAACTGCCGCGTGATCGCGCCCATCCGTTCGATCAGATCATCAATGCGTTGAAACGACGACAGCGCCTCGTCGGGGCGCTTGCGCTGCAACAACAATCGCGCGCCCGCCAGATAGGTTTTCATCGCCGCCAAAGGCTGGTTCAACTCATGGCTGACGGCGGCTGACATTTCGCCCAAAGCCGCCAGTTTTGACGATTGCGCCAGCGTCAGTTCGGCCACTTCCAGCGTCTTTTGCACCTTTTCGCGTTCGGCAATTTCGCGCGACAACCGGGTGTTCAGCAGGCGCAACTCGGCCGACTCGCGTTGAAACGACATAGATTGCGACCAGGCCCGGCGTGACAACATGTAAAACGTCAGGGCCGCAAGAATAGCAAACCCCATGATTTCAATGGCAATTACGCCGTTCACCCTTTCGCGCACCGAATCGTAGGCCGTAAAGGTCAACATCCGCCAAC
>JAYUHO010000350.1:0-8840 GCA_043766915.1 Cypionkella sp.
GCGCAGGCCCGCCTGCTGTATCTGGAAAACCGTCGGTATGAGTTGGGCCAAACCACGGGTGAGGCCGGTTACATTGATCCCTACGAGGACCCCTATGCACAATAATCATTCCATGATGTCGCGTCGCCGCTTTGCGGCTGGCTTTGCTTTGGGGTCGGTTGCGCTGGCTTTGCCGTTTCCTGCGCTGGCGCTAAACGTCGATCAGGCGCGGGCGCTGATTGACAAGGCGATTGGTGAGATCAACACCACCATCGCGTCGGGCAAAAGCGAAACGGCGATGTTTGGCGATTTTGAACGCATTTTCTCGCGGTATGCCGATGTTGCGGTGATTGCACGCTCGGCGCTTGGCGTTGCGGCCAAATCGGCCAGTGCGGCGCAAATGTCGGCGTTTACCAAGGCATTTCAAGGCTATATCAGCCGAAAATATGGCCGCCGCTTCCGCGAATTCATCGGCGGCAAGATCGAAGTGGTCGATGCAAAGGCTGTGAAAAGCTATTATGAGGTGATCACCGTTGCCTATCTGAACGGCGAAGCGCCGTTTGATCTGCGCTGGCATGTGTCGGACAAATCCGGCAAGAATCTGTTCTTCAATATCATCATCGAAGGCGTCAATATGCTGGCGTCGGAACGCACCGAAATCGGGTCGATCCTTGACAAGCGCAAGGGCGATATTGATGCGCTGATTGCGGATCTGAAGGCGATCTGACGCGCGCCACCCTGGGCGTATTTGTGCCGATCTTCTGCTATTGCCCCGCTTGCTGCGTTGAAGTTGCACGTCTTCACCACATACTCTTGGCACAGCGCCCATAAGGGCTTGTCGAAGGGGATGAAATTGAAACGCTGCGCAGCGCTGATCGGTTGCCTTGTTGCGATTGTCTACAGCGCGGCTTTTGCCGAGCAATCGCCCAAGAAAAAGCTGATCGAATTCGGCTGGGATATGCCAAGCCCCGAAGAATTGCAGCAGAATTTGGCCGCGTGGGAAAAGCTGCCCTTCGACGGCATTGCCGTGCGCCTTTCAAACGGCAAGGAAATCTTCACGAAAACGCCCTATCCTGACGCCGACTATCAAAACCAGCGCGATATTCTTTCGACTCTCAAATTCACCACGCTGACCGATAATTTTCTGGTGATCTGGGGCACGGCAGATGAGGGCTGGTTGTGGACGAATGATGCCGATTGGCAATCGGCGCAAACCAATATCGCCAATTTTGCCCGCACTGCCGCTGCTGGCGGGTTCAAGGGCATTTTGTGGGATTCCGAAACTTATGGCTATAGCCCATGGGCTTATTCGGCTGAACGTTATCCCACCAAAAGCTTTGACGCGGTGCAAGAGGTTGTTTTCAGTCGCGGCGCCAGCTTTGTGACCACCCTTCAGGCCGAAATGCCGGATGTGCAAATTCTGGCGCTTTGGTTGATTGGGTCAGTTCTGGATCAACGCAAATGGAACGACGATCCGACCCAAGGCAATTTTGCGCTGTATGGCGCGTTCATCAGCGGGATGTATTCGGCGATTGACGGCAAGGCGCGGCTGATTGATGGCAACGAGTCGTCCTATTACTATCTGGGTGCATCGGATTTTGACAAAGCAGGCGCGTATCTGAAGACCGGTATTCAGTATCTGTTGCCTGCCGGGCAGGCAGCTGCTGCGGAAAAGTTCAGCCTCGGTCAGGCCGTTTATGCCGACGGCGTGCTGAACCTGTGGAGATCAACGCGGTTCATCGGGTATTACATGGCCGATGAGGCGGATCGGATGAACCTGTATAAATACAACCTTTATAACGGGTTGCGCACAACGGATGAATATCTGTGGCTGTATAATGAGAATATGAACTGGGGAACCGGCGATGTGCCGGCGGGGCTTGAGGCCGCCACGCGCGACGTGAAAGCGCTGATAGATGCCGGACAGCCGTTAGGGTTTGAAATGGATGCCAGCATCGCCAAGGCGCGTATCGAGTTTGACCGCAAGATAGAATACTGGGGCCGGATCACCGATGAAAACGACGTGCCTGTTGCCGGGGCTGCGATTATCAGCGGGATTTCCGATCAGGATGGCGGCGAAAGCGGCTGCGGGGTTTACAATATTAACAGCTTTGGCTGCACCGTGCCCTATGGGTGGAGCGGCGTTTTTACACCCGTTCTGAAAGGGTATCGGTTTGAACCGGAAAGCATCGTGATTGAGAACACTTCAAAAGCCGAGGGGCTGCGGTTTGGGGCGATCAAGGAATAGAGCGGGTTGCAGCCAATCTGAAACAAATTGGCGGCAACCGCCCTAATTCCCCGTCCCCAAAATCTCGCGCAGCAGATTTTCTATCGGATCACGTTGGGGCTGGGGTGGGTTTGGGTCAAACGCCGGGTCTCGCACGGGTTGTTCGACATAGTCTGTCGATGGCGGAGGGTTGCGCGGTTCGGGGATGATCATGTTCAGATCAGTCACCGGCAAACCATCACTGACGCGCAACATCACTTCGTGCCAGATTTCCGCGGGCAAACCGCCCCCTGTCACCCCGGTCAGGGGCGTATTGTCGTCATAACCCATCCAGACACCGACCACATAATCGGCGGTAAAGCCGATGAACCAGGCATCACGCCCTGCCGTTGTGGTGCCGGTTTTGCCCGCAGCAGGACGGCCCTCCAGTTTCGCACGGGTGCCGGTGCCACTTTCGATCACTTGATTCATCATGTAGGTCAGCGACTGCGCGGCCGTTTCAGAGATCACCCTTTCACCAATACCGCCGCCCGCACCCATCAGAGGATCTGGATCATCCTTCAGTTTCAGCTCGACCAGGCCATAAGGCGTGACAGATGAGCCGCCGTTCAGAATGCCCGCATAGGCCCCGGTCATTTCGATCAACGTGGATTCGGACGCGCCCAGCGCCAGGGCGGGCCCCGCCGCCAGATCGGACTGAATGCCAAAGCCATTGGCCACCGCGCGCACCTTATCGCGGCCCATTTCTTCGGATATCTTGACCGCAGGGATGTTACGACTTTCTTTAAAGGCCTCGGTCAGGGTGATCATGCCCTTGAACTGTTTATCGTAATTGTCGGGCGACCACGGCCCCGATCCGGGAATATTGATCGTCAGCGGGGTGTCTTCGACAAAATCGGCGGGGCTGTAGCCCAGATCAAGGGCGGCGGCATAGACGAAGGGTTTGAACGACGATCCGGTTTGGCGTTTGGCTTGGGTGGCGCGGTTGAATGATCCGGCCTCTTCAATTTTGCGCCCGCCGACCATGGCGCGCACCGCGCCGTCCGCGCTCATCACCACAATGGCGACCTGGGCTTTTGATCCTTCTTTAACTTTGGTTTCAAACACCCAATCCAGCGCCTCTTCCGAAGCTTTTTGCAGGCGGGTGTCTAATGTCGTGCGCATGATCACGTCTTCGGTGGTTTGCGATGTCAGGAAATCCGGCGCACTTTCCATCACCCAATCGGCGAAGTAACCGCCCGATTTGGTCTGCGCCTCGGCCGAAAGCTCTGCCGGGGCTGCCCGCGCGGCATCTGCTGCGGCGGCGGTCAGATAGCCCTGTTCCTGCATCAGCCCAATCACCACGCCGGCCCGGTCCTGGGCGCGTTGCAGGCTGTTGGTGGGCGCATAGCGCGACGGCGCTTTTAACAACCCCGCCAACATCGCCGCCTGCGGGGCGTTCACCTGATTGGCAGAAACACCAAAATAGCGCTGGGCCGCGGCCTCAAACCCGCGTGCGCCTGCGCCCAGATAGGCACGGTTGAAATAGATTGTCAGGATTTCGGCCTTGGAATACTTAAATTCCATCGCGATCGCGTAGGGAATTTCCTTCAGCTTGCGCACAATCCCACCACTGCGGCAGTCTTCTTCATAGGCTGCTTCAGAGGTCCACCTGGTCGGTTCATAAACCACACCAAGGCACAGCAATTTCGCCACCTGCTGGGTGATCGTAGAGCCGCCGTTGCCCTCCAGCGGCCCACGCCCGGCGGCCATGTTGATGCTGATGGCGGATGCAATGCCGCGTGGACTGACGCCTAAATGGCCATAAAAGCGTTTGTCTTCAGTGGCGACCACGGCATGCAGCAAATCCGGCGAGACGGTATCAGACGTAATCTGCCCGCCAAAGGTTTCGCCGCGCCAGGCAAAAACCCGGTCATTGCGATCCATCAACGTAACCGACCCGCGCGCGCGGCCATCCAGCAGCTCGGCCACCGGGGGCAGTTGGGCGTAGAAGTAGAAAACCACCCCTGCCAGAATCAGCGCCGACACAAAACCAACGCGCCACGCCACTCCCCAAACCAGCCGCCAGATCATGCGGACAAAGCCAACGATCAGCGCCAGGATCGGATTGCGGGGGGTATATCCCTGTTTGCGCGGGCGTTTGGTGGTGGGTTTGCGCGGCGGTGGCGTGCCGCGACCCGATCCTGCCTTTGCAACTGCGGCGCGCGACGATGTATAGCGACGGTCTGCCACCAATGGCCCGTCCCGCCCCTTGCCACTTGCCGCCATGGATGCCTGCACTTTATTTGTTGTCGTTCGGCGGACTGTATCCGCTTTGTCAACGAATGTGGAGCGCTGGATGCAGCGATTCGCAGCCCGCAATCGCCCAAAAAGCAGGCATCGGCGAAAATATGTGCGACTTTATTGGGCCTGTGTCTTGGATTGCACTTTTTGCACCGCCGCAAACTTGTGCTGCAACTGCGAAGAACGCCTCATTCCCGGCAAGGCCCAGCAGGGGTCGCCAGAAAGGGGTGCGTCGTGAAAATGATCATAGCCGCCATCAAACCGTATAAACTTGACGAGGTCCGCGAAGCGCTGACCACGATAGGCGTGCGGGGCATGATGGTTACCGAAATCAAGGGATTTGGCACGCAATCGGGCCACACAGAGATTTATCGCGGCGCGGAATATGCAGTGAATTTTGTGCCGAAAATGCGGCTTGAAATGGTGGTGGCCGACGGGTTGGCCGAGCAGGTGGTCGACACCATCAGCAAAACCGCCCGCACCGGAAAAATCGGCGACGGCAAGATTTTCGTGATCGACGTGCAAAGTGCGCTGCGTGTGCGCACGGGTGAAACCGATGACGACGCGCTGTGACAAAGGGATGGGGAAGCAAAAAATGCGAATGAATATGAAATTTGCAGGCATAGGCGCAGGCGTAGCCGCCTTGGCCGCAAGCCTGCCCGCATGGGCGCAAGACGCTGCCGCAGCGGGGCCGATCAGGGCCCCGGACGCCGCCGCGATGGCGGGCATGGTGAACAAAGGCGACACCACATGGATGCTGGTGTCATCGGCGCTGGTGCTGATGATGGCCATTCCGGCGCTGGGGCTGTTTTACGGCGGCCTGGTGCGCACCAAGAACATGTTAAGCGTGCTGATGCAGGTGTTTATGATCGTCTGTCTGGTGGCGATCCTTTGGGTGACCTTTGGCTATTCCTTGGCCTTCACCGGCGGCAGCCCTTATGTTGGCGGGCTTTCAAAGGCGTTTCTGTCCGGCGTCAACGCGTCAACCTTTGCGGCGACGTTCACGAACAATGTCTATATTCCTGAATATGCATTTGTGATCTTCCAGATGACCTTTGCCTGTATCACCCCCGGCCTGATCGTGGGTGCGTTTGCAGAGCGGGTCAAATTCTGGCCCCTGATGCTGTTTTCGGGCCTGTGGGTGACGCTGGTGTATTTCCCGGTGGCACATATGGTGTGGTACTGGAGCGGACCAGACTTTTTGTCTGACAACACCGCCGATGCCGGTCTTTTGTGGGGCATGGGCGCGCTGGACTTTGCAGGCGGCACGGTGGTGCATATCAACGCCGGTATCGCGGGTCTGATGGGCTGTTTGGTGATCGGCAAGCGTCTGGGCCATGGCAGGGAAAACATGGCACCACATTCGCTGACCATGACGATGATCGGCGCGTCGATGCTGTGGGTTGGCTGGTTTGGCTTTAACGCCGGGTCGAACCTTGAGGCGAATGGTCTTGCCGCGTTGGCGTTTATCAACACCTTTCTGGCCACCGCAGCGGCGGCTTTGGCTTGGGTGCTGGTGGAACAGGTGCGCCATGGTCGCCCATCGCTGTTGGGTGCCGTCACCGGCGCTGTGGCAGGTCTTGTCGCCATCACGCCGGCCTCTGGCTATGCCGCGCCGATGGCGTCGATCCTGCTGGGGCTTGCGGTATCGCCGATCTGCTACTTCTTTGTGTCCACCGTGAAGGGCAAACTGGGCTATGACGACAGCCTTGATGTCTTTGGTGTGCATTGCATAGGCGGGATCGTCGGTGCGATTGCAACGGGTATCGTGGCTGATCCAAGCCTTGGTGGGCAGGGCTGGTATGACTACACGGTGTTCCCGGCAGTTGCGGGCACCTATGACATGGCGGCGCAGGTGATCACCCAGTTCAAGGCGGTGGGGGTAACCCTGCTGTGGTCGGGCGGCGTGTCGTTCCTGCTGTTCAAGGGGATCGACCTGATCTTCGGTCTGCGTCCGGCGGCGGATGACGAACGGCAGGGTCTTGACCAAACCTCGCATGGCGAAAGTGCCTATAACGCGTAATCCCAGCAGGGCCGGTTTGCGCTGGCCCTGTCCCTGACGCCTTGGGCCCTCCCCCCAAAGGCGAAACCTGAACGGCCCATACCCGATTGGTATGGGCCGATTTTTATTTAGAGAGGGATAGGGCAGGTGGAAATCACCACCCTATCGCACCTTACCCCACCAGCAACGCAATCGCCGCCGCCAAGATCGGCACGGTTCTGGCGTTCAACCCGGCGATGTTGATCCGGCTGTCACTGACCATGTAGATTCCATGACCTTCGCGCAGAATTTTCACCTGCACTTCGGTCAGGCCCAGCCGGGAAAACATACCGCGATGGACGGCGATGAAATCAAAGCGATCCGAGTTGGTCGCGTGGCGCAGGGCGTCCGCCAAGGTTTGACGCAGTGACAGCATGTTCAGCCGCACCGCTTCTAACTCTGCCCGCCAATCAGCGCGCAACGCATCGTCGGCCAAAATCATCGTCACCAGCCGCGCGCCGTGGTCGGGGGGAAAGCTGTAGTTCTGGCGGTTCAGAAAGGCCAGATTGCCCATGGTCACGGCGCGGCGGCTGGCATCGCCCAGCGCAATCAACACGCCCGTGCGTTCGCGGTAAATGCCGAAATTCTTCGAGCAAGACGCAGCGATCAGCATTTCAGGGAACCGCGCGGCGATCATCCGGGTAGAGGCAGCATCTTCGTCCAAGCCATCCCCAAAGCCTTGGTAGGCAAGGTCGATGAACGGAATCGCGCCACGCGCCTGCAGAGCATCGGCCACCTGCGCCCACTGCGCAGCCGTCAGGTTTGCGCCGGTCGGATTGTGACAGCAGCCATGCAGCAAGGCGACATCCCCCGCCGGGATGCCGCCCAAATCAGCCAGCATCCCGTCAAAATCAATCTGGCCCGTGGTGGCATCGAAATAGCGATATTCGCGCATTTGCATGCCAAGATATTTGATGATCGACGGATGGTTCGGCCATGTCGGGTTTGACAGCCATACGGTGGCGGTCGGGCTGGCCAGTTTGATCAGCTCTAAGGCCTGCCGGATTGCGCCAGTGCCACCGGGTGTGGCCACCGATGCGACACGGTCGCTGTAACCTGCGCCCAAAATCAGCTGCACAATGGCGGTGTTAAAGGCAGGCTCGCCAGCCAATCCGGTATAGGTTTTCGTTTTTTCGGTGTCCCAAAGCTGCTTTTCCGCTGCTTTCACCGCGCGCATAATCGGCGTCAGGCCTGTCGCGTCTTTGTACACGCCGACGCCCAGATCAATCTTATCCGTGCGCGGATCGTCCTTGAACATCTGGATCAGTTGCAAGATTTTGTCCTGCGGCTGGGCGGTTAACGCATCAAACATCAACAGTCTCTCCGATTTGCAGGCCTAAGCCTGTGGGCCCTTCGCCACGCCAAGATCATCATACATGCCCCATTCGGCCCACGACCCATCATAAAGCGCGTGGTTGCGGTGGCCGATCCGTTCCAACGCAAGGCTTAGAACCGCCGCTGTCACGCCCGACCCGCAACTGGTGATCGCGGGTTTGGCGAGATTCACACCAGCGGACTCGAACACCGCGCGCAGCTCGGCCACAGGTTTCAATGTGCCGTCGCCGTTCAGCAAAGTGGTATAGGGTACGTTCTTTGCGCCCGGGATATGCCCGGCCCGCAGGCCCGCGCGGGGTTCGGGCATATCGCCGCGAAACCGGGGGGCGGAACGTGCGTCAATGATTTCAGCCTCGGCCAGTTTGGCGGCGTGGGCTACTTGGGTAACATCCTTGACCAGTTGGTTCTGGCGACTGACCGTCATGTGACGGTCGCGCAGCACGGGGGGCATATCTTCCACCTCGCGGCCTTCGGCCAGCCATTTTGGGAACCCCCCATCAAGCACAGCAACGCTGGTTTTGCCCATCAGGCGAAACAGCCACCACACGCGCGCCGCCGAAAACAAACCCGCACCATCGTAAATCACCACCTGATGCCCGTCGCCCACGCCCATCGCACGCATCCGGCTGATAAATTTTTCAGGCGGCGGGGCCATATGTGGCAGGGCGGACCGTTGATCGGAAACCTCTTCCAGATCAAAAAACCGCGCGCCGGGAATATGGGCAGCGGTGTATTCAGCCAGCGGATTACGCCCGGCGTCGGGCAGATACCAACTGGCATCCAAAATCCGCAGGTCGGGGTCTTTCAAATGCGCGGCCAGCCACTCGGTTGAAACCAGCGTTTTGGGATCATCACTGAAAAGGGGGGACATCGGCAGCCTCGCATCGGGGATGGATTGCACCTAAACCCAAGCAGGCCGTCAAGCAAGAGTTGCGCAGACCCAACCAGCTGCGCGCGCGCAATATAATTACGAGT
>JAYUHO010000351.1:0-3343 GCA_043766915.1 Cypionkella sp.
GGGTCGGCGGGGCGGCTGGAGTACGACAACATCACTGAAGCCCAGCCAAAATTCTCGCCCAGCAAACAGCCACCCTTGAAATGAATATCCCCCGCAAAGCGGTCGGTTGTGGCACACACCGCGATCACCGCCTTTAACGCGGGCGGTTGTAAAAAAGCGGTCTGCAGCGCGTTAAACCCGCCCCAGGATTTGCCCATCATGCCGACATTGCCGGAACACCACGGCTGATCCACCAGCCATGCGATCACCTCACAGGCATCGGCCAGTTCCTGAAGGGTGTATTCATCGGTCAGAATTCCGCCGGACTCGCCCGATCCGCGCAAATCAACCCGCACGCAGGCATAGCCATGCCCGGCCATGTAAGGGTGCAACACCTCATCGCGCGCCGCCGTGCCGTCGCGCGTGCGGTAGGGGATGTATTCCAAAACGGCAGGCACCGGGTTTTGCGCGGCATCCACCGGCATCCAGACCCGCGCCGACAGCCGACAGCCATCCGACATCACGATCCCGACATCGGACCGGTCGGAAATCGCATGGGGGAACTCTGTGACCGTTTTCATCGCTGCCCTTTTGCATCCAACCGACAGATGCCATTTTCCAAAAAGCCAAACCCTGCCTTTCTTTACGCCGCACTGACTTCAGTTTGCGACAGATTTCTGCGCGTATGATAATTGACGCTTGCCCCGCCCGTCCCCAGACGGCACCCATAACCAACCGAACCGCGAAAATCACGAGGCCCCGATGACCCAAGCCCCTAATATTTTGATCCTGATGGTGGATCAGTTGACCGGAACCTTGTTCGAAGATGGCCCCGCCGGGTTTTTGCACGCGCCCAACTTGCGCAAACTGGCGGCGAGATCGGTGCGTTTTGGCAATGCCTACACCGCCTCGCCGCTGTGCGCGCCTGCCCGCGCGGCGTTCATGTCAGGGGCGCTGCCGCGACGCACCCGGGTCTATGACAATGCCGCCGAATTTGCGTCGGACATCCCCACCTATGCCCACCATCTGCGCCGCGCGGGCTATCAAACCGCCCTGTCCGGCAAGATGCATTTTGTCGGCCCCGATCAAATGCACGGATTTGAAGAACGCCTGACCACCGATATCTATCCCGCCGATTTCGGCTGGACCCCTGATTACCGCAAACCCGGCGAACGCATCGACTGGTGGTATCATAATCTGGGATCGGTCACCGGCGCGGGCGTGGCCGAGATCACCAACCAGCTGGAATACGACGACGATGTCGCGCACCAGTCTGTGCAAAAACTCTACGATCTGTCGCGGGGCCTCGACAAACGCCCTTGGTGCCTGACCGCCAGCTTTACCCACCCGCATGATCCCTTCGTGGCACGCCGCAAATATTGGGATTTGTATGACGGCATTCCCGAATTGGAACCGCCCGTCGCGCTGAATTATGACACGATGGACCCGCATTCCAAACGCCTGATGGACGCCTGCGATTGGCGCAGCCTTGAAATCACACCGGATCACATCCGCCGCGCGCGGCAGGGATACTTTGCCAACATTTCTTACGTCGACGCCAAAATTGGCGAGATTTTGGATACGTTAGAGGCCACCCGCCAAGAGGCGATTGTGGTCTTTGTCTCGGATCACGGCGAAATGCTGGGCCGTCGCGGGCTGTGGTTCAAGATGAATTTCTTTGAAGGGGCGTCGCGCGTGCCGCTGATGATGTCCGCCCCCGGCCTTGCGCCGCATTGCATCACCACGCCAGTGTCCACCCTCGATCTGACACCGACCCTGTGCGATCTGGCGGGCATTTCGATGGACGACGTGATGCCGTGGACGGATGGAGAAAGCCTTGTGCCTTTGGCCAAAGGCTTGGCCCGTACCACTCCGGTGGTGATGGAATACGCCGCCGAAGGCAGCATTACCCCCATGGTGGCGCTGCGGTCAGGCACGTGGAAATTCATCCACTGCCCCGCCGACCCCGACCAATTGTTCGATCTGGCCGCCGATCCCGATGAGATGGAAAATCTGGCCGCCGATCCCCGCGCCACCGAAGTGCTGGCGCATTTTCGCAGCCAGACGGCGGCACGCTGGGACTTGCCCGCCTATGACAGCGAAGTGCGCCAATCGCAGGCGCGCCGCTGGGTGGTCTATGAAGCCTTGCGCAACGGAGCCTACTACCCGTGGGATCACCAACCGCTCCGCGCCGCGTCCGAGCGGTACATGCGTAACCATATGGATCTGAACGTGTTGGAAGAAAACAAACGGTTTCCGCGCGGGGAATGACCTTTCAGGTCAGTTATTTCTGCAAAACAGTCGCTCCGCGGGGGATATTTTTACCAGAATGAAAGACCTGACTGCCCCTTTCATTCTGGCCTAAATATCCCCCCGCTGGAGGCGTCTGTTTCGGTCACATGGCATCGGCCAAAATCATCTCGGCGCCTTTCCAGCCCATCAGCATGGCAGGTGCATTGGTGTTGCCCGCGATCAGATTTGGGAAACTGGAGGCATCAATCACCCGCAGCCCATCCACCCCATGCACGCGCAGTCGCGCATCGACAACCGACGTTGCCGCGTCGCGTCCCATCCGCGCGGTGCAACTGGGGTGATAGACGGTGCCCGACCGCAGGCGGAAATCGGCGATCAGATCGGCGTCCGATTGCACCGCAGGCCCGGGGCGCAATTCTTCGGCAATCAGCCGCGCAAAGGCGGGTTGCGCCGCGACATGGCGCAGGTATTTCACCGCATCCAGCATTTCATCGACATCATGTTGGGTGGAAAACGCATTGGCGGTGATGATGGGATGCGCAAACGGGTCCGCCGAGCCAATACGGATATGTCCCCGGCTGGTGGGACGACAATTCGACAGCCCGATGGACAGGCCCGAAAACGGATCGGGATTTAATACGGGCCGCTCACCCTCTTTAGGCAGCAGCGTGGAAAACGCCTGCATGTAAAGCTGCATGTTGGGGCGGTCCAGATCAGACCGGGTGCGAAAGAACCCACCGCCGTGGTTGATGGATTTTGCCAAAGGCCCGCCGCCAGTCAGCACATATTGTGCCCCCGCGAACAGCTTGCCCCACCAAGGCCGCAACAAATCGTTATAGGTCGGTACAGTCATCCGCCACGTATAATTGATGCCCTGATGATCGTTCAGATGGCTGCCCACATTGGGGTTGTCGCGCAGCACGTCGATGCCCAGACCCGCCAACAGCGCCCCCGGCCCCACGCCCGACAGTTGCAGCAACTGCGGCGAATTGATCGCCCCGCCCGACAAGATCACCTCGGCATTGCAGCGCAACTGATGCGTCTGGCCCGCCTGCACATATTCGACGCCAACCGCCCGGGGGCCGTCAAACAGCACCCGCGTGACATGCGC
>JAYUHO010000352.1:0-8789 GCA_043766915.1 Cypionkella sp.
GGACGGCCAAATTCTGCGCAGCCATGGCGGCGCGCGCATTGCCGAAGCCTCGGGCGTTGAAGTGGCTTTTGAACGCCGCGAACAGATCAACTTGCCCGCCAAGCGCGCGATTGGCGAGGCGGCTTACCACATGCTGCGGCCCGATACGGCGGTTTTCCTTGATGCAGGCACGACTGTCCTGCAACTGGCGCGGCGCCTGCGGCTTAACCCGATGCCGCTGCGGGTGTTTACAAACTGCCTGCCCGTCGCCCAGGTTCTGATGCCCATTCCCGAGATTATCGTCACCCTTCTGGGTGGTACCTTGCGCCCACAAAATGCGTCTATGGTCGGCATTCTGGCGGAAGAGGCGCTGGAACGGCTGTGGTTTGACCAACTGTTCCTCGGCGTGGGTGCCATTGGCGAAGATGGCAATATCTACAGCGCGGACGAACAAGAAGCGCGGATCAACGCGAGAATGCTGACGCGCACGGACAATACAATCGTGCTGGCCGATGCGGACAAATTCGGTCGCCGTCTGACCTACCGCGTGGCCGCTCTGGCCGCTGGCTGTCATATCGTGACTGGACCCCAGCTGGCTGAAAACTGGACGGTTCTGCTGATCAAGGCAGGATGTGTCATCACTCACGTATCTGCGCCATGACGACGGGCCGGGTTCTGGGGGTTGATGGAGGGGGCAGCAAGACGATTGCGGTGGTGGCCAATCCTTTGGGCGAGGTGGAATCCTACACCGTTTCGGCAGGGTTGGACCCAACGGCTGGACCCAACTGGGAAGCCATGTTCACCGACCTTGCCACGCAAATCGGCACCATCGATGCCGCAACCATTGGCCTGCCCTATCACGGTGAAATCCCCTCTGTATCCGCGCGGCAGACCGAATTGGGCGCAGCTTTGTTCGGGGCAAACTGCCAGGTTGTGAACGATGTCGCGGTGGCTTTTGAAGGGGCCTTTGCGGGCGCCGACGGGGTGTTGATCCTTGCAGGCACGGGATCAATGGCTTGGGCGCGCGGGCCACTGGGCACACATCGTGCGGGCGGGTGGGGGGATGTGTTCGGCGATGAAGGGTCGGCCTATTGGATTGGCCGCAAAGCGCTTGGTATTGTCAGTCAACATCTTGATGGCCGGCGCGCCAGCCCGGATTTTACCCGCCTGTTGTTGACCGCCATGCAGGTTGCACCCGCGGACCTGATCGGCTGGACCTATGGACATGCCAATCCGCGCGCCGCAATCGCCCTGATCGCCCGGCATGTCTCGGCCCTTGCACAGGCAGGCGATGCCGAAGCGGTCGCCGTGATGACCCGCGCCGCGGCGCATCTTGCCGATCTTGGGCGCACCGCCGCCGCAGCCTGTGGCGCGCGCCACCCGGTAGATTGGAGCTTTGCAGGAGGCGTGTTCAACGATGCCATCGTCCTGAACGCAACGATGAAAAGCATGCACACGCCGCCCCTGTCTCCCCGCCTGCCCCCTGTTGGTGGGGCAGTCCTTATGGCTGCACGGCACGCAGGATGGCGCGTTGAGTCCGATTTTATTGCCCGGCTGGCATCCTCGCTTGCCGCGCCGCACCAAACCGAAAGTTCCTGACCGATGCCCACGATCACCGAAACCGTAATCCGCGCGCAGTTCCCCTATTGGCAGGCCGCTCTGCAGCAAAGCCTGCCGCAGATAAATGCCCGCATGGTGGTGGTGACGGGCTGCGGCTCGTCCTATTACCTTGCGCAAACATTGGCCTGTGCGTTCAACGCGCAGGGGCAATCCGCCATAGCCGTGCCCGGCGCGGAATGGGCGCGCAGGCCGGAATGTTATCTGGCAGAATCGTCAGATGTGCTGGTGATCGGATTGTCGCGGTCGGGCACAACGACAGAAACGATACAGGCAATCACCACCAGCCGGGCGCGGGGGTGGCGGACGCTGGCGCTGTCTTGCGAGAAAGGATCCCCAATTCTGACAGCCGCCGACACCGCGGTATATCTGCCAACAGATGCGCGCGAGGGCATTGTGATGTCTGTCTCGGCCAGTCTGATGTTGATGGCGGGTTTGCGAATGACAGGAAGTGCCCTGTCTGACACAGTTGTGTCCTCAGCTTTCAAGGCTATGGATGCGATGGATAAAGGGGCCGCTGCCCTGCTGCCCGGTCGCAGCCATTTTGTCTATCTTGGCGCAGGCGTAAACTATGGTGTCGCCACCGAAGGCAGTCTGAAACTGCAAGAAATGAGCCTCTCTTACAGTCAGGCCTACCATCCGATGGAGTATCGCCATGGCCCGATCTCGTTGATTGATGCGCGGTCATTGGTGGTGATGCTTTATTCCCATGAAACGGCCACCGAGGAAGCAACCCTCGTGGCGGACCTGCAAGCCAAAGGCGCTAAGGTTATCGGTCTGAACGGCCCCGGTGATCTTGGAATCCCCCTTGGCCAAACCGGCCCGGCCGCTGCCCTTGCCGCCTTGCCCGCGCTGCAGTTGTTTGGGGAAAAAGTGGCTCTGCACAAAGGCATCAACTCTGAAACCCCGCGCCATCTGACCAAAGTGGTCGTCCTGAAAGAGGGACACTAGGATGGCCAGGATCTGCCTTATCGGTGCCGGATCAACCGTGTTCGCGCAGAATATTCTGGGCGATGTGCTGTCCAATCCGGAACTGGCTGACAGCGATATTGCTCTGTTTGACATCGACGCCGAACGCCTGTCCACGTCCGAGATTATGGCCCGGCGCATTGGCAAGACGCTTGGGATCAAAGGCCTGCGTGTCACCGCCACAACCAATCGACGTGAAGCATTGCGGGGTGCTGATTTCGTGATCCTGATGATGCAGATTGGTGGTTACAAACCCTCTACTGTGGTGGATTTTGAAATCCCCAAAAAGTTCGGACTGCGCCAGACCATTGCCGACACGCTGGGCATTGGCGGCATTTTCCGGGCGTTGCGGACGATCCCGGTGGTTTTGGATATCGCCCGCGACATGGAAGAAATGTGCCCGAAGGCACTGATGATGAACTACGTCAACCCGATGGCAATGATCAGCTGGGCCATGCAAGAGACTGCGCCGCACATCGCCTATGTCGGGCTTTGCCATTCCGTGCAGGAAACCTCGGGCCAGCTTGCCCGGCTGTTGGGCGAGGATATTGCAAACATCGACTACCTGTCGGCGGGCATCAACCACGTTGCATTTTTCACCAAGTTTGAAAAACGTCTGCCCGGTGGTGGTGTCGAAGATCTGTATCCGCGCCTGCGCGCCATTGCGGCCTCGGATGACTATCCCGCAGGCGATAAGGTGCGCTTTGCGGTGATGAAGCATTTCGGACATTTTGTCACCGAAAGCAGTGAGCATTTCAGTGAATACACGCCTTGGTTCATCAAACGCGACCGGCCCGATTTGATCGATAAATACCAGGTGCCGCTGGATGAATACATCCGCCGTTGCAAAGAACAGATTGCCGGTTGGCACACCCTGCGCGCCGAGATGGAAAACGTCGATGCGCCACTTGTGGTGGAAAAATCCAACGAATATGCCGCTGCGATCATTCACGGCATGGTCACAGGCAGCAATCACCTGATCTATGGCAATCTGCGCAATAACGGGCTGATCGACAACCTGCCAGCGGCGGCGGCGGTCGAGGTGCCGTGTCATGTCAACCGCAACGGCATTCAGCCTCTTCGCGTCGGCCTCGTTCCCGCGCAGTTGGCAGCCATCATGCGAAGCCAGATCAATGTGCAGGAACTGACGGTGCTGGCCGCCCTGACGGGCAAACGCGACCATATTTATCACGCGGCCATGCTGGACCCGCACACCGCAGCCGAACTGTCGTTGGATGAAATCCGTGCCCTTTGTGATGCGCTGATAGCGGCACATGGCACCTATCTGCCAGCGTATCACTGACATGGCACAGGTTTCCATCCGCGAAGTGACAAAGATGTATGGCAGCGTGCAGGCCATGTTCGGTGTCAGCTTTGACGTGGCGGATGGGGAATTTGTGGCCTTGGTCGGCCCATCCGGCTGCGGTAAATCCACCCTGCTGCGGATGATTGCCGGGCTTGAAGACATCACGTCGGGCACCGTATCCATCGCGGGGCGGGTGGTGAATGATATCGAACCCAAGGAACGCGACATCGCGATGGTGTTCCAGAATTACGCGCTTTACCCGCATATGACAGTGCGCGAAAATATGGGGTTTTCGCTGCGACTGCGCGGGGGGACCAAGACCGAAATTGACCGCGCGGTGATGGATGCGGCCGAAGTGCTGGGCCTGACGGAGTATCTGGAACGCAGCCCCAAACAATTGTCGGGCGGTCAGCGGCAGCGGGTGGCGATGGGACGCGCGATTGTGCGAAATCCGGCAGTGTTTTTGTTCGACGAGCCGTTGTCGAACCTTGACGCGGCTCTGCGCGTGCAAATGCGCACCGAGATCAGGGGGTTGCACGAACGGCTCGGCTCTACCTCTATCTTCGTCACGCATGATCAGGTCGAAGCCATGACCATGGCCGACCGGATCGTCGTGATGCGGGCCGGGCGGATGGAACAAGCCGGACCACCGTTGGACCTGTATGACCGGCCGGCAAATGCGTTTGTGGCCGGGTTTATCGGATCACCCGCGATGAATTTGCTGGCGGGGCAGGCAGCTGGTGGGCGGGTGATGCTTGCAAATGGAGCCGTGGTGCCGATTGCTGCAGACGTGACCGGGGCTGTGACCTACGGTATTCGGCCCGAACATCTGGAACTGGCCCCTGCCAATGCACCTGGCGCGATGATTTGCACGGTGGGCCTGATTGAAAGCACGGGCACGGCGTCGTTCGTGGCAGCACAGTCCAATGGCACCCCCTTGCACGCGCTGTTCTCAGATCGCCCCGCCTTCAAACGGGGTGATACGATTGCGCTGCGCCCCCGTGATGGTTTTCACCACTTGTTTGATACAGCCAGCGGGGCGCGTCTATGACGGCGGATCTTCCCCTGTCGCAATTTCACCCCAGCTCCCGGCTGATCACGCCGCAATCGGGCATCACCGCGCCCTGCCGTCGGATCATTGACGCGCACAACCATCTTGGCTCCTTTGGCGGCGGTTGGGATCAACGTGATCCCGCCGCGCTGTTTGCGCAGCTGGACCGGGCGCGGGTGGTGCATTACGTCGATCTGGACGGCGGTTGGGGCGAGGATATTCTTGACCATCGCCTGCGGGTTTTCAAAGAACATGCCCCCGACCGCTACCGCGTTTTTGGGGGGGTGAACTGGGCGCAGTGGGCCGATGAAGGCCACCTCTTTGCCGACCGCGCCGCCAACCGCCTGTCCGCCCAGTCAGCGCGCGGTGCCGAAGGGTTGAAAATCTGGAAACCCTTCGGCTTGCACGTCACCGATGACACTGGCGCGCTTGCAAAAATCGACGACCCCCGCCTTGATCCGATCTGGGCCCGCGCCGGAGAGCTGAACTTGCCCGTGATGATCCATATCGCCGATCCGGTGGCATTCTTCGACCCGCTGACCCCGCAAAACGAACGTTGGGATGAACTGCACGAAAACCCCGGCTGGCAGTTTCCCAGCCCTCCGTTCCCGCCCTTCACTGCCCTGATCGAAGCCTTCGCCACTCTGGTGCGCCGCCATCCGCAAACAACGTTCATCGGCGCACATGTGGGGTGCTATTCTGAAAACCTCGCGTGGGTGTCGGCGCTGTTGGACGAATGCCCCAACCTTTATGTCGATATATCGGCCCGCATTTCCGAACTGGGCCGCCAACCCTATTCTGCCCGCCGATTTTTCCAACACCACCAAGACCGCATCCTGTTTGGTACAGACTCGGGCCCCGATCTTGACACCTACGGCACCTATGCGCGGTTTCTTGAATCCGAAGATGAATATTTCTCCTACAGCCCCGACGGCATTCCTGGCCAAGGCCGCTGGATGATCTACGGGCTGCACCTGGCACCCGCCATTCTTGACAAGGTCTATCACGACAACGCCGCCCGGTTGTTCGGGCTGAACAAGGGAGATTTGAGATGAAATACGCCGTCCTGTCCCTGCTGCTGTCCACCACAGCCAACGCCGATACCACCATCACCTATCAGGCCTGGGGAACGCCAGCAGAAGGCGCCGTTTGGAACGAAATTGCCCGCGCATTCGAGGCTGGGCATCCGGGCATTAGCGTCAAGATCGAACTCGCCGATTGGGACAGTTATTGGGAAAAGCTGCGCGTTCAGGTGGCTGGAGGCTCGCCGCCCGATGTGTTCGCGATGTCGCCGCCACTTTATCCCGACTGGCAATCGCGGGGGGTGCTGTTGAACATGCAACCCTATCTCGATGCAGATCCCACCGCGTTGGAAGGCGTCTACCCCGTAACGCTGACCGCCTATCAGACGCCCGAAGGCTATTTCGGCCTGCCACGCGATTTTCAGACCATCGTGCTGTATTACAACAAAGATATGTTCGACGCGGCCAGCCTGCCCTACCCCACCGCCAACTGGACATGGGAAGATCTGCGCACTGCCGCCAAGGCGCTGACCGTGGACAAAGACGCAGATGGGCGCAGCGATCAGTGGGGCTTTACCGCTGATGGGTATGGCCCCGAGGCGATGATTGCCCCGATGATCAGGGCCTATGGCGGCGATCTGGTGGACATTGGCAGCAAGAAAACGCTGCTGGGCAGCCCCGCGGCGCTGACTGCCTTCACTCTGATGCATGATATGTTTGCCGTCGATCATTCGATGCCCAACGAACAGGAAGTGGCCAGTTTCGGTTGGGATCCGTTCCTTGCAGGGGTGGCTGCCATGACCCTTTCCGGGCATTGGTCTATACCCGATTATTCCGCCTCTGCCCTGAAATGGGATATCGCGCCCATCCCGCAAGGGCCAATGGGCCGCGTCACTACGGTGAATTCGGCAGGCTTTGTCATCTCGAAAGACACGCCTGCCCCGGATGCCGCCTTTGCCTTTGTCAAATTCGCGACCAGCCTTGAAGGCCAAACGCTTGCAGCAAAAATCGGCCTTGCCGTGCCGATCCGCGAAGCTGTGGCAACCTCGGCCGCCTATCTGAACCAACCCTCGGCCCCGATCAATCACGCGCTGTTTGTTGATGCGCTGGCCTACGCCCGGCCTTTGCCGGTGTTTCGCGGTTATGAAGAGTGGAGCACGGCTTTGGGCGATAACCTCAATCTGATCTGGACTGACCAACTGCCAATCGAAGACGGCATCGCCGAGGCTGTGGCTGCGGGTGATGATGCATTTGCCAAATCAAACTAGTGGGGAGATCACCATGAAACTGCTGACCAGCACTGCGATTGCCCTCGCCCTTGCAACATCGGCACAGGCGCAGACCGAGATTACCTACCTTCTATGGGGCAGCCCGCAGGAGGGAGCGGTCTGGAACCAGATCGCCGCCACGTTTGAATCCGCCCATCCCGACATCAACGTCACCGTCGAAGTGGCTGATTGGGATAGCTATTGGGAGAAGTTGCGCGTGCAGATGGCTGGCGGCACCCCGCCCGATGTATTCGCCATGGACGCGCCCCTGTATCCCGATTGGCAATCGCGCGGGGTTTTGTTGAACCTGCAACCCTATCTGGATGCCGACCCCAGTTTGCTGGACGGCGTTTATCCGATCACGCTGGACGCTTACAAAACCCCCGAAGGCATGTTCGGCCTGCCACGCGATTTTCAGACCATCGTGCTTTACTATAACAAAGACATGTTTGACGCTGCCGGAGTGGCCTACCCCACCGACGCCTGGACTTATGCCGATTTGCGCGATGCCGCAAAAAAGCTGACGCTGGACAAGGATGGCGACGGGTCCACCGATCAATGGGGCTTTTGGGACGGCGGTTATGACAAGGAGCCGTTCTGGGGATCGCTGGTCTGGGCGCATGGCGGCGACGTGATTGATGTAGCGGCGGGCAAAACCCTGATCGCCAGCGGCGAAGCAACCGCAGCGTTTCAACTGATGGCCGACATGTGGTTGGTCGATAAATCCATGCCAACAGAACAACAGCTGGCGCAATATGGCTGGGACGGATTCTTATCGGGCGTGTCGGCCATGGGCGTGTCTGGCCATTGGTCGGTGCCTGAATATTCTGCCGTCGCGTTCAAATGGGACATCGCCCCCATGCCATTGGGCCCGGCGGGGCGGGCAACCGGGGTAAACTCTGCAGGTTTCGTGATTGCCAAAGACAGCAAAAACCCCGATGCCGCGTGGGAATTTGTGAAATACGCCTTCTCGGACGCAGGGCAGACCGAGCTGGCCAAAATGGGCCTTGCCATTCCCGTGCGCAAATCAGTGGCGGAAAGTGCGGCCTATCTGGATCAACCCACCAAGATTGACCACGCGCTGTTCGTCAAGGCGCTGGACTATGCCCGCGTCAAGCCGGTGTTCAAGGGCTATGAGGAGTGGTCCGGGGCCGTTGGCGATGCCCTGCTGACAATCTGGAGCGGGGAGGCAACCGTTGCAGACGCGCTGGCCGAAGCGGCAGCGGCAGGCGACGACGCTTTGGCACGCAATCAGTAGTGGGCAATCTGCGCCCCTTGGGGACCGAGCGTTGGTGGGTGCTGGCATTCTTGTTGCCCAGCCTTATCGGCCTTGCGCTTGGCACATTCGGGTCGATCTTTGCCACCATTGGGATCAGTTTTACCGATTGGGATCTGCTGACCCCGGCCACTTCCGCCGGGATCAGCAACTACGGCGATCTGCCCTCTGACCGCCTGTTCATGAAATCGCTGATCAACACGCTGGCATTCTCGGCGCTTTACGTGCCGTTGACGGTGGTTCTGTCGCTGGCTGTGGCAATGGGCCTGAACCGCGACGTGCCGGGGATCGGCCTGTTCCG
>JAYUHO010000353.1:0-3291 GCA_043766915.1 Cypionkella sp.
GGTCAGCTTTGCTTGGGGCAAATCTGACAAGGAAAGGACGGAAGACAGTTGCTACACCTCCCCCAACCTTGGCGCTGTGCGGTTCAGTACCAAATCTGCGCCGGAAAACGTCATGGGTGACCTCACGCCCGGCACGCCGTTCGGCGCGATCTGCATTCCCCGGGCGATGACTTGGGGGTCGGCAAACACCGCCTCAAGATCGTTGATCGGGCCTGCGGGGACGCCTGCGGCTTCACAGGCCGTCAGAAGATCGTCTTTGGCCCAAGCCTTGGTCGCCTCGGTGATGCGCCGTGTCAGTTCCACCCGGTTTGCAACGCGGTTTGCGTTACTGGCGAAATGCGGGGCGGTGGTCATGTCCGTCAGACCCAGCAGGCCGCACAGGCGTTGGTATTGGCCGTCGTTCCCCGTTGCCAGAATGATCCAGCCATCGGCGCAGTCGAACACCGCGTAGGGGGCCAGATTGGGGTGGGCGTTGCCCATTTTGCCCGGAGCAACCCCGGTGGTCAGGTAGTTCATCGCCTGATTGGCCATGATGCTGGTCGCCACATCCATCAGGGCCATGTCGATCTGTTGGCCCATGCCCGTTGTGCCCCGTTGGTGCAGGGCGGCCAGAATGGCGGTGGTGGCATAAACGCCGGTGAAAATATCGGTCACCGCGACGCCGACTTTTTGCGGCTGACCGTCGGGTTCGCCGGTGATGCTCATCAGCCCGGCCATGCCTTGGATGATGAAATCATAGCCTGCACGGTGGGCATAGGGGCCGGTTTGGCCGAAGCCGGTGATCGAGCAATAGATCAGGCGGGGATTGATGGCGGCCAGACTCGTATAATCCAGCCCGTACTTGGCCAATCCGCCGGCCTTGAAGTTTTCGATCACCACATCGGCGCCCGACACCAGTTCGCGTACCTGCGCCTGACCTTCGGGCGTGCGAAAATCGCAGATCACCGAAGTTTTGCCGCGATTGGTGGCATAGAAATAGGCGGCGGTTTTATCGCCGTCGCGGTCGATAAAGGGCGGGCCCCAGCGGCGGGTATCATCGCCTTCGGGGGCCTCGACCTTGATCACCTCGGCCCCCAGATCGGCCAGGGTCTGACCCGCCCACGGGCCCGCCAGAATGCGGGCCAACTCTATGACCTTGATGCCAGCCAGCGGGGCGGGCATGGGTTACTTGGCCAGTTCGGCATCTAGGATCGACTTGAGCTCTTCGTATTTCATGTTCGAATGCTTGACGCCGTTGATCATGAAAGAGGGCGTGCCTTCGATGCCGTCGGCCTTAAAGTTTGCCTCAAAATGCTTGACCATCGCATCAGCATTGGTGGCGTCTTTCATGCAAACGTCCAGCGTTGCATCATCCATACCGGCGGTGCGGCCGATCTTTTTCAGATTTTCCACCACGGCGGCCGGATCATCGGTGGCGGCCCATTCTTTTTGGGTGTCAAACAAGATGTCAGTGATCCCGAAATAGCGCATCTCGCCGCCGCAGCGCGCCATCATCGCGGCCCACAGGCCATAGCGATCAAAATACACCTCGCGGTATTCAAAGCGCACTTTGCCGGTGTCGATATAGTCGGCTTTCAGTTTCGGGAACACATCGGCGTGGAAATTCGCGCAATGCGGGCAGGTGAAGGACGCGTATTCGGTGATTCTTACTTTGGCATCGACGGGGCCAAGGCCGAAATCCTTGATCTCGATAGCCGCCGCAGTGCCAGCTGCGGGGGCCGGGGTTTCCTGCGCCTCGGCCGCGATCGGGGCCAACAGCGACATTTCGGGCGATGTGCTGCCAGCGGCCCAAAGTCCAAGGCCGCCAATGATCACCAAAGCGGCGGCAGCGATGCCAAATTTTTTCATCATGTTCAGATGTCCTTCGATTTTCGGCGAGTTAAGATGTTTTGGGCAAGGGCTTCAAGGGCGCTTCGCAGGCCATCGTCGTGAATGGGAGCGGCTGTTCGTGCGGCTTCGGCCACTAAGGCAGGATCGGGGGGGGCTGGTTGGGCACCAGTGGCGGGCAGGAATTCGGCCTGTCCTTCGGAAAACCCGGTGGCCGAGGTTTGGGTCAGCAGGATGCGGGAAATCGCAGCATAGCCGTAGACGGCGTTGACGCGTTCGCGCAGTTTCTCTTTTTGCATCTCGACCATTGGCGCGTTTGAGCCTGTGGTCAGCAAGGTCAGCGATGCGCCCATGCCTTCGCGGCCATAACCGACTTTTACCGGGCGGGTGATGCGGGCCATGTCTTCGCCGGCAATTTCCGTCCAATGGGTCAGCAGGCGGGCGATGGCAAAGCCGCGATGTTCGCCTGCGCGGCGCACCTGATCTTTCAGCAGACCAAACGCCGGTTCAAACCCGCGCGTGCGGCGGGTTGGGTTTGGCAATGGGCTGGGCGTACGGACCATCTGGTTCTGCTGCTGTTTGACGCTATGCTGTTGCGCAGTCTATCCGGCAAAGCCCATGTGCCGCCAGTGGGCAGTCAGGTTAAAAGGAATAAACATTGCGTGACGATCAGGCTGCCCCGTTGGTGTTGGATTGGTATGACCGCCATGCGCGGGTGATGCCTTGGCGGGTGTCTCCGCTGAACCGTGCAGCGGGGGAAGTGCCTGATCCTTACCGGGTTTGGTTATCCGAGGTGATGTTGCAACAAACCACTGTGGCGGCGGTCAAGGCGTATTTTCTGCGGTTTGTGGCGTTGTGGCCAACGGTGGCCGATCTGGCGGCGGCGGCAGACGCCGAGGTGATGGGGCAATGGGCGGGGCTGGGCTATTATGCGCGGGCGCGCAACCTGTTGGCCTGTGCGCGGGCGGTGGTGCGGGATCATGGCGGGGTGTTTCCGCGTGATCTGGCGGGATTGCTGACGCTGCCCGGAGTGGGCCCCTACACGGCAGCGGCGATTGCGGCGATTGCCTATGACCTGTCTGCGGTGGTGGTGGATGGCAATGTCGAACGGGTGATGGCGCGGCTGTTTGCGGTGCAGGTGCCGTTGCCGGCGGCCAAGGCAGAATTGACAGCGCTGGCGGCACGATTGACGCCGCGCGCGCGACCGGGGGATTATGCCCAGGCCGTGATGGATCTGGGGGCAACGATTTGCACCCCGCGCAATCCGGCCTGTGCGATCTGCCCTTTGATGGCGGAGTGTGCGGGTCGTACGGCGGGGGTGCAGGCGGATTTGCCGCGCAAACGGGCCAAGCCGGTGAAACCTACGCGCGTGGGGATGGTGTGGATTGCACGCGGTACGGATGGCGCGTGGCTGTTGGAACGCCGCCCGGACCGGGGATTGTTGGGCGGTATGCTGTGGTTTTT
>JAYUHO010000354.1:0-8691 GCA_043766915.1 Cypionkella sp.
GGCTATGTGCTGCGGTTTGAAACCGATTGCGCGCTGTTTGAGGCCGTGTCGATAGACCGTGATTTTACCACAATGCCGCTGACGCCTGCCGCCATTCACACCGAACGCGGGGCGCTGTTTATCAATATGGCAGGGTTGGCTTATGCGCCGGGTAAGCGGTTTGCGTTGGATATCAACGTCGGCGATTGCGCGTTAAGTTGACGGGAGTTGCTGCATCGGGCGTGGCGGGGGTTTCACACCCCCTGGCGACAATCGCCAGGCGATTGCCGCCCCCCCGTGGGATATTTGGGAACAGAAAAAGCACAATTTTAGGTAAATTTTAGGGGCTTACCACATGCCCAAATGCGCGCGGGTGGCGCGTTCGGTGTCATATTCCGCCCCGTTGATGCTGCCCGCACTGGCGTCTTGCAGCATTTGGCCGACGGTTGGCAGGCCCGCCGACTGATCGCCGCTGGTCCACAGGGCGGAACGTTGCAAGGCGCGGGCGCATTGGGAGTAGACCTCGGCCACTTTGATCACGATCACCGTGCGCGGGGCGATGCCGTTGTGGGCGAAGCGGTCCCGCAGGGATTGGTCGGCGGTGATGCGGGCGCTGCCGTTGATGCGCACCGATGTGGTTGATCCGGGGATCATGAAATACAAAGACACCCGGCCATCAAGGGTGATGTTGCGCAAACTGTCGATGCGTTCATTGCCCTTCCAGTCGGGCAGAGCGATGGTTTGCGGGTTCAGCACCGTTACTACCGGGCCTTCATCGCCGCGCGGGCTGCCGTCGGTGCCTTCGGGGCCGATGGTGGACAAAATGCAAAACCGCGACCGATCAAGGAAAGCGCGATAGGCGGCGGTCAGATGAGCCGCGACTTTGGCCAAGGACGGAGTTTTGGGTGTGCCATAATGGCTGTGAAGGGTATCAAGATCACTGATCCAATCCATCATTCCCCCTTTGGGATTTTTGGTTTCTTTGGCTTGGGCGGCGGGGCATCGGCGGCCACTGCGCGCAGCGCCCGGCTGCACAGATCGGGGTCATCCAGCACTTCGGACCCGATGATGTAGTCCTTGCTGCCCGGATAGGCGGGGCCGCGTTCGGTGTCGGGCAACAGCACCAGGGCACCGGGGGTGGGTTTGATGAACAGCGTATCATCGCAGACAAAGGCCACGACTTTGTCGTCCAGATACAAGGCATATTCGCCAAACATTTTGCGCACCGTCAGGGGCAGGGCCGACAGGGTATCCAAAATGTGGTCGATGGTTGCGGGGGAGGTGGCCATTATGTGCTGAACCCCACTTCTGCCATCAGACGGATGGACGCAGTTTCAACACTGGTTTCCAGGTCGGTCATAAAGGCGTCGGACCGAAGGCCCGGTGCGATGGCGGGCAGAAATTCCACCACGGCCACGCCGGGTTTGCGGTAAATGCCGTGGCGCGGCCAGAACACCCCCACATTGGTGGCCACCGGAATGCAGGGTTGATCCAATTGGGCATAAAGGGCGGCGGTGCCTTTTTTATAGGGCAGATGCACACCCGGTGCCGTGCGGGTGCCTTGGGGATAGATGATCATCTGGCCCGGCCCCGTGGTGCCCGCCGTGACATCAGCCAGCATTTTCTTGATCGCCGATCCGCGTTTGCCGCGATCTACGGGCACAAAACCCGCGCGCAGCCCATGCCAGCCTGCGACGGGAATCCAGGCCAGTTGCTTTTTCATGACAAAGCGGGGGGCGGGCAGCACCGACACCAGAATGATCGAATCCAGAATGGACTGGTGTTTTGAGGCAATCAGGACCGCGCCCGTTGGAACCTGGCCGCGCACTTCGGTGTGCAATCCCACCATCACCCGCGCCGTCCAGCGCACCCAACGGGCGTAGAGTTTGATCCAACGCAGCGATGCTGTCCTGTCGAACAATGCCAGAGGGGTGTAGGCCAGCATAATGATGACAATCGCCACGTACATCTGGATGACGAACAGCAAGGATCGCAGCCATTGCAGGGCATAGCGCATCAGGTCAGCTCCTTCAGCTTGCGAAAGGCGCAGGCACGGGTGGCCACAAACGCCACCGCCCCGGCCAAAGGGGGCAGGGTTAACGGCAGCAGCCATCCGCTGCCTTGAAATGCAAGACCTGTCAGAAACCCGCCCGCTGCATCGGTTGACGGCAAGAGTGCCACGCCGATCATGCCCAGCAAAGTTCCCGCCGCAGCCCCCGACAACGCCCGCAAGGTAAAGCGGCGCACAAAGGCGCGGGCGATATAGCTGTCGCGCGCGCCCACCAACCGCAGCACTTTGATAACCTGGGCATTGGCTGACAGCGCCGAATTGGCGGCCAGCGTGATCATCGCCGCAGTGGCTGTGGCGATCAGGACAATCGACAGCTGACCCAACAGGCGCAGCCGCGCCGCTGCCACCGCCAGCGGTTTGCGCCAGCGGGTGTGATCATCAAGCACCGCGGCGGGTGCTTCGGCGGCCAGCCGCAGGCGCAGGCCTTCGCCATCATAGCCGGTGCTGTCTTCGGTGATCTCGATCAACCGCGGCAAAGGCAGCGTATCAATCGGCAAATCGGGGCCGAACCAGGGTTCCAGCAGGGTGCGTTGCTCGTCGTCTGTCATGGCCCGCGCAGAGGCTATGCCGGGCGTGGTGGCAAGCACATCCAGAACGGCTGTGGTTTGCAGCGCCATCTGATCTTCGGGGGCGGACAGCCGCACGGTGGCAGTACGATCCAGCGCATCAGACCAGCGATCCGCCAGCCGCCCGGCCGCCAACGACAGCGCAAGCGCAAACACCGCCAGAAACGCCATCGCCCCTGCGGTGAAGGACGTAAGCCACGCGGTATAGCCAGATGGTGGCACCACCCGGTCGGCATAGCGATCGGGGGCCAGCATGGCAAAAAGCGCGGTCACAGATCCGCCCCCGCCAGTTGGATGCGCCGTTTGGAAATGCGCAGCACCCGCGCGGCCAGATGCGATTTGGCTTGCCGGATCAGGTTTAAATCATGCGTGGCAATCAGCACGGTCTTTCCCATGCGGTTTAGCTCGATCAACAGGGTCAGCAGACGCAGCGACATTTCCCAATCCAGGTTGCCCGTCGGCTCATCCGCCAAAATCACATCCGGCCCCATGATCACCGCGCGCGCCAATGCCGCACGTTGGCGTTCGCCCCCCGACAGGGATGGCGGCAGCGCATCGGCAAGATGACCCAAACCCACCCATCCCAACAGATCGGTCAGATCCCCAATCTCGCCGTGCCGCCCCGCAACGGTCAACGGTAGCGCCACATTCGGGGCAAGGGGCAGGTGATCCAGAAACTGGCAATCCTGATGCACCACGCCAATACGGCGCCGGGTCAGGGCAACGTCATCGCGCGCCAAAGACCGCACATTGCGGTCAAACAAGGTGATACTGCCCGAGGTGGGTAGCAATTCAGCATAACAAAGTTTTAAGAAGGTAGACTTCCCCGCCCCCGATGGCCCGGTCAAAAAATGAAAAGACCCCGGTGCCAGACGCAGCGTGATGTCGGACAAAAGCTCACCTCCGCCATAGGAATAGGCGACATTTTCGAAGGCAATCACAAAGCGGTTCCTTGGCTGGTCTGGCTGTTATTGTTGCACCATCGCCCATGCCCGCCGAGGATTCAATCGTTGCAGCACAACATTAACCACAAAGGCTTTCAGAACGTTTCCATCATTGCTACAACTATGCCAGATATGGCCCAGACAATTTTTGGGCTTTGTGAATCGGACCTTTATAGATGCGCCTACTTTGTCCCAATTGTGATGCTGAATATGAGGTCGAGGCTTCGGTCATTCCTGACAACGGGCGCGACGTTCAATGTTCAAACTGCGGCCATGCGTGGTTTCAGCTGCCCCCCGAAATAGAAGCGGAACACGAGGCCGAAGAGGCACTTTATGACGCGCCCGCCCCGATAGCCGTGGCCGAGACGACGGTGATTGGCGAATTGCCACGGCGCGGACTGGACGAAAGCGTGTTGGCCGTTTTGCGCGAAGAGGCCGAACGCGAAACCGCGGCGCGGCGTGCCGAGGCCCCACAAGGCGTTGAAACCCAGACCGAAATGGGATTGCAGCCAGCCGAAGCTGCAGGCGGCCTTGGCGGCGCAGTCGCGCGGCGGATCGCGCGGCTGAAAGGGGTTGATCCAATCCCGCCCGCGCCTGGCAGGCCGCAAACCCGGCGCGAGATGCTGCCCGAGATTGAAGAAATCAATTCTTCGCTGCGCGCCAGCAGCGAAAAGCGCAGCGGTGATGCGGCGGCTGTCGCGGACTCGATGCCGCCACCTGTCCGCAAGACCACTGGGTTTCGGAACGGTTTTGTTATCATTGTCTTGCTCGCGGCGCTGCTGACGGCGGTGTATGTGATGGCGCCAAAAATAGCGCAGCAAATTCCGGGCGCTGCGGCGGCCTTAAAATCCTACGTCGCCAGCGTCGATAGTGTTCGCGTGATGCTGCACGAGATGTTGCGGAGTGCGATTGATTGGTTGAACGGCGTGGCAGGTGGGGCAGCCTGACGACTGGCGGCTGTGTCAAACGCGCGGCCTTGCCAGCAACGACGGCTTGCGTGGTTCGGTCAGGCGACTACTTAAGCGGCCATCAGGTTGATTTTCGATGAATTTGACTCAGTCTGGCCTGATTTTGGGGCGAATTTGACGGGCGGTCTGGTGTAACACGCAACATTCCAAGTCTTAGTTTGTCTTGGGGTGCAGCCAATCTGAAACAGATGGGCTGCACGCCACTTTAAAACAAATCCAACAGCCGCTTGAGATAATTGCGCTCGCCTTCCGGGCGGGCCTGTTCGCCAGAGCGTTTGCGGATTTCTTCCAGCAGATCCTGTGCGCGGCGGTACACGTCTTCGCCTTGCAGCAGGTTGCGGTCAGACCCTATGCGGCGCGAATCGTCGCCATTTTCGCGGCCCAAGGGATCACGATCACCGGGGCGGTCGCTGCCGTCGGCCTGTTGGCCGTCAGGAGAGTCGCCTTCGCGGCGGCCTTCCTGCGCCAATGCCTCGCCAAAGTCGCGGATACCGTCGCGCATGGCGTCCATCGCTTCGGCTTGCTTGTCCAGCGCACCGGGCAAATCGCCATTGCGCAGGGCGTCTTCCGCCTGATCCATCGCGCGCCCGGCATCGCCCAGTTTTTCGCGACCGGCGTCGCCCTGTTCGCTGCCTTTGCCGGGCAGTTTGCCGTTCTTGTTAAGACCATCCAGCCGGTCCCGCAGCTCTTGCTGGCGTTCGGCAAGGGATTTGCCATCGGGGCCGGATTGGCCATTTTGATCCGGCTGGGGTTTGCCCTGCTGGCCCGGTTGATTGCCTTCCTGACCATCTTGCAGATCGCGGTAGGCATCATCAGACAGGCCCTGCTGATCGCGCAGGGTTTTGCCCAGATCTTTCATTGCCTGCTGACCGGGGCCGCCTTTGCCCTGACCATTGCCCTGCCCGTCACCTTGGGTGACCTGCATGTTTTCCATGAACTGACGCAATTGTTCCATAAGTTCAGCGGCTTCGGCGGTTTTCCCTTCCTCCATCAGCTGCTGCAGCTTGTCCAGCATCTGCTGCAACTGGTCTTGCGACATCTCTATCGAAGGGCCGTTCTGCGAGGTTTCCTCTTTGCCGTTGCGCTGATTTTCTTCGGCCAGCTGGTTCATGTAATCATTCAGGGCTTCGCGCATTTCCTTCATCAGCTGGTCAATTTCTTCGGGCGAGGCGCCGTTTTTGATTGCCTCGTCCAGACGGTCTTGCGCGCGGCGCAAGCGTTCTTGGGCTGATGCCAGATCGCCTTCTTCGACCAGCAAGGCAATCTGCCACAGTTCTTCGGCAATCTCATCGCGGGCCGTGGGTTGCAGATCGGCAGCATTGCCATCCAGCCGCTTCAGCGCCACGCGCAGGCGCAGATAGGCACGCTCGTTGCGGATAAACCCTTCGGGTTTGTTGGTGACCGCCTTCAGGATTTGCACGCTGCGTGGCGCGTTCATGCGGTTCCAGATGATATCGCGGCGCATTTCGATCAGGGCGGCGGCCAGCGGATCAAAGAACCGCCGACCGGGCAGGGTCAGCTTGATCGGCTCTGCGGTGCCGGTTTGGCCTGCGGCATCGGTGACGGAATAGGTCATCGTCACAGGCAGGTTGGAAAACACATGTTTGGACAGATCATCAACCAAGGTGGACTTGATATCTGCGCGGTTGCCCCGTACGGGCAGAGGCAGGTCGAGAATAACCGGATCGGTGGCTTCTGGGGCGATTTCCAAGCCGAATTTGCGCGGCGTGGCAGCCAGATCAAGGCTGATGCTGACCTGACCTTTGGTGACGCCGTAATCATCGGTGGCGGTGAATTTTTGTTTGAAACGTCCGTCCGCCTCGCGACCGATTTCGGCTGCCGGAACAACCGTTGGGGCTGTGTCGGGTATGGCCACAACCTGCCATTCGCGTCCGCCCGCGCCGTCGATGGTCAGGGTGCCGGATTTGGTGACGACAAAATCCTGCGTGGGTTCGGATGCACCGGGGGTATTGGTGCGGCCCGATACGGTTTCAGACAGGATCAATGCGCCCGGCTCGCCATAAAGCCGGATTTGCAGGCGGGTGCCTGCGGGCAGGGTCAGCGCCTCGGCGGTTTGATCATTCAGATACAGGGCGGGTTTGCCGGTGTAGGCGGGCGGTTGCGCCCAGCCTTCCCAAGCGGGGCCAGAGGCAGCGACAGCCGCGCCACCCGGAGTTAGCCCCGCCACGGATGTGATCCGCCAGATCGAACCAAACAGCAGCGCCATCACCAATCCGGTCAGCGCCACATACCGCAGCGCATATTTATCGCGCGAGGCCAGTCGCAAGTCAGGCTCTACCGCCTTTGCACCAGCCGCGCGTGCCGCCATCCGGGCGCGATGGGCATTCCACACGGCTTGCGATGCAGGATCGGTGGCCCCGATCGCCTGAGCATCGCGCAAGGCTGCGATGGGCTGGCCCGGCAGGCGGGCGTCAAGCCGGATCAATGCATCCGTGCGGCTGGGCTTGTGGAAGGTGCGAAAGCCGTAAATCGCCGACCATATCAGGGCGATGACCACCGCCACCAAACCAAACCACGCCGCCTCAAGCGGCAGAGTGTCTTGCAGACCCAAGGCGGCGGCGGCAAGGGCCGCGATGGCAACGGTCCACAAGGGCCAGAACGCACGCGCGATCAGTTCGGCCCAAAGGCCGATCAAGGTAAGACGCAGCGGGGTTTCGATCCGCTTTAGGGCGCGTTCGGGGGTTTCGGTTTCCATACCCTGTGCCAAATTACAACCAGTCCGGTATGGTATCGCGGTTTATGATTTCGTCAAAGCTTGGCCGCGCCCGGATGACGGCGAAGTGATCATCTTTCACCAAAACCTCGGGGATAAGCGGTCTTGTGTTATATTCCGAGGCCATAACCGCACCATACGCGCCGGCGGATCGGAATGCGACCAGATCCCCTTCGCACAAAGCGGCCATCGGGCGGCCTTTGGCAAAAGTATCGCCGGTTTCACACACCGGACCGACGACATCAAACGCCTTCGATTCGGTTCCCGGTGCTGGCTGAACAACCGGATCAATATCGTGATGCGCGCCGTACATCGACGGGCGGATCAGATCGTTCATCGCGGCGTCAAGGATCAGAAAATCACGGCTATCGCCGTTTTTGACATAGATCACCTTGGACACCAGAATGCCCGCATTGCCGGAAATCAGGCGACCCGGTTCAATTTCAATCTCGCAGCCCAGATGCCCGACGGTACGTTTGATCAGCGCGCCATAATCCATCGGCAAGGGCGGTGCGTCGTTTGAACGGGTGTAGGGAATGCCCAGGCCACCACCCAGATCCAGGCGGCTGATGGTGTGACCCTCGCGGCGCAGCCGCAGGGTAAGATCGGCGACTTTCAGATAGGCTTGCTCGAACGGTTCCAGATCGGTCAGCTGGCTGCCGATATGCACGTCGATGCCAATCACCTTAAGGCCGGGCAGGGTTGCTGCCTCGGCGTAAACTGCGGGGGCGAGGTCAATCGCGATGCCGAACTTGTTGTCTTTCTTGCCAGTTGCAATTTTCTCATGCGTGCGGGCGTCAACGTCGGGGTTCACGCGGATGGTGATCGGGGCGATCACGCCCATGCTGGTTGCTACTTCGGACAGCGCGCGCAATTCGGGTTCCGATTCGACGTTGAACTGACGGATACCGCCCGCAAGTGCCAGCCGCATTTCGTCGCGGGTTTTGCCAACACCGGAAAACACGATGCGATCACCCGGAACGCCCGCCGCCTTTGCTCGCAGATATTCACCGCCCGACACCACATCCATGCCCGCGCCCAGATCGCCCAGCAGTTTCAGCACTGCCACATTCGACAGCGATTTGATCGAAAAGCACACCAGATGCGGCAGGGGCGACAGGGCTTCGGTAAAGAGATGATAATGCCGCGCCAAGGTGGCGGCGGAATAGCAATAAAACGGCGTGCCAACGCTGGCGGCGATTTCCGAGATCGCCACATCTTCGGCATGCAATTGGCCGTTTTTATACAGAAAATGGTCCATCGCCGCCCTTTGATCACTGCTGTGCCAGTCATAGCAGAACGGTGGGGTGCTGCAACTGGCGTGGGGCGGTGCTTAGGGTTTGTAGACACCACACGGTGTTTATCTTGGCAGATTTGACCGGTGTCAAATCTGCCCGCGCCTGCCTGCCCCGGGCAGGCGCGATTCTCG
>JAYUHO010000355.1:0-8671 GCA_043766915.1 Cypionkella sp.
TCGGCGGTGGCCTCGATCATGGCAGAGATGGGAGTGGATGATATCGCGATGGTGGGGGTGGCCAAAGGGGTGGACCGCGACGCGGGTAAGGAAGAATTCCACCGGGTGGGCCTGCCAGTGTTTGCTTTGGCGATGAACGATCCGGTATTGTATTTCGTCCAGCGTTTGCGGGATGAGGCGCATCGCTGGGCGATAGGGGCGCACCGGGCGAAACGGGCCAAGGCGGTGTCGATCACGCCGCTGGATGATATTCCGGGGGTGGGGGCGACGCGGAAACGGTCGTTGCTGGCGCATTTCGGGTCGGCCAAGGCGGTGGCGAGGGCGGGGTTATCTGACCTGATGGCGGTGCCTGGAATATCTGAGGCGATGGCGACTGTGATTGCGGATTTTTTCAGCACCAAGGGGTGAGGGGAAATGTGTCCACGCGTGGACAGTGCGCGTGGGTAAGTTATTTCGATGGGTTACAGGCGCGAATCTACCGGTTTTTACTTTTGTGCTCTCGCGTCATAGCCGCTGCCCCGCACCTGATCCGGCGCCACGGGTGCCCGGAAAAGAGGCCCCGGATCAGGTCCGGGGCTGCGACTGTGCTGGCTGTAGGGTTTCTACCGACAAAATCGTCGGCAAATGGCGGGCAATCTCGGACCAAGTATCGCCCTCATTCCAGCTGGCAAAAACCGATCCTGAATTGGTGCCAAAATACAGGCCCGGCACATCGGCCTGATCCACTGCCATCGCCTGACGCAGCACGGTAAAGAAGCAATCCTTATCCGGCAGACCGTTCTGCAACGCCTGCCAGCTATCGCCCCCATCCCGCGACCGCCAGACCGCCGCCGAGGCCCCCGGTGGAAAACGACCCTGACTGTCGCCATTCAGCGGAAACACCCACAAGGTTTGCGGATCATGCGGATGCACGGCGATGGGAAAGCCAAAGGTTGAAGGCAGGCCTGCGGCGATGCTGTGCCACGTGCGCCCGCCATCCGGGCTGCGATATGCCCCGTGGTGGTTTTGCTGATACAGCACGTCGCCCGCACCGGACGCCCGCACGATATTGTGCACGCAGATGCCAACTTCATCGCCGTGGTCGTGGTCACCGTGGGTGACGGTTTCAAGGTTTGATCGGCGATTGCGCGGCTGCCACGTTTTGCCGCCGTCTTCGGTGGCATGCGTGCCTGCCGCGGAGATACCTACCCACAGCTTTTGATCATTGCCCGGATCGCTGATGATGGAATGCAGCACCAACCCCGCAGCCCCCGGTTGCCAGTGTTTGTGCGCCGGGTCAGCCCCCAAAGCCTGCACCTTGGCCCATGTTGCGCCGTTGTCATCGCTTTCATAAAGGCCAGCGGGTTTTGCGCCTGCGTAAAGCCGGGTGGATGTGCGGCCCAGCGACCACAGCGTTACCAGATCCGGATCACCCGCATTTGCGACCAGTCCTGTGTTGGATTTTTCCCACGTTGCCCCATGATCTGCTGATCGCCAGACATGCGGGCCAAACCATTCACCACCACCAGCCGCCCAGATCATTCCTGTCGCAGGATCACCGATCAAGTGGTTGATCGGCGCGCCATCACAATGGGGGCCGGATACCTGCCAGTCTGTGGAATCGCCCTGCTTGGAAAGCAGGAACGCGCCTTTGGTGGTTCCCAGAAGAATTTGAATATAATTGTCCATCTGACCACCCGCTTCAAAGCTGTGGGAAGGCTAGCATGGGTGCTGGAGGGAGTCGTGGGAATTAAGACAATGATCAGGTGAAGGTCTATCTAAATTTCAGCGTGAGTCATTCTGCATAAGCGCTTTATTTTCTTGGCGGATTTGACACGCGTCAAATCAGCCCGCGCCTGCCTGCCCATAGGCAGGCGCGAAAACGCGCCTACCCCAGACAGGCGCGGCCTGATTTACAAGCGATCGGTGTTGCCCCACCGCCCTTGCCCGACGGCCTTTGGGCAAAGGACCGCACAGCTTGCCACTGGCAAGCTGTCAGATGCGGTCCAAAGTGTTTGTTAAAGCGGTTCAGGTTTCGATGAAAAAACGGATAACGGAAATCGCGTTCGAGCGAAGCGAGAGGCAGCGAATTCCGATTCCAAACAAATCTGAACCGCTAAAAAGGCGGTTTCATCGGGGCGTGCCAACCCCATCCCCCAAAATGCAAAACGGGGACAACTTTCGCTGCCCCCGTTTCGAATATCGTGCAAGTGGCAGATTATGCCAGTGCGAGGTTGATCGCGGATTCGCGACCGTCACGGCCTGCTTCGATGTCGAAAGTTACGGCTTGGCCATCATTCAACTGACGGATGCCTGCACGCTCCATAGCCGACACATGAACGAAAACGTCCTTGTTGCCGTTTGCTGGTGCGATGAAGCCGAAGCCCTTGGTTGCGTTAAACCACTTCACGGTGCCATTAGCCATCGTGAGATCTCCTAGTTTGGTATGCCATCCGCGATATGCGATGGCTTGGCTTAGTCACTTCAAGATCGATAACTGAAGCCGCAAGGAGACAGATTTTTCGACAGATAGCGTTTTCGCCCCACACACATGCACTTTTTTTGGCTTTTATGCAAGGGGGAACCGAAAAGATTCATCCGCAGGTGGAAAGAAACCGCCGAGCACTGCGCGACGGGCGGTTGCAAAAATTAGTCCTGCGCGCGGCCGTAATAGGCGTAATCCTCGGTATTGATGACGATCCGGGTGCCTGGCCCAATATGTGGTGGCACCATGACGCGAATGCCATTGGTGCAGATTGCAGGTTTGTACGACGACGATGCGGTTTGGCCTTTGACCACCGGTTCGGTTTCTGAAATTTCAACCGTCACGCGCAGCGGCAGCTCGATGGCAATCGCAACGCCCTCATAGGTTTTCAGGAACACCTTGATGCCTTCGGACAAGAAAACCTTGTCATCGCCGACCACATCGGGATGCACGGCGAATTGTTCGTAAGTTGTCGGCTCCATAAAGTGAAAGCCTTCACCGTCTTCATACAAAAAGTCATATTCGCGGTCATCGACGTTGGCTTTTTCCACCATTTCGGTGGTGCGCCAACGCTCAGCTACCTTCACGCCGTCGGAAATGCGCCGCATATCCACCGAAGTTGTCGGCGTGCCTTTGCCGGGGTGGAAGTTTTCCGCCTTCAAAACGGCATAAAGTTTGCCGTCCACTTCAACCACATTGCCCTTACGCAGGCTGGAGGCGATAACTTTCAAAACACGATTCCTTGTTCTGTCGCAGGCCCCGAGGTATGGGGCGCAAGCTGTTGTGGCTGCGTTTAGCCTATCTTCATGGAAATCTCCAGATGAAAGCCGATATGAACGAAATGCCATGGTGGACACCTTTGCGCCATGCCGATCGCCGCGCAGGTTTGATCGTGCGCAGCCGCATACAGGCGGCGCTGCGAGAGTGGTTGGCGGTTCGGGATTTTGTGGAAGTTGACCCCAGTGCGCTGGCCAGCAGTCCGGGGAATGAGGCGCATTTGCACGGGTTTGCCACCGATGCCATCGGCAATGATGGGGTGCCGCGGCGGATGTATCTGCACACGTCGCCGGAATTTGCGATGAAAAAGCTGCTGGCGGCGGGTGAAGTTAAGATTGCGGCCTTTGCCCACGTCTGGCGTAACCGCGAGAGGGGGGCGTTGCATTCGCCGGAATTTACCATGCTGGAATGGTATCGGGTGGGCGAGGCTTATGACGTGCTGATGGCGGATTGCGAGGCGTTTATACGACTTGCGGCGCAGGCGGCGGGCGCACGGGCGTTGCAGTTTCGCGGGGCGGAATGCGATCCGTTTGCCGTGCCGGAGCGATTGTCGGTGCAGGACGCATTTCTGCGCCATGCCGGGGTTGATGTGCTGGCGACGGTGGACAGTGCGGGTGTGCCAAACAGCGCGGCAATGGCGGCGCAGTTGGACCGTGCCGGGGTGCGGTATGCCGATGATGACACGTGGTCAGATATGTTTTCGCGGGTTTTGGCGGAAAAGGTAGAGCCGCATCTGGGGCATGGCCGCGTGACCGTTCTGGATCGCTATCCGATTGCCGAAGCGGCTTTGGCGCGGCCAGCGGCGGATGACGCCCGCGTGGCAGAACGGTTTGAGGTGTATGCATGCGGTGTGGAACTGGCGAATGGCTTTGGCGAGTTGACCAATCCGGGCGAGCAGCGGCGGCGGTTTGAGATGGAGATGGACGAAAAAGAGCGCGTATACGGGGAACGTTACCCGGTGGATGAAGATTTTCTGGCGGCGTTGGCCCTGATGCCCGATGCCAGCGGGATCGCGATGGGATTTGATCGGCTGGTGATGCTGGCTGTGGGGGCTCCACGGATTGATGATGTAATCTGGGCGCCTGTTCCGGATTGAAACCGGCTCTGCAGCCTCTTGCTGCAGGAATATTTCGCCCTTCCCCCCGCACCCAAGGATGGGCTACGACTGTGCCATGAGATGGTCTATTCCAAATAGCCTGACAGTGATCCGCCTGCTGGCAGCCCCCGGCGTTGCGGTGATGTTTTTGTATTTCCAGCGCCCATGGGCCGACTGGTTTGCGTTGACGCTGTTCATTGGGGCGGCGATTACCGACTGGTTTGACGGCTATCTGGCGCGGCTGTGGAAACAGGAAAGCAAGTTCGGCGCGATGCTGGATCCGATTGCCGACAAGGCGATGGTGGTGATCGCTATCATGGTGCTGACGGGCTATTCGGGCATGAACCCATGGCTGATCCTGCCCGCCACGGTGATCTTGTTCCGCGAAGTGTTCGTGTCAGGCCTGCGCGAATTTCTGGGGGCCAAGGCGGGGTTGCTGCAGGTGACCAAGCTGGCCAAGTGGAAAACCACCGCGCAGATGGTGGCGATTGCCATTCTGTTTCTGGGCACCGGGCTTGAATACCTGAACGGTGTGGCGATGCAGGGCATGACGCCCGAACAATATGCCGATGCTGTTTCGGCAGGCGTGGCCGACCCGATCCGTGCCTGCGGCAAGCGCGACTGCGCATCTTTGGCGGGCGACGTTGGTATGGTTTTGATGTGGGTTGCGGCGGCATTGACGGCGCTGACGGGGTGGGATTATTTCCGCAAGTCGCTGCCTTATCTGCGGGAAGACAAATGATCGACGTGTTGTATTTCGCTTGGGTCCGCGAACGCATTGGGGTGCCGCGCGAACGGGTGGAAACCACTGCCGCGACGGTGGCCGAACTGGTGGCAGAGTTGGTTTTGCGCGAAGATCGCTATGCTTTGGCGTTCAGTGATCTGACATCGCTGCGGGTGGCGCTGGATCAGGAATTGTCGTCGTTTGACGCGTCTTTGGCGGGGGTGCGCGAGGTTGCCTTCTTTCCGCCAATGACCGGGGGCTGATATGCGGCTGTCGGTGCAAGAGCAGCCGTTTGATTTCGGCGAACAGTCCGATCAATTCGCCAAACTGGCGGGTGAAAATGGGGCGGGCGCGGTCGTTACGTTCTGCGGATTGGTGCGCGACACGGCGGGCGCGTTGACCGCAATGCAGATCGAACATTATCCGGGTATGACCAAAAAAGCGATTGCGGCGATGATGGATCAGGCCGCCGCGCGTTGGGATTTGACCGATGCGCTGGTCATTCACCGCTATGGCCGGTTAACCAAAGGCGAGATGATCATGATGGTCGCCACGGCGTCGCGCCACCGGGCAGCGGCCTTTGCGGCGGCTGATTTTCTGATGGATTACCTTAAATCCCGCGCGCCGTTCTGGAAGAAAGAGTTTACCTTGTACGGCGGCGCATGGGTTGACGCGAAACCTGATGATGAAGCGGCGCTGACCCGCTGGTAAGCCGCGTTCACCGCCCGATTGCCGATCAATTCTGATTGGCCGCCAATAAGGACTTGGCCAATGCCCCGAGTTGGGCAAGACTGGCCCAACAGGCCAGAGCGATTTTTCTGGCCAAGATGATGTAAACTGAATTTACATGCCTATATCGAGGCAATCACTTCTAACGGAGGGTTCCATGGCCGATTTCGACGCGCAGATCAAAGAAAGCCAGGCGCAGGTTGCCACGGCACAAGCCAAGATTTCCGAGGTGACGGGGCAGATTGAGGCCGCACGCGCCAAACTGGATGCGGGCGAGGCGGCAATTGACATCGAAAACGCCACCCTGACCGATGTGCATAAACACACCGATCTGATGAACGCCAATATCGCCGAGCTGATCATGGGGCTGGATGATGTGACGGCGGGGTTTTCGAAAGACTTCGATGAGATGCGCTCGAAAACCGGCATGGAAAGTTTCATCGGGATGTTTTCGGATGCGAAGTCTGAATCGATGCGTCAAGAACGGATGCGCACCGCGTCGATTGACAGCAAGTTGCAGGATTTGATTTCCAAGTCGGATATCATCGTGCGGCTGTTGCAGGGGCAGTTGGATTTGCTGAACACGCAAAAGACGCGGGTTGAGGTGAACTTGGGCGAAACCCTTTCGGAACGCGAAGCCACCGTTGGCGCGTTGGAGGCTGTGCGGGCCGAAATTGCCGCAATGGACCCGAAGATTATTGAACTTGAGAATAAGATCTCGGTTGAACAAGACGCGGCAGTGCGCACCAAGTTAGAAACCGAACTGGCGGGCGTGAACGCCCGATTCAACGCGCTGGTGCAGGATGAACAAGTGCAACTGGCGAAAAGCCAAACCCTTGAACGGTATATCGAAAAGGGCAAAACCTGGGTGGACAGCTTGACCAATCAGGCGGCGACGCAGCTGGTTTTGATCAACAAATTGCAGACCGATACCAAACAGCGGGTGGTTTTGTATGATGCGCTGACCTCGTCTTTGAAGACGGCGCAGCAGCAAGATGTGGCGCATAGGATCAACGAAATCGGCGTGAAAACCGACCAAGAGGCCCAAGCCGCGATGGCCGCGATTGGGGCGGCCACCAATGACCGGATGGCCGATATGCTGGAGGCGCACGAAGGCCACATGGTATTCGCCCGCGCGGTGCTGGAACAAAAGGCCAAGGCCGACGAACGGTTCGCGAGGCGGTTTGCGAAGATTGTCGAGAAGCATGACAAGAATGCGTACGGGGAATGACGTTTAGGGAGCAAGTCTGGTGGTGCCGAAAGTGGGGGGCTGTGGCGTTTCTCCTTGGACTGCTATTGATCGGTACTGCCCATGTCCTCGCTGGTAACGTTGACAAAAAGTGGCTTGAATTCCTATTAAATCTAGTCACCGCGTCCATGTTTGTGGCAGCTGTTTTGAGCGTTTTTGGTGGTCTGGGGCGACCGCTTCAAAAGGCATTCTATCACTATGCTATCGAAGGGAATGACCGCTACAGAAGGCAATTGGCGATCAATCCGATGGCTCTTTGGTTGTGGCTCGACAGCGAAGGTCGGAACCGCGATGCCTGAAACCAACCTCACCGACGACCATCAGGAACTCTATGACACGGCGACCGCGCGGCGGTATTTTGCCAAGTTTGAACGCATCACCGGGCATTTGCTGCAAGTGGCCGCAGAGGTGGAATCCGAAGGCCGCCTGACCCGCACCGAGGCGCGGATTTTGGGGCGGTATCTGTCGGCGCTGACCGCGACTTTTGCGGCGCTTAGCCATAAATACCTGATGACAGGCCGCGCCGATGGTGCGCCCAAGCTGACGTTTGATCGGCACGAGTCCGGCTTTCCGGTGGCACAGGAATTGATGGTGATGGCGCTGGACGCAGCCCAAGTGGCCAAACACTTGGGCGGCATGGCGTCGGAGTCTGAGTTAAAAGACCGCATGGTGCGCCAGATCGTGCGCGATTTGACGGTGCCGACAGCGCTGCAATTTGCCCTGTCGCAGCGGCTTTACTATGAGGCGCTGGCGGTGGGGGGCCTCTTTTACGCCCGCAATGACCCCGATGTGCAATGGATCGAAGACGTCGTCCGCAACGGGGCCGAGCGTAAACATTTCCTGACCCATTGGGCAGTTTACGACACCCAAGTGAACCTGCCGGTGGTTTATCTGATGGATATCGAGGACAGCGGTAAGAAACCGCTGCCCAACGATGATCGCCGCTGGCCCTTGCTGCAGTCGCATCTGATGGCGCAGTCTTTGGCGGGTTTGAAACTGCTGACCATCGCCCAAGGCGTGGACAAAGATTTCGCGGGCCTGCACCCAAAACGCCTGCGCCGTATCACATTCGGGCCCATGCACAGCCATGATTTCACCCTGCAATCGGGGCCGATTTCCCAAGTGCTGGCCGATGCCAACGCGCCCGATGGCAATGATTGGGCGATGGTCTGGACCGTCGAAGATCTGGTTTCGGACCGCGAGGAAGAGGTACAAGACGGCTGGTTTTCCGCAGCCGAACGGCAGGTCTTCAAGCTCGATCCGTTCAACGGGGCCGATACCGGGGCCACCAAAACCGAACGCATGGTCATCTTGCCCGAACGGCCCTATCAGGTGCTGGCAGAGCTGAACCCGCCCGGCTTTCGCGATGTGCGAAAATTCGTGGTGAATGAGGCGGGCCGGATCATGCCGGCGTAAATAAGGGATATCTCGATGAGTAAATGTCAGTTCTACCGCACCGAAATGCAAGTGCAGCGCACCAACGCGCATTACCCCGGCGCGAAAGAATTCGCTCCCAAGCGGGTGGCGGTGCCCTATTGCGCGCATGTGGCCAGCGTCGTTCCGAAGGGAAGCTCTAAGCTATTGGATTGTGGCGGTGATTTGGCCAAATGCCTGATCGCGGATAAACTCTAA
>JAYUHO010000356.1:0-3280 GCA_043766915.1 Cypionkella sp.
ATTTGATTGCGCTGCGTGATGTCCATTATCAGAGATATTGGCATTGAACCTAAAGAGCCGCTCGGCAGAGCTGATATTACGGCGGGAAACTTCACATCCCGAAACACATAAAGCCCGCCGAAATGGCTGGTCCAAAAACTGGGCTGCTGAAAGGTCATCGCGGGCAAAGAAATCGGCACGCGGGTCACATCCCCGGTCTTTTTGGCCAATTCAATCATCTCCGCCACCAGAACATCGTCGCGCCAACCGTCCGGCTCGCTACGGAACCGGTCAATCAGTTTGGTCAGCTTTCCGGCCTCGGCAACATGGCCGCCAATCGTATCCGCTTCAACCGTTATTTGCCGTATATCCAACAGCTTGGCAGGACTGGACACCTCATAAACCGATCCCTGCAATTCCCCCGCCACCGCATCGCGGGCGGTCAGGGCAAAGAGTTGTGAATCGTTGGTTTCAATAAACTGCTGCAATATCCCGCGTGAGGTTGAGAATTTCATATTCAACAACGGCGCTGATTTCTGGCTGGTGGTCAGCAGAATAAACTGGCGGTTGCAGCCGTTGGGGTTCAAGTAAAGATCGTCTTTCAGTTCATCGCCAATTTCAGGCGAATAGCCCGAGATATCAATATGGAAATCCTTCAGCTTTGTCTGCTTGCCCGTCAGATGTTTTAACGCGCGATTGTAACGTTCCACCAATTGTGGCGACGACACTTCGACAAGGTTGCCAAACATCAAACCTTTTTGGATCAGGCGCTTCATGATTCCGCCTTTTGCAAATCGCCCTTTAGCCGCTCCCATTCACGTTTCAAAATTGCCTGTGAAATGACAACTAGCGGAACCCCTTCGTTTTGTTGATTGTTATCACCCAAAAAAAACTGCGTATTTTCCCTTGTTAGGGTGTCAACGAGTAGTTGGTAATCGGCGTCGTCTCGGTTCATTCGCATGCGTATTCGCATAGACAGCACGGAAATTCTTTCAATCTTATCGTCGGGCGGCTCCGTTTTGTAAGCAATCGCCGCGACGCCAGCGAATTCAGCCAGATCGTCTCGCAACGCATCAATCCAAGCCTGCCGATAACGAGCGATTTCAAGCGCTGACTGATGCATTCTTTCTGTGCGAGCCACAAAGATCGCTCGTTTGCCAGTATACCAAGCCGCAAACCCGCCAACTAGGAATGATAGAGCTGGCGTTGCAACCAATGTGACCAACAACTGATGGTTTTTCAGCCAAATGTTTAGATCGTTTATTGTCACCCCTTCCCCTCCAAATACCGCCGCTTGGCTTCTTCCTGCCGCCCGAAATCGCGCACCATTCCTGCAATCGCCACTTCGTCCGACTTATCGGCATACCGAAATTCGCTATCCGCATAGCGGTTGATTTCCTGAATAACCATATCCACCGTAATAGGCGTGGTCAGCCCCTTAATCATCCCCAGCTTTTCATCATAGCTTTTGAACAAAAACAAATCCGGATCTTCCATCCATTCGTCGGGCAATTCGAAATCCATCGCCCGCACCTTCACCGCATCGGTGATGTTTTTCACGGCACGCCCGGTAAAGCGATCATCTGCCGCCTGAATGGCCTTCAGATAGGTGCCCAATTTGGCCAATGTATCCAGCGCGCCCAGTTCCCCCTGCACCTTATCCCAGACTTTGATCAATCCGTCTTCATGCGGGCGGGAATAGCCTTCAAAACTGGCGGTCACCGCTTTTTTAATCTCCTGCGCTGCAAAGAGATCATGGTCGCCCAAGGGAATCGAATGGTTCTTCCCCAACAGCAGCGCCAGAATATCAATATAATCCTCACGGCTTTGCGGGCCATCCACCAAAAATCGCGCCCCGGCCCGTTGGCGCAGGGCATCATCGACATTTTCGGGGTAATTGGAAAACATCCCGAAGGTGCAATTGCCGCGCACCACGGTATTGGCACCCGCAAAGGCCCCCATGAATACCGCCGTTACCTCTTGTTGGCCCGCCGAAGATTGCCGATCGCCGCGTTTTCCAGCGACCTGATCAATATCGTCAATGGTGCCAAAGGCAATCACGCCGGGATCAATCACATTATCAATGAATGCTTTGGCATTCTGACCGGATTTGCCCTGATAGCTGTCAATCTGATCTATCGAGAAATTCTGATAGCGGAACGGATAGCCCGCGATCTTACAATACCCATCCAGCAGCCCCGCCATCATCTGGATCAGCGTGGTTTTCCCAGTGCCGGGCTTGCCATCCCCCATAAAAGTAAAGATGAATCCGCCCAACTCGGCAAAGGGGTTCAGTTTACGCTCAAAATCATACGCCATCAGCATTTTAGCCAAGCGCAGACTTTGATACTTGGCGATATGGTTACCGACCACTTCGGACGGTTTCTTAAACTGCATCGTCAACGCGCCGCCTTTGGCCGCGCGGGCAGGCTTAAAACCGGCGATGGCCAGTTTATCGGCCTCTACCCGCCACGATCCATTCGTAAACGCGTCCAGCCGTGCGGCCCCTGTCGCGCGCAGGGCGACACGCGCCATCAAGGCCTCGCAAAAGGCGGAAATCACGGCGATCAGACGCGGCTCATCCGTGGCAAACAAACCAATGTCCTGATCCAACTCCCACAGCGCGCCTTGCAGGGCCAGCGGGGCATTGTCGGTTAACACCTCTTCCACTGCGCCGACTTCAACCGTCACCGATCCCGTATGCGGCGCCAGCAGAAACGCGGTGGCATTGGCGAAGACATAAAGTTGCATCAAGGCATCAGCGGCCAGAAGTTCGGTGAATTCCGCGCGGCGCAAATCGGGCAGACGCGCCTCTAGGTTGGCCTTTTTCAACTCAACCAGCCCCGATTGCGCGCCGAAAGTCTCGCCCATTGCCTGCGCAATCGCCAATCCCCGCCGCATTGCGCCCAGCGCCTGCGATTGCAACGGCGACATCAGCCCATCGCCCAAACCTTCGACCCGGTCGATCAGCCGCACAGCACCGGGCCGCACAGTGGGCCGCGTCACCAGTCCCGGCGTGGTTGACCGAAAGCGCGGCCGCGTGCCGATACCCGGCGAGCGTTCCACGGCCACCGGATCAACCGCGCGTGCCAGCCGCGGTGCGTGATCAAAGCCGGTCAACAGCGCCAAAGCCGCGTCATATTGCGCGCGAATACTGTCTTCCCGCAGTTCCATAGTGTCGCGCGCATCTGACATGGCAGCCCCTTAGAGTTTATCCGCGATCAGGCATTTGGCCAAATCACCGCCACAATCCAATAGCTTAGAGCTTCCCTTCGGAACGACGCTGGCCACATGCGCGCAA
>JAYUHO010000357.1:0-8589 GCA_043766915.1 Cypionkella sp.
CATCCAACGAGGTCACGCGAATGCCGCACTGCCGCGCCAGTGTTGCCGTACGGGTTGATGTGGGCACGCCGACAATTTTCAGCCCCTCTTCGCGCACCCGCTCGCCCAGACAGCGCACCATCCAGGCGGCGGTTGATCCGGTGCCAAGCCCGACTTTCATGCCGTTTTCAACAAAGGCGACCGCGCGTTTGGCAGCAACAAATTTGGCTTTGTCGATGGGGGACAATTCGGCGGGCATGGCAGTCTCCTGTTCTGTCGCGCCCTTTATAGGCAAAACGGGCCACAGGGGCGAGGGGGGAATTGCGAAAGGTGGATTGACAGTTCAGGGTCAAAGACTAGATTGAGAATAATTCGCATTAACAGGAAGCGTTCATGTCCGAGTCGAGCCAATCGTCGGCCTTTAATCTGCAAGCCTTGGACTGGCGGCACCCGCGCGGCGAAGCGGCGCTGTCCGAGGTCAACCGGTCCATCGTGGTTCCGGCAGGCACATGGCGCAAGTTCGCAGCCTTTCTTGGCCCCGGTTATCTGGTGGCCGTGGGTTATATGGACCCCGGCAATTGGGCCACCAGCATCGCGGGGGGGTCGAAATTTGGCTATACGCTGCTGGTGGTGGCGTTGATTTCCAACCTGATGGCGATTGTGCTGCAGTCTTTGTGTGCCCGGCTTGCCATCGCATCGGGCCGCGATCTGGCCCAGGCCTGCCGTGATGCGTTTCCGCGCTGGGTGTCGTTGCCACTGTGGCTGATGGCGGAAATAGCAATTATTGCCACCGATGTGGCCGAGGTGATCGGCACCGCAATCGGGTTAAACCTGCTGTTTGGCATCCCGCTGGAATTGGGCGTATTGATTACGGCGCTGGATGTTTTTCTGATATTATGGCTGCAAAACAAGGGTTTTCGCTGGCTTGAGGCCTTTGTCATCACCTTGTTGGGGGTCATAACCGCCAGTTTTGGCATTCAGATTTTTCTGGTCGATCCGGTGTGGGGCGATGTGATCCGGGGCTTTGCGCCAACGGTGGATATCATCCGTAACCCGGACATGCTGTATCTGGCGCTGGGAATTTTGGGCGCAACCGTGATGCCGCATAACCTGTATCTGCATTCGGCCATCGTTCAAACCCGCGCCTATGGCGATACCTTGCCCGAAAAACGACAGGCGTTGCGCTTTGCCACGATTGATTCGACGATCGCGCTGACCTTCGCGCTGTTCATCAACGCGTCGATCCTGATTTTGGCCGCCGCCAGTTTCAACGCCACCGGGCAAACCGAAGTTTCACAGATTGAGGATGCGCATAAACTGCTGGGGCCGTTGCTGGGCGCGGGCTTTGCACCGACCCTGTTTGCAGTGGCGCTTTTGGCATGCGGATTGAATTCGACTGTGACCGCCACCCTGGCAGGCCAGGCGGTGATGGAAGGATTCCTGCAAATCCGCCTTCCCCCGTGGTTGCGACGGCTGGTCACGCGGGCGATTGCAATTATTCCGGCAGCGGGGGTGACGATTTTTTACGGCAGTTCCGGGACAGGCGAGTTGTTGGTGCTGACGCAAGTGATCCTGTCGTTGCAGTTGTCTTTTGCGGTGGTGCCTTTGGTGATGTTCACCACGAACCGGGCAAAGATGGGTGAGATGGTGGCCCCGCTTTGGCTGGGACTGCTGGCAGCGCTGATCGCTGTGGTGATTGTCGCGCTGAACCTGAAGTTGCTGGTCGATTTTTCCGGGTTGTTGGCCTAACACTTGCGTTATTTTTTTGCCCCGATCCGGCTGCCCGGCCAAAATGGGGGGATTTCGGACCTGTAGGAGCGATTATAAATCTGGCTTAAACAGTTTGATCATCGCGTCCACCTCGGCCACCGTAACCTGCCCGTCTTTGTCGGTGTCAAATCCCATGAAACCCATCACTACCGCCTCATCTTCCGCAGACAGATTGTCCATCGCGTCCAATTGCGCCAGATCGCGCATTTCGGTCCAACTGACCGATCCATCGCGGTTCAGATCCGCCGCCTGATGCGCAAACCGCAAGCGGCCCCGCGCATTGGCCGCCAAGGTACTGGCGCGCGCGGTAGTTTCATCATCGGTGACCGCCCCGTCATTGTCCAGATCAGCATCGAGAAAAGACCGCAGCGTGCGTGCCCGCGTGCTTGCGCGTTGCAAGCCGACATAGCGTGCCAGACCCGCCGTATCTATCGCGCCATCGCGACCATAGCCCCAGATCAACCGCCCCGCTTCTTGCACGAACCGGTCTGGCGCGGATCGCAGGCGTTTGACTGTTTGGCCGGGCAGCGCCTTGGTGGCCGCCACCACCTCTGGTGCGATTTCGGCTGCAGGTTTGTCGGCAACCGTTTGCGCAGCCAGCCCAACCGGACACATCCCTGACACCAGACCTAAAATCACCAATAATCGCATTTTGCACCTCTGGGCGCCACTCTGCCCTGATTCCGGTTAACAAAAGATGATCACCTGCCCCCAACGCCGTTTTGACATCGCAAGCGTCGGTTTTGGCACTGGTCGCAGGACGCGCGCCGCGCCATACTCAACCAGAAAATGGGGGCCCGCATGTATACGTTGCACTATTCGCCGGATACCGCATCATTGGTGGTCCGCATCGTTATGGTCGAGTTGGACGTCCCCCATCAAAGCCTGCTCATCGACCGCGAGGCAGGCCAGCTGACCAGTCCGGCCTACCGGGCGATGCATCCGTTAAGTCTGATCCCGGCGATGGAAACCCCCGACGGGCCGATGTTTGAGACAGCAGCGATGCTTTTGTACGTGTCGGATCGCCATCCCGGATTGGCCCCGTCACCAGACAGCCCACAGCGTGCTGCGTTTTTGAAGTGGCTGTTTTTCACCTCGACCAACATTCACACCTGTTTGTTGCAACTGTTTTATCCCGAACGGGTGGCGGGCGAGGCGGTTGTGCAGCCTGTGATGGAGCATGCCCGGGTGCGGATGCAAACCTATCTGACCGTGCTGGATGAAATGGTGGCGCGCGATGCACCAGACTGGATGTCGCCCGATAAGCCCGGTCTGATGGGGTATTATGTGGGCATGCTGATGCGCTGGCTGGCCAGCTTTGGCCCGGGGCATCCATCCTATTTTCGGTCGGCTCAGTTTCCCGCCCTTCATGCGGTTTTGGCCGCGCACGAGGCACGCGCGGCGGCCTTGGGCGTGGCTGTGGATGAAAATCTGGGGCCGACCCTGTTTACCAACCCCGCCTATTGACCCCTGACATTCAGAAAGCGCGCCCATGTTTCTTTCGGTTTTCGATATGTTCAAGGTGGGTGTTGGCCCGTCATCTTCGCATACCATGGGGCCGATGGTCGCGGCGGCGCGGTTTTTGAACACGCTGCGACGCAGCCCGTTTCATCCAAAAGGCTTGCGCGCATCATTGCACGGATCCCTGGCATTTACCGGGATCGGTCATGCCACCGACCGCGCCACAATTCTGGGGCTTGCAGGGTTTGAGCCTGCGACATATGACGCCGACCGCGCCGAGGCAGCGCTGGCAGCGATCCATCTGCACCATGTCATCACTGCCGAAGGCCTGCCGCCGTTGTCGTTCAATCCCGCGCAGGATTTGGTGTTTGATTATGGCCCCGCCCTGCCCGGCCATGCCAATGGGATGATCCTGAAGGCTACCGACGCCCAAGGCGATGTGATCTTGCAAGAGACTTATTATTCGATTGGTGGTGGATTTGTTCTGACCGCCGATGAGATGGCCGAGTCTGGCGGCGCAAAATCCAAGCAGCGCGCCGATGTGCCGTATCCGTTCGAATCCGCCGCCGAAATGCTGGAGATGGCGGCCAAATCCGGCCTTTCCATCGCGGCCATGAAACGGGCCAATGAGTTGAAACATCGCACAGGGGCCGAGTTGGACGCAGGCATGGCGCGAATCTGGGCGGTGATGAACGACTGTATTTCGCGCGGCATGGATGGCACGGGGATATTGCCCGGTGGGTTGAAAGTGCGCCGCCGCGCCAAGGGTATCCACGATGCGCTGATAGCCGAGCGCGGATTGAACTTTACCCCGCCCCACACCACCAATGACTGGATGAGCCTCTATGCCATGGCGGTGAACGAAGAAAACGCCGCCGGGGGACAGGTGGTCACCGCGCCGACCAACGGGGCGGCGGGCGTGGTGCCGGCGGTGCTGCGATACTATCTTGATCATGTGCCGGGGGCATCGACGAGCAAGATCGGAGAGTTTCTGCTGACCGCCGCGGCCATCGGTGGGCTGGTCAAACACAACGCCTCAATCTCGGGGGCCGAATGCGGCTGTCAGGCCGAGGTGGGGTCAGCCGCCGCGATGGCCGCCGCCGCCTTTGCCGCCGTGCTGGGGGGCACTGTGATGCAGGTGGAAAACGCCGCCGAAATTGCCTTGGAGCATCATCTGGGCATGACCTGCGATCCGGTGGCGGGGCTGGTGCAGGTGCCGTGCATTGAACGCAACGGTCTGGGTGCCATCAAGGCGGTGTCGGCCGCCAGTCTGGCGTTGCGCGGCGATGGCATTCATTTGGTATCGCTGGATGTCTGTATTGAAACCATGCGCCAGACCGGGCGCGACATGAATGAGAAGTATAAGGAAACCTCGCTGGGTGGGTTGGCCGTGAACGTGCCAAATTGCTAGTGCTCTGGCCGCCTAGAAATCGGCGGCCCCAACGCGGTGGTTACGGTCCGCAAAGATGACCCAAAACCGCACTCTTTTTGGCATGGGATTAATGCTGGCATTTTGTGTGCTGGCACCGCTCTTGGACGCCTGCGCGAAACTGGCGACCGAAACCATCCCGGTTGGCCAGATCACCACAGCGCGGTTTGTGGTGCAGGCGGCGCTGATGATCCCGATTGCGATGATGATGCGGCTGGACTGGCGGGTGTCGCGGCGCACTTTGTCGCTGTTGCTGTTGCGGGCCGTGTTGTTGATTGTGTCGACCTATTTCTTTGTTGCGGCAACGTCCGTGATGCCAATCGCCGATGCGCTGGCGATCGTGTTTGTCGAGCCGTTCATCTTGCTGCTGCTGGGGCATCTGATCTTTGGCAATCCGGTGGGGCCGCGTCGCATTGCGGCTTCGGTCGTGGGGTTTATGGGTGCTTTGCTGGTGATCCAGCCCTCGATTGCGAATTACGGCTTGGTCGCGCTGCTGCCGCTGGGCACGGCACTGCTGTTTGCGCTTTACATGCTGGTGACCCAAGCCGTTGCGGTGTCTTTGCATCCGGTGATGCAGCAATTGCACACATCTTTGATCGGGGCCGCAATCTGCGTGCCCGCCCTGATTTTGGCCGACGGCAGCGGCCTGCCCGCACTGGACCCGGTGATGCCGCAGGGGGCTGCCTGGATTTGGCTGTTCGGCGTGGGGTTTTGGGCGGCGGCCTCGCATATGTGCATGACCGTGGCGCTGCGCTATGCACCGGCATCAACCGTGGCGCCGCTACACTATCTTGAGATCGTTATGGCGGTTTTTCTGGGCTATGTGATTTTTGGCGATTTCCCAAATACACTGACATGGGCGGGTATCGGGGTGATCGTTTCCTCGGGCCTTTATGTGATCCACCGCGAACGGATCAGTGCAGGCCAAGCCCGCGCAGGGCTGCCGCCAAAGCGCGCAGCGGCAGAATGACCAGCATTTTGTCGGCATCAAACCGCAGGTGAACCTGCCGTGCAGATACTTCGTTTGAGGTGCCAATCACGCCATCCGGGGCAAACGTCAACCCATTGATCGGCCAACGCAGCCCAACGCTGTGCCCCGTCACCGCCCCCATCGGAAACAGCGACAACCGCGTGCCGACGGGCAAGGTCAAGTCCAGTTTGCGCGGGGCCAGAAATGTCACATCTTTGGGGCCAAGAATGAGACAGCGGCGATCCGGTTGGCGCGCCAGCGTGTTCAACACCGCCAAACTGTGGTCCATCCGCGCGCCAGCGAATCCCAGACCCAGGACGAAAGGTGCCTTAATTGACCGCAACGCTTTGTCAAAATCGGTCGTCTCTTGTTCGGCAATTGGAAACAACCGGTCCGACAGTCGCGCACGCGCCGCAACAGTGATCGAATCAAAGTCACCAATCACGGCTTTCGGCACGGCGTTCATCTGCAAAATCCGGTCTGCCCCCCCGTCCGCCCCAACGATTACAGGAGCAAACTTCAGCGCGCGCGCAAGTGCCGCCTTGCCAAACGGTCCGCCTCCTGCCAGCGTAACAGCCTGCAATGAGTCGACAATCACTTGGTCCATCACGATATTGTTCTTCCAATTGCGGCAATCTGCCCGGTGCAAGAACACAATCAATCCTTCAAATCACCCTGATTTGTCCATGTATTAGATCGGCAATGGGTGCAAATAGACCCGGTGAAGTAGTGAAAAGGCGAGCATCCTATGATCGGTGCGAGTAAAATTCTAACGGTTTCGTATGGCACCTTCTCTTGCACGCTAGAGGGGTTCGACGAGCCGTTCAATACCATGAAGGCCATTGCGGAGTATTTCCGCGATCTGGCCGCCGAAGATCGCTATTTCGGAGCTGAACCGCCGACGCCCGATGCCGCCATGTTGCACAAAATTGCCGAGCGGGAAATTCATCGCCGGGTTGAGGCGAAGATCCAGGAGAACGGCGTGATTTTGCGGGCTGGTGAAGCAATCGATGCGCCTGCGCCTGCTGTTGCCGCCGCACCCGCATTGGCCGCACCAACGGATTATGACGACCAACCCTTGCTGTCCGATGCCGCCGTTTCGGCCGATTCAGTGGCCGCGAAACTGTCAAAACTGCGCGCGTCCGCCGCCGCATCCGTGGTGGCCACTGCAGGTCCTGAAATTGCTGCAGAAACGTATTCTGAAGACCAAGACGCCGATGATCTGCTGATCCATGCTGTGATCAACGATGCCCCTATCGCACAACCGCCGGCCGTTCTGATCGCGGATCAGATCGAAACAATTGAAAACGTCGATCAAGCCCCAGCCGAAAGCGATTTTTCCGCCAAAACCGATACCGAAGCCCCCAGCGCAGACCTTGCTTTGGCCGACCCCGAAGTCAAAGCTGAACTGACCGAGCCAGCCGAAGCGCTGATCGCAACAGACACCAATGATGAAGATATCGCCGATCAGTTTGAGGCAACCGATGATCTGAACGAGATCATTGATCAAGACGCGCAAGAAGAACTTGCGCGAATGGACGGCGTGCTGAGTGACGACGAAGGTCAAGCTGACCTGACCACAATCGCCGATCACCTTGATGCGCAGGCCGTTCAGGCAGTTGAACCCGAACGCCAAGACGACGCACCGGCGCACATCGACGCTGCGATCTCAGACGCGCCGTCCGCCGACACGTTGGCAGCAGATGATGCACTGCTGGCGTCATTGGGCACCCTGATCAATAAAGTTGATCACCCTGATCGCACGATTCTTGACGATGAATTTGAAGATGAATTCGATGGCTACGAAGACAGCTTTGCCGAGGATGCGCTTTGGGAAGATGAGCCTGCCAGCCTGCGTTCCGGGCAGACCGGCGCCCTTGCTGGCACTGACGCAGCGTTCGCCGACGACATCGCAGACGACGACGCCGACCCTGCGGTGGTTCAGCGCGCCCGTGCCCGCGTGATTAAAATCCGGCGGGTAGATGCCCCGGCATTTGCCGCCGATCCTGCGCCCCAACCGCAGCCAAGGCCGCTGTCTGAGGAGGCAGAGGCCGCTTTGATGGAAGAGCTGGCTGCGCTTGAAGCTGAAATTGCACCTGCCTCGGCACCCACACCTTCCCAGCCCGCTGAGGCCCATGATGCCGCGTTTGATGCGGAACTTGCCGGGATTGCCGCGGAAATTGCGGCAGACCCCGCACCTGTGCGCCCCCATCGCCCCGTGCGCAGCATCGCTGTGGCACGACCCGCCCAGGCCGCCACAGCGGTGACCAGCCATGCTGCGCCAGCCGCATCTGAAGAAACCCTTGTTTCTCAGACTGTTACGGCGCGCGATGCCGCGACAGATGATGTGGCCGACCTGCGCCATGACATTGAGGGCGATCTTGCCGATGAGGCTGTCGGCCGCCTGATGGCACAAACCAATTATGCGCTGGACGGCGCAGACATAAAGCGCCGCCAGTCAGCGATTGCGCATCTGAAAGCCGCCGTGGCCGCCACCGAAGCGGACCGTCTTGTCGCGCCAAGCCCGCCGAAAGACACTCTGATCGATAGCTATCGCAGCGATCTGGAAAGTGTTGTGCGGCCAAGCAATGTCAGGGGCGCTGATGCGCGCATGGCAAACGCCGATCGCCCGCAGCCGTTGGTTCTGGTGTCGGCGCAGCGCATTGATCGCCTTCCCCGATCAGAAAATATGCCGCGCCCTGATGTTGCCCCGCGCATTGTCTTGCCGGTGCGGCCCCGTCGCGTTGCGATTGGCGCGATGGCGGCGGTACAACAAGACAGCCTGCTGGGGTCTGCCGAAGACGATCTTGACGAAGACGAAGGCCTTGACGATGCCGCCGTCAACATGTTTGCCGAAACTGAAAGTTTTGCCGATTTTGCTGATCGGTTAGGCGCATCAGACTTGCCCGATCTGCTGGAAGCCGCTGCGGTGTATTGTGCATCTGTGCTGGGCCGCCCCGAATTCAGCCGCCCGCTGGTG
>JAYUHO010000358.1:0-3242 GCA_043766915.1 Cypionkella sp.
CCCTTCGGTCACCGGCAGCAGGGTTACATCCCACTTCAACCCTTCGACCGCGGTTTTGCCTACAGACGAATGTGACGCGATAGAGCCGAAGTAAAACGAACACTGGTTTTGCGCAAACGCCTCTTGCGAGTTCTGGCCACCCGCTGCGGTTTTGATCACAGCCAGACCGTCTTTGACCCAACGCGCGATGTCTTCCATGTGCTGCACATGCAAGGTGGTGTTGTAAACCACTTGGGTATCCAAACCGTCATAGCCATTGTTATTGCTGGCAACGGGAATGTTGTGAACGGCAGAAAACTGTTCCAGATCAATCCATGACGATGGCTCATAGCCATAGGCGCACCGATCGGGTGATTTGGCTTTCAGCGCTTTGAGGGCTGCGTCAAATTCCGTCCATGTTGCGGGAGGCGTCAAAATGCCAGCCGCCTCAAGATCGGCAACGTTGTAATACATCATCGCGGTCGATGAATTGAACGGCATCGAAAACAGCTCGCCCTTGGCCGAAGAATAGTAATTCTTGATGCCGGGGAAATAGTTATTCCAGTCGATCTCGATGTTGAAATCCTTCATCATCTGCTGAACCGGGTAAAACTCACCCGACATCATCAGATCGGCGGTGCCTGCATCAAATGACTGCAGAATCGTTGGCGCTTTGCCAGCGCGGAACGCGGCGATGGCCGACTGAACCACCAATTCGTAACCGTCGTAGCCAACACAGGTGATTTCATATTTATTCTGAGCAGCGTTGAACCGGGTGCAGGTTTCCTTCAGCGTTTCGCCAAGATCACCACTTAGACCATACCAATATTCGAACTTAACCTTTTCGGCAGCGGCAGCGCTGCCCCAGACGGCTGTTGCCAGGACGGCCAGGCTTAGAATTGCTTTGTGCATCACATTTACCCCAAATGGTGATCTCGCGAGACTGCGAGCGTTCTGTGATTGTGGCGGCGGCAGATGTCAGGCGGCCGAAGGTTAGGCGACAGTCTGAAAACGCTTCGATAACACTTGGATGACGTGGCGAAAACGTGCCGAGTGATATCGGCACTGGCCCCGCCTTAGCGAGGCCATACCGGCAATCACATCATACGGAGTGGATTATTGCCCCAGTCCATGTGCCGCCAGATAGGCCATTGAGGCAGGGATACCCGCCTTGTCGCGCAGTTCCAGAATAAGCCGTGGCTTCACGGTCAGGGCGCCAATCGCGGCAAATACCGATGTCCACAAAATGCTGCCTTGCCCGATTGCCCAATGGCGATCTGCAAAGCCGTCCGCATCTTGCAAATGGAGATGGTGCAGCATCTCGCCAGCCGATCGCACGAAATAATCAACAGGGGGCGCGCCGGTTGATCCGTGTGCATAATGCGCATGGCCCGTGTCAATCGACAGCTGCAACGCAGGCGAGGCAAAGCTTTCACACAGCAGCTTGCGGTCAGCGGGGGCGATATCTTCGATATTCTCCATCACCAGCACCACACCCATATCTTCGGCCCGCTGAACAATCGCGCCAAGCACTGCATGGGTATTGGTGAACAAACGGTCACGTTGCCCCGCCATCATATCAAGGTTATTGTAATCCCAGGTTGAGAACGGCGAATGGATCACCATTTGGTTCGCCCCAACGGCTGCACAGACATCCAGCCCCTGTCCCAGCCGTTTGCGCACCACCTCTTGAACCAGCGTGTCCGAGGTATGGACAGTGAAGCCCCAGAACGGGCCATGAATGCCCAAACGCCCGTTGTAACCGGCCAGCAACGCTTTGACGTGATCCGCCATGGGCTGCCAATCGCCGTCTAGAACCTGACCCAAATGGAAACTTTGCAGTTCTAAATCACGGTCCTTTTCCAAAATCCAGTCGCGGTACACTTCCAGATCTTCGTTGGTCAACGCAGCACCGATCACAGCCAAGTCAGACATCGCCATCCTCCTGATCATCCCTTCGCACAGGATCACACTGCATGATGACCGTGCCATAAACTGACTGCGACGGTGTCATGTCAGTTTAACGATAGTTTTGTTGCGCCGCAGGTCGGGCCGCAGGCGCATTTGGCAGCGCCCGATTTGGGTCATTTGCCTGCGCAACTACATTGCAGCCAGAAATACCGCATGACCCGATTTGTTACCAAAGCGTCACGCCACAGAAACAGCCCTGTCACGATGAGCCCATAAACACGCCGCAGTAATCCGGGGGATGATGCGTGCTGCAGCTTCAAAATGTAACTCGGATGTTCGGCAGCAAAGCCGCCGTCGATGCTGTCAGCTTTCACGTTGATCGTGCGGCTTTTGTGGGCATCATCGGGCGGTCTGGGGCAGGCAAATCCACGTTGTTGCGGATGATGAACCGACTGACAGATGCATCATCTGGCGAGATTATGTTTCAGGGCCAGAATATCCTGACGCTGCAGGGCCCCGCAAAACGCAGCTGGCAAAGCCAATGCGCGATGATTTTTCAACAGTTCAATCTGGTGCCGCGTCTGGATGTGGCGTCGAACGTCATGCACGGGGTTTTGAACGGGCGGTCAACCTTGGCCACCCTGTTCAACATCTGGTCCGACGCGGATATCACCCGCGCTTTGGGCATTCTTGACAGGTTGGGCATCGCGGAACAGGCGCCCAAACGCGCCGAGGCCCTGTCAGGTGGTCAACAACAGCGCGTCGCCATTGCACGGGCCTTGATGCAAGATCCACGCGTGATTTTGGCAGACGAACCTATCGCGTCGCTTGATCCGATGAATGCGCAGATCGTGATGGATACATTGCGGCGCATTCACGAAGAAGACGGCCGCATGGTGATTGCCAACCTGCACACCCTTGATACCGCACGGCGCTACTGCGACCGGGTGATCGGGATGCGCGACGGGCGCGTGGTGTTTGATGGAACACCCGATCAACTGACCACTGGCGTCGCCCGCGATATCTATGGCGCGGATGCCAGCTTCAACGAAGCGGCCACATCAACGTCGATCAGTGGCCCAGCTGACGCGGCCTATGCCGAAGACATGCTGACCCAAGCGTAACCTTTCTACCCCGTTTAACCCGCGGCCCCCAACGGGGCCCAAAACCCGGAGACGACCATGAACAAGCTGTTTGCAATTCTGGCTGCCACCACCACGCTGGCCACCCCTGTGCTGGCCCAAGACGCCATCAAGGAATTCAACATCGGCATCCTTGGCGGTGAAAACGCCCAAGACCGCATGACGTCGAACGAATGCTACCGCGTCGCGATTGAAAAGGCACTTGGCGTT
>JAYUHO010000359.1:0-8556 GCA_043766915.1 Cypionkella sp.
TAGGGCCAGTCGCGAAACACCGCGATGCGCAGGCGGGCGATGTCATCAAGGGCTGCGTCCAGCGCCCCACCGTGCAATATCCGCACCTGTAAATGATCGGGGATCATTGTGCCTCCGATGGCGGGCCGAACCGCGCCAGCATCAGATCGCGGATCTGGTTGCGGGCCAGACGATAAGCCCCCAGTTTCGCATCGCGCCCATCGCCGATTGCGGTGGGGTCGATGATCGGCCAATATTCAACCTCTAGATGGTAAAGCCGGGTCAGATCCAAAGCCATGCGTTGGCTGGAGGGCGACAGGGCAACGATCAGATCGAACTGGCCCAGATCATCACCCATCTTTTGCATTTCCTCAAAACTGCGCGAGCGGTGGCGCGACAGCTCGATCCCCATTTCTGCGCAAACCGCGATGGAAAAGCCGTCAATCTCCATGTCATTCGTCACGCCCGCCGATTGCACATAGGCGCGCTGGCCGTAGTATTTCTTCATCAGCCCTTCGGCCATTGGCGATCGCACGGCATTGTGATCACAGCAAAAAAGCACCGATTGAGGAAACGCTTTCACCGTCAGCCCCAATGCAAGACGCAGATCAGGGTGAACAGGCGGCGTGCAGTGTCGATATCAACCACCGCTTTGCCCGCCAGACGTTCTTGCAACACGCGGGCACCTTCGTTGTGAATGCCGCGCCGGGCCATATCAATCGCCTCGATCTGGCTGGGCGGCAGGCGTTTGACGGCCTCGAAATACGACTCGCAAATCTGGAAGTAGTCTTTGACCACCTGACGAAAGGGGCCCAGCGACAGATGAAATTCCCCGGCCTTGTCCGTGCTTTCCGCCGTCAGATCAAACACCAGCCGCCCCTCGCGGATGGCCAGCGCCAAACGGTAAGGGCCGGGTGGGGCCGGGCGGTCTTCACGCTGCGGCAGTTCAAACGAATTGTCTTCCAGCAGATCAAAAATCGCCACTTTGCGTTCTTGATCTATTTCCGGAGTGGGCCGGGCCAGCCCGCGTTCATCAATGTCGATGGCGCAGATGCGGTTGGTCATTCGCGCCCCCTATTCAACCGGTCCAGCCGCGCGCGCACGGACAAACCATGCGCCTGCAGGCTTTCGGATACTGCCAGCCGTTCGGCGGCGGGCCCGATTTGCGCCAGTGCCTCGGGTGTCATTTTGGCAATTGTGGTGCGTTTTATAAAATCCATCACGCTTAATCCGCTGGAAAACCGGGCCGACCGCGCGGTGGGCAGCACATGGTTCGGCCCGCCCACGTAATCGCCGATGGCTTCCGGAGTCCATGCCCCCAGGAAAATTGCGCCGGCATGGGTGATCTGGTCTGACAGCGCTTCGGGGTTGGCGACGCACAATTCCAGATGTTCCGGCGCGACGCGGTTTGACAGCGCCGCCGCCTGTTCCAGATCGCGCACGATGATGATGGCGCCGTTGTCACGCCAGGCCGCCCCGGCAACATCGCGGCGTTGCAGAGTTTGCAGGCGGGCGTCTACTGCCGCAGCGACCGCCCGGCCAAAGGCCGCATCATTGGTGATCAGGATGGATTGGGTTGACGGGTCATGTTCGGCTTGGGACAGCAGATCAAGCGCGATCCAGTCCGGATCATTGTCCCGGTCGGCGATCACCAGAATTTCCGATGGCCCTGCAATCATATCAATGCCGACGCGGCCAAACACCCGGCGTTTGGCCGCCGCCACATAGGCATTCCCCGGCCCTGTGATCTTATCCACCGGGGCAATAGTTTGGGTGCCATAGGCCAAGGCCGCCACCGCCTGCGCCCCCCCAATCCGGTAGATGGTTTCCACCCCGGCAATCCGGGCGGCCATCAACACCAGCGGGTTCACGATACCATCCGGCGTGGGGCAGGTGATCACCAGCCGCTGCACCCCTGCCACGCGGGCCGGAATGGCGTTCATCAATACCGACGACGGGTAGGATGCAATGCCGCCCGGCACATAAAGCCCCGCCGCCGAAACGGGCGTCCAGCGCCACCCCAACATCGCGCCACTGGCATCGACCCACGACGCATTTTCCGGCATTTGCCGCGCGTGATAGGCGTGGATGCGGTCAGCGGCCAGTTCCAGCGCGGCGCGGTCTTCGGCCGATACTTTGGCGCATTCGGCATCAATCTCGGTGCGTGTAAAGGCCATGGTCTCGGGCGTTAATGTCAGCCGATCAAACCGGGCGGTCAACGCGATCACCGCCGCGTCGCCCCGCGCACGGACATCAGCAATGATGGCGGCCACAGCCTGATCAACATCCTCGGCCTCTTCGCGTTTCATCCCCAAAAGGCCCTGAAACTGCGCATCGAAATCAGCATCGGTGGTCGAGAGATATGCGGGCATTCAGGCCTCCGGCAGCTGGCAGGGCTGTCACACGCGATCCTAACAGTGCGGATAGGATAGTGCGGTCAGCCCGAAATTTCAGGGTCGAATACCCGCAAAACGGGTTTGCCATTCGGTTTGTTCTTCATCCGTGATCTTGCGGAACAGGTTTTCGGGCACGGTAAAGGCGTGGCCAGCGGGCAAGGTGCGCAATGCCGCCGAAATATCGTCAGGCCAATCCCAATCATCCGACCCCATGGCGGCCATCATCGCGCTTGCGGCGTCGGGGATAAAGGGCTGCGACAGAATCGCGTAAACCCGGATCAGGTTCAGGGCCAGACGGATCATGGCCTGCGCCTGATCAGGATCGGTTTTCACCACAGACCATGGGGCTGCGGCCTGCAGGTATTCGTTGCCCACCACCCAGATCGCGCGCAGCTCGGCAGCGGCTTTGCGCACTTCCATCGCCTCCATCAAGGCGGCATAGGCATGGATCCGCGCGCCAAGATCGGCGATCAGGGCGATTTCCAGTGGCCCAAAACTGCCGCCTGCGGGCACAGTATTGCCAAACTTCGCCACACAAAACTTGGTAACGCGGCTGACCAGATTGCCCAGCACATCCGCCAGATCCTTGTTTACCGAGGTTTGAAAATTCTCCCACGTAAACTCGGCATCGGAATTTTCCGGCGCGTGCGACAGCAGCCACCAGCGCCAATAATCCGGCGGCAGGATCGACAGCGCCTGATCCATGAAAATGCCACGCCCGGCGCTGGTGCTGAACTGTCCGCCGTCATAATTCAGATAGTTGAACGATTTGATGTAATCGACCAGCTTCCACGGCTCGCCCGATCCCATGATGGTAGCCGGAAAGCTAAGCGTATGGAACGGCACGTTATCTTTGCCCATGAACTGGACATAGCGCACATCATCCGCGCCCATATCGGTGCGCCACCAGCGTTGCCACGCGGCATCGGGCAACCCATGCGCATCGGCCCATTCGGCGGTGCAGGCGATGTATTCGATGGGGGCGTCGAACCAGACGTAGAACACCTTGCCCTCCATCCCCGGCCACGGCTGATCGCCGTTCATCACGGGAACACCCCAGTGCAGATCCCGCGTGATGCCCCGGTCTTGCAAGCCATCGCCGTCGTTCAGCCATTTCTTGGCGATCGACGTGGTCAGAATCGGCCAGTCAAGTTTGCTGTCAATCCACGCTTCTAGTTTATCGCGCAGCGACCGCTGACGCAGGAAAAGGTGTTTGGTTTCGCGCACTTCCAGATTGGTTGACCCCGAGATTGACGAGCGCGCGTCGATCAGATCGGTCGGGTCCAGCTGTTTGGTGCAGTTTTCGCACTGATCGCCGCGCGCCGCCGTATAGCCGCAGTTCGGGCAGGTGCCAGTGATATAGCGGTCGGGCAAGAACCTGTTGTCATCAATGGAAAACACCTGTTTTTCCATCACTTCTGCAATCAACCCATTGGTCTGCAGCGCCCCCGCAAAATGTTGGGTCAGGCGGTGATTGCGCTGGCTGGACGACCGGCCAAAATGATCGAACGACAGCCGAAATCCGCGGGCAATCTCGGCCTGAACGGCGTGCATTTCGGCGCAAAATTCCTCAACCGGCTGGCCTGCTTTGGCGGCGGCCAGTTCTGCGGGCGTGCCATGTTCATCGGTGGCGCAGATAAACATCACTTCATGGCCGCGCGCGCGGTTGTAGCGGGCATAAAGATCGGCGGGCAGTTGGCTGCCCACCAGATTGCCCAAATGCTTGATCCCGTTGATATAAGGAATGGCGGAGGTGATCAGAATCCGTGCCATGATGCCTCTTTTTGGTCTGTTGCGCCCCGTTTAGCGCAATGCGATCCCAAGGGCCAGAGGACGGGTCTGAATTATCCGCTGATCATCCGCGCGATTGTGCCGTCTTGTTTGACCCCGCGCAGCATCGCGCCCAAAATATGCGCGGCCAAAAGGCCCATCAGAACCTTCGTCAGCAGGCCATGGGCTGCAAACCCGTTCTTTTCCCAGGCTTCAGACACCGGGGCGATGTCGGGCATCCGGATGGTATCAAACAACAGCACATCCAGCCCGGTGGCCGAACTGGCAATCCAGCCGCTGATCGGAATGGCAATCAGGCACAGATAAATCAGCCCATGCACCAGCCGCGCCAAACGGTTGGTCCACGCCGTTGCTTCACCAATCGGCGGCGGTGGCGGGCTGATGCGGTGCCAGACCGCGCGGATCAGCGTCAGCGCCAGCACCAGAAAGCCAAAGGTTTTGTGCACGCCGTAAAGGTAAAGATTGGATAGGTTGGGCTGCATATCGGCGATCGTCGTGCCTAAAATCAGCATCCCGAAGATCAACAGCATCATCGACCAGTGCAATATCCGCGTGGTCAATCCAAACCCTGTCGCCGAATTGCGCCAAACCATTGCCTACTCCACCCGGGCGATGCGGGCCAGAATGTCCAGCCGCACCTGATCGCCAACCATATCAGACCACCCCGTCGCCCCGAATTCACTGCGGTTCACCGCCCCGCGCATGCGGATGGTCAGATGGCTGAGATCACCTTCCTTATAGCCCTTTTGGCGATAAATCTCGGCCTGCATCGTCACAGGTTTGGCGATGCCGCGAATGGTCAACATGCCTTGTACCACGGCACCCGCGCCCTTGGCGCGCACCGAGGAGCTTTTAAACGTCATCGTTGGAAAATCTGCGGCATCCAGAACCTTTGGGCCTTTCAACGCTTGGGCGGCAAAGGGAAAACTGGCGTCTGCCCCCGCAACATTCAGCGTAACCTCCAAAGTTGACGCGGAAACTTTATCAAAATCCAATGTCAGATCGGCGCGGCTGACGGGCATGCGTCCGGTGATTTTATCGGTCCCAAAATCCGTTTCAAACCCCACGCTAGAGTTTTCGGGTTCAAGGGCATAAGTGGCCGGGGCTGCAAAACCGGATATTGGGCACAGCAAAAGGCTGCAGATAAGGGCAAAACGGCGCATGATCATCGTCCTTTTTCCTCACTTTAGCATGGGGCGGGGCATTTGGGCCCAGGTTTTGCAGCGCAATGTCAGTTTGGTAACCCGGGAAAGGCGGCCAAACAACGGTATTTTGCCAAAACACTTTCCTTTCAGCAGCTTGCAGCCTACTTTGGCGGAAAGAGGAGTGTCCGATGCAGCACGTAACTTTGGGAAAAACGGGTCTGAGTGTTTCCAAGCTGTGTTTGGGAACAATGACTTGGGGCAGTCAGAATACGCAGTCTGAAGGCCATGCGCAGGCTGATCTGGCGATAGACCACGGCGTGAATTTCTGGGATACCGCCGAGATGTATCCGGTCAACCCGGTGACGGCCGACACCGTCGGGCGCACTGAAGAGGTGATCGGCAACTGGTTTGCGACACGCGGTGGCCGCGAGCGGGTCGTGCTGGCCACCAAAGTCACGGGCGATGGTCAACCCGCGGTGCGCAACGGAGGGCCTATGACCGGCGAAGTGCTGCGCGCGGCGGTGGATGCATCGCTGAAACGGTTGCAGACCGACTATATTGATCTTTATCAACTGCACTGGCCCAGTCGCGAAAACTATCACTTTCGCAACATTTGGCGGTTTGATCCGCGGGGCGGAAATAGGTCGAAGATCGACGCACATTTGCTTGATATTCTGACAGTTTCTGCCGATTTGATCCGTCAGGGGAAAATCCGCCATATTGCACTTTCCAATGAATCGGTCTGGGGGGCTGCGCGCTGGCTGTCTTTGGCTGAAACCCACGGTCTGCCGCGCATGATGACGGTGCAGAACGAATATTCGTTACTGTGCCGGCAGTTTGACAGCGATTGGGCAGAGCTGTCTGTGCTGGACGATATGCCACTGCTGGCGTTCTCGCCGTTGGCCACCGGGCTGCTGACGGGCAAATATGCGGGCGATGTCATTCCCGAAGGCAGCCGCCGCATGCTGAACCCCACTTTAAGTGGCCGGATCACCCCGCAGGTGTTTCCTGCCGTGGCCGCCTATCTGGGCATTGCCGCGCGGCATGGGATTGATCCGTGTCAGATGGCGATTGCCTTTTGCAGCCAGCGCCCGTTTGCCGTTGTCCCAATCATCGGCGCGACGACTTTGGCGCAGCTGACAACCAACATCGGCGCGGCAGAGCTGCGGTTGTCAGACGAGGTTTTGGCAGAGATCGACGTGGTGCATCGCAGCCATCCTCAGCCCTACTAAGGATTAGGGTCTTGCGCCACCGGTGCAGATAGGGCCATCTCGGTGCAAAACAGGTGGAAACCCGATGCGTCTTTTGCCGCTTTTGTTCGTGCTTATCCTGACCGCTTGCGTTTTGGCTGCGCCGGGCAAGGGTGCCAAACCCGGTGCGACGGCGGAAAACCCGATCACCGGCGGCGCAATTACTGTGACAACACTGGATGCCGCGATGCCTGCGCAAGACAATGTGCCCCGGCCCAAGCCTAAACCCACCGCCACCGCGCCAAAACCTGACGCAGTTCAACCATCCCCCGAAGACCCCACACCAAAGCCCACGGCAAAGCCAACAGTGGCTGACCTTGCAGCAGAGGTGCCCGCCGCACTGCCACGGGTGATGTCGCCCGAAGAAAAGAGTTGCATGAAAAAAGGTGGGCGCTGGGCGCAGGCCGGGAAATCTGGTGCCAAAACCTGCATCAAGCTGACCAAAGACGGCGGCAAACAGTGTAATTCCGAAAGCGATTGCGAAGGATATTGTCTTGCCAGATCAGGCACCTGTGCGCCTGCCATTCCGATGTTTGGCTGCAATGACATTTTGCAAGACAACGGGGTGCAGGTGACATTATGTATCGACTAGGTTTGCTTTTGGTCTTGATGGCCTGCACAGCCGCCGTGCCCCCGGTTACGGTCGGGCGCTATCGCGACGCGGCCAAGCCGATGTATTCCAACGCACAATTGGAGGTATCGCGGCTTGTCGGGCGATGGGTGCAAGTCGCGGGGTTTGGGCCAGAGGCCGCCAAGTGCAAACCCGGCGGCGTTGACATCAGCCAAGGCGCGGGCGGGTTGAAGGTGGCGTATCGGCTGTGCCAGTCGGGCAGCGATATCCGTGGCTCGGGGGCAATGCAGCCCGCAGGACCGGGGCGATTTGCCGTCCCTAACCAACCGGGGCCGTGGTGGGTGTTGTGGGCGGATGTGGATTACCGCACTTTGGTGATCGGCACGCCGTCGGGGCAATTGGGGTTCATTTTGAACCGTGATGGCGCGTTGCCCGCCGATCGGCTGACGGCTGCGCGTGAGATTCTGGATTGGAACGGCTATGATCTGGCCCGGTTGCAGAGGTATCGTTAACCAAGTTCCGCCCGCAGCCCTTGCAAATGTTCGATCACTGCACGCGCACCGAATGGGGCTTCGCGCACCAACCAGTCAAAATGCTGCGAGATGCTGGCCACGCGGCCCGGATCGCGGAACACGATGTATTGCCGGCCCAGATACACCGCCGCCAGATGCGGGCCAAACACCGTGACCGGGCTGGAAAAAACCCGGTGGGCATCAAACAGATACAGCCGCAGCGACGGATACAATTCGGTTGCCATCCGGATCAGATAATCCATCTGCGTGCGCCTGATGGCCAACGGCAGGCCCGCCCAATACCCGGTGGCTGCAGTGAAACTGGCGATTTCATGCAAGGGTAGGGCAATTTCATAGTCCGACCGCGCGCCGCGCAGCCAGGCCAGTTGATCCTGAAACGCCGCAATCGCTTTGTCCGGGCTTTGCCCCAGCGCATCGCGGTATTCCCATTCCACCAGCGCGGGCAGCTTTAGCAAATCGGGCAGGGTGGCGGGCACATGGCGAATTTTATAACCCGCCGCTGCCTGATGCCAGCCAAAGATTTCCGCATCAAACAGGGCGCGCGGCGCGTCGATCAGCCGAACCGAGGCCGCCAGCAACTCTGCAGCAGGCTCGGGGCGATCCGACAAGCCCAACAGCCAATCGCAAGACACCCCCAAGCCGCTGGCACAATCGGCGGCCAGTTGCGCATTGGGCAGGCGCGTGCCAGCGGCCAACAGCGCCGAAACGGTTGATCGATCAACCCCCGTCGCGCGGGCCAGCGCGGCCTGACTGACGCCTTTGCTGGCCATCGCCTCGGCCAGTCTTGTGCGGAACAGGGTCGCACGATCTCGTTTGTCAATAATATCCATCATGCGATGACTTGTATCACCAATGTTGCGATAGTGTTGCGTATGTTCCAGGTTCCTGTGT
>JAYUHO010000360.1:0-3227 GCA_043766915.1 Cypionkella sp.
ACGTTTCTTGGCTTTGCAATCCTCGCCGCCAAGCGCGGTATGGAAACCCGCGCGCGGGGTGAGAAATCGCTGTATTTTACCGCAGGTTTGCTGGAAGGCTCTGAAACCATCGCCATTTTCACTGCGTTCTGCCTGTGGCCTGTAGGATTTGTGCCGATGGCCTGGGGATTCGGGGCGCTATGTTTTGTGACCGCGTTGGCCCGCGTCCTGCTGGCGCGTAAAGTCTTCAGCCAAACTTAACCCCGGTGGTGGCGCTGCGGGTGCTGCATGAAAATAAACCCCCGCCCTTGCAGCCCCCGGCGCGCAATACTAAGACTCCGTCAAGCATCCGGCGATACATCTGAAACGGACAAGAGGCACATTTGACATGCGCGATCCCATCGACCTTTACATGAATACCCTTGTGCCCATGGTGGTTGAACAAACCAGCCGGGGCGAGCGGGCCTATGACATCTTTTCGCGCATGCTGAAGGAACGGATCATTTTCCTGTCCGGCCCGGTGCATGATGGGATGTCGGCATTGATCTGCGCGCAGCTTTTGTTTCTTGAGGCGGAAAATCCGTCAAAGGAAATCGCCATGTATATCAACTCGCCGGGCGGCGTGGTGACATCCGGCCTGTCGATTTATGACACGATGCAATACATCCGGCCCAAGGTTTCAACGCTGGTGATCGGGCAGGCGGCGTCGATGGGGTCACTTTTGCTGCAAGCGGGCGAAAAGGGCATGCGGTTTTCGCTGCCCAACAGCCGCGTCATGGTCCACCAGCCTTCGGGCGGTTATCAGGGGCAGGCGACGGACATCATGATCCACGCGCGTGAAACTGAAAAACTGAAGCGGCGCCTGAATGAAATTTACGTCCGTCACACCGGCAATGATTATGAAACCGTTGAAGCGGCGCTGGAGCGGGACAATTTCATGTCTGCCGAAGATGCCAAGGCCTGGGGCCTGATAGATGAGATTTTTGAAAATCGCCCCAAGTTGGACGAAGTGAAGTAACGCTATTGCCCCCGGCGCTGGTCGGGGGCGATTTCAGATTGTAGCGGCGCGGGCCTTGGCCTAAACTACCCCTAGACGCCCCTTGCGGGGTGCAGCCCAGAGGATACCAATGGCAAGCAATTCCGGCACCGACAGCAAGAATACGCTTTACTGTTCCTTTTGTGGCAAAAGCCAGCACGAGGTGCGCAAACTGATCGCGGGCCCGACCGTGTTCATTTGCGACGAATGTGTCGAGCTGTGTATGGATATCATTCGGGAAGAAACCAAAACCACGGGGCTGAAATCCAGCGACGGCGTTCCGGTGCCGCGCGATATCTGCAAGGTTCTGGATGATTACGTGATCGGTCAGGTCCATGCCAAACGCGTGCTGTCGGTGGCGGTGCATAACCATTACAAACGTCTGAACCACGCCAGCAAAACCGATATCGAACTGTCAAAGTCGAATATTTTGCTGATCGGGCCCACGGGGTGCGGCAAAACCTTGCTGGCGCAAACGCTGGCCCGCATTCTGGACGTGCCGTTTACCATGGCGGATGCGACTACGTTGACCGAAGCCGGCTATGTCGGCGAAGACGTTGAAAACATCATCCTAAAACTGCTGCAGGCATCCGAATACAACGTAGAACGCGCGCAACGCGGCATCGTTTACATCGACGAAGTTGATAAAATCACCCGCAAGTCTGACAATCCGTCAATCACCCGCGATGTGTCGGGCGAGGGCGTGCAGCAGGCGTTGTTGAAGATCATGGAAGGCACCGTTGCCTCGGTGCCGCCGCAAGGCGGGCGCAAACATCCGCAGCAGGAATTTTTGCAGGTCGATACCACAAATATTCTGTTCATCTGCGGTGGCGCGTTTGCGGGTCTGGAAAAGATCATCGCCCAACGTGGCAAAGGATCCGCGATTGGCTTTGGCGCTGCGGTGAAGGGGCCAGAAGACCGGGGCGCAGGCGAATTGTTCAAAGAACTTGAACCTGAAGACCTGCTGAAATTCGGTCTGATCCCGGAATTTGTCGGCCGTTTGCCGGTGATTGCCACCTTAACGGATCTGGATGAGGCGGCGCTGGTGACGATCTTGACCGAGCCGAAGAACGCTTTGGTCAAGCAGTATCAACGGCTTCTGGAAATCGAAGGGGCCAAGCTGACCTTTACTACCGATGCGCTGACCGCGATTGCCAAACGCGCGATCAAACGCAAAACCGGCGCGCGCGGGCTGCGGTCTATCATGGAAGAAATCCTTCTGGATACCATGTTCGAACTGCCCGGCATGACGGACGTGGCTGAGGTTGTGGTGAACGAAGAGGCCGTGAACAACGGCGCGAAACCATTGTTGGTGCATACCGAAAGCAAAAAGAAAGAAGCGGCTTCGGCAAGCTGAAAGAGGATTTTTCGACGAAAAATCTTCTCACCAACGGGCGGTTCTTTGCGACAATCGTGCGTGCGCACTGGACCTTGCCGCCCCAATCAGACATATCTGCGCAAGCGACATACGGGGCCTGCATGTATTTCCTGAAACGACTTCTGACATGGTGGAACAGCCAGACCATCGGCACGCAAATCTTTACCGCTCGGAAGGGCATAAAGGTCGGCAGTGATGAGCAGGGCAACATGTATTATCAAACCCGCGATGCCAAACGCCGTTGGGTTATTTATAATGGGGAATCGCAGGCCAGCCGCGTGTCGCCCGACTGGCATGGCTGGCTGCATTTCACCTGGGATCAGCCGCCAACGACCGCGCCCTTGCAGCATAAGGCGTGGGAAAAGCCACATGTTGAAAATCTGACCGGAACCGCCGCAGCCTATGCGCCGCCGGGGTCTATTCGTGCCAGTGCCCCCGCAGCGCGGCGCGATTATGAGGCGTGGCAGCCCGAATAATGGCCGAGAATCGCGCAGAAGTAGTGGCCGGGGCCGCGGTGATTGCCGCAGCGATAGGCTTTGTGATTTACGCCACCGGTGGGTCGGGATTGGGCGCTGCGGTGGGCAGTTATCCGCTGATCGCGTCGTTCCGGTCGGTGGAAGGCATCAGTTCTGGTACTGACGTCCGGCTGGCGGGGGTGAAGGTGGGCACCATCACCTCGCTGAAGCTGAACCCAACCACGTTTTTTGCCGATGCGACCATTTCGGTTGAAAATAATATTCTGCTTCCCGATGACACGGCGATTCTGATTTCCTCCGAAGGCTTGCTGGGCGGTAATTTCATCGAACTTGTGCCGGGCGGGTCGGCCGAGAATCT
>JAYUHO010000361.1:0-3203 GCA_043766915.1 Cypionkella sp.
GACAAGGGCAACGCGTCGCCTGTCAAACATTAAGGATTGCGCATGAACACGCTTGAAGATGACATCCGCCGGGTTTTTTCCGAGGTTTGGGCGCTTGAAAAGGGGTCTGACGTGCCGGCACTGATGGCCGATACTGTTCTGTTGGAAACCGGACTCGACAGCCTTGGGTTTGCTATTTTTGTTTCTTCCCTCGACGAAGCCCTGGGCTATGACCCTTTCACATTGTCGCAGGACGCGTTTTACCCGCAGACATTTGCCGATTTTGTCGCCTTTTATGAGCGGTACCGGCCAACCACATGACACCGCTTGCGCAACAGATCGTCCCGTATCACGCCGGTTCAGCGGTGCTTGGCGTCGCCGGACGGTTTGTGGGCCTTACAGAGTTGCAAGAAACCGGCCTGTCGCAGGCCATCCGCCCTGATGCCCGTGTTGCCCTGCACCTGTCCGATCCGCTGCAGGTCATCCGTGCTTTGGCGGCACTTGATGGGCAAGTGGCGGCCATCTTGCTGCTGTCTTATACGCTTGCCCCGCACACAGCGCTGTTGCTGGCACAGACAGCGCGATGCACAGCGTTTGTTTCGGATGGCATGCCGACGGCGCACAGCGATATGACCGCCATTCCCTTTTCCGATCTGCTGGGGCCGTCTCGACGCATCGACCCGCTTGCCACAGAATGGCTGATGACAACGTCGGGTACGACAGGTGTGCCGAAAATCGTGCCACATTCCCTGCGTTCACTGTCGCGCAGCGTTTACCGTTTCACCGCAAGCTCCCCCCTGACCACAGCTCCGGTCTGGGGCCTGCTGTATGATCCGACCCGTTTTGCCGGGCTTCAGGTCGTATTGCAGGCGCTGATCGGCGGCGGGCAATTGGTTGCCATAGATACAAGTTTGCCGCTTGCAGAACAGGTTGCGGCGCTGGCGGATCATGGCTGCACGCATTTGTCGGCCACGCCGACGCTGTGGCGGCGGCTGATGATGGTGCCGGGTCATAGCAGGCTGCCGTTGCGGCAAGTTACGATGGGAGGTGAAATTGCCGACCAGCCGACGCTGAATGCGGTGCGGGCCGCTTTTCCCGCCGCACGGCTGTCGCATGTATATGCCTCTACCGAAGCGGGCGTCGGGTTCTCGGTGACGGATGGGCTGGCAGGGTTCCCGCTGACCTACCTTGATAAAGCCCCCGGCACTGTCCGCCTGAAAATTCAGGAGGGTATTTTGTGGCTGCGTCCTGCGATAACGGAAATCATCCCCGGTTTGCCTGACATTGAGATCGACGCCGAGGGTTATATCCGCTCTGGTGACCAGGTTTTGATTGCAGGCGCGCGTGTTCTGTTTTTGGGGCGCGAGAACGGATTGATCAACATCGGTGGGGTCAAAGTCTACCCAGAAACGGTTGAAGCCATCGTCAAGACGGTGCCCGGTGTCGCTTTGGTACGGGTCTTTGCCAAAAGCAGCCCGGTAACCGGGTCACTTGTGGTGGCCGAAGTTCAACTCAAGGATGGGGCCGATCCGGGTGCAATCCGGCGGCTTATTCAAGACACCTGCCGTACCCATCTTGACCGTGAGGCTGTCCCTGCCATCATTCGCTTTGTTGCAGACTTTGCGACCAACGCCGCCGGAAAACTTGTGCGGACAGGAGGATAACATGGTGAAGACGGTCTTGGTTACCGGGGTATCGCGCGGGCTTGGGCTGGCAACGGCCGCCCGTCTGCTGGCAGACCGCGAACCTTATCATGTGATCGGCCTAAGCCGCAGTTACAGCCCGGCTTACCAGGCACTGGTGGAAGCCTCGGCTGGTCGCGCCGAATTTATCGCCTTTGATGTCGGCGATCTGGCAGAGATCCCCAAGCTTGTCACCGACCTTGTTGCAAAACATGGTGCTTTCTGGGGCCTTGTGAACAACGCCGGCATCGGGATGGATGGTGTGTTGGCCACCATGCACCGCACCGACATTGAAAAGGTTCTTGCGATCAATCTTACGGCACCGCTGATCTTGACCAAATATGTCTCCCGCGGGATGCTGGCCGCACGTCAGGGCCGGATCGTCAACATTTCATCTATCATCGCGTCGACAGGATTTCACGGCCTTGCGGCCTATGCCGCCTCAAAAGCCGGGCTTGAAGGGATGACGAGATCTTTGTCGCGCGAACTTGGCAAACGCAATATAACGGTGAACTGTGTCGCCCCGGGCTATATGGAAACCGAAATGACCCAAGGCCTTGATGTGCATCAGATGGCGTCTGTCCGTCGCCGTGCCACATTGGGTCTGGCCGAACCTGCAGACGCAGCGGGGGCCATAGCCTATCTGCTCAGCCCCGAGTCAGCCCGGATCACGGGCACGGTTCTGACGGTAGACGGCGGCAGCACAGCATGAAAGCACACGGCAAAGAAAGCGTGTATCCTTGCACGGCGTTGCTGCTTGCTGGACGTTCGATTGAAACCACCCCAAGATAAAGAGCCCAGAATGCCAAGCTGCGAAATTATTTTAGCTACCTATAATGGCGAGAGGTATATTGGCGCTCTTCTTGACTCGTTGCTGGACCAAAATACCCAGGATTTCAGCCTTCTTGTGCGCGATGATGGGTCAAGAGATTCGACAGTTGCCCTGCTGAACTCTTTTAAACTGCGGTTCGGCAGCCGTATGCGCCTTATGCCAGCGGGGGTGGCCACAGGATCACCAACCAGGAACTTTGCGATTTTGATGGCCGAAACCACCGCTGATTTTATCCTGTTTTGCGATCAGGATGATGTCTGGCTGCCCAATCGTGTGGCGGCCACAGTGGAATTGCTGACGCTGGCAGAGCGTCAACACGGCAAAGACTGCCCTGTTTTCGCATTCAATGATCTGATCCCGGTGGATGCGGCTTTAAAACCCCTGAGTGACAGTTTTTGGCGTTTCAAGAAAATTGCCCCTGGCAATGCATCAAATCTGGCCAAATCCATCCTTACAACATCAATTCTTGGGTGCTCATCCGGGATAAACCGCGCACTTGCGCAAAAATCCTTGCCGATTTCGCCCAAAGCGACAAACCACGATTGGTGGGCGTTACATGTGGCCGCACTATTTGGGGCCGTGGTTTGGTCAGCGGAAAAAACCGTTCTCTATCGATTGCATGGGTCTAATGCGTCCAATCAAACCAAGGTAAGTTGGGCGGGATATCTGAAGAGGCGCGATAAATCCAATGCCGTCAAGCGCGGTCTGAT
>JAYUHO010000362.1:0-8465 GCA_043766915.1 Cypionkella sp.
CCTGAATCAGGCGCTGACGCGGCGAAACCGCCTCAATTCGCCTCAATTCTTAGGTGTTACGCGAGCTTGCCGTGGCAATGCTTGAATTTATCGCCCGAACCACAGGGGCAGGCATCATTCCGCGCCGGGTTGCCCCATGTCGTCGGGTCCGATTCCACAAAACCTTCCTGGCCTGCGGTGGCAATCGGGCCTGCGGCGGCAATCGGGCCCACTGGTGCAACTGGTGCCGCTGGTGGAGGCGCCGCAACGGCAGGTTGCGCCGGCTGCTGCTGGGCGGCCATCTGCGCCACCATTGCCTGTTGCTCCTCAGCCGTCAGAGGCCGGATCAGCGACAGTTTTTGAGTGATTTCCTGGCGCAGTGAATTCAGCAGGCTTTCGAACAGGGTGAACGCCTCGCTTTTGTATTCATTCAGCGGGTCACGCTGGGCATAGCCGCGAAAGCCGACGACAGTACGCAAATGCTCCAGCGTCACAAGATGTTCGCGCCATTTGGCATCAATGGTCTGCAACAGAAGCTGCTTTTCGATGGACCGCATCGTTTCGGGCCCGAACGCTTCCAGCTTTGCGGCCATCAGCTTTTCGCTTTCTTCGGTCAGTCGGTCCCGCATGACCCCCTGATCGACGCCTTCCTCGGCAGCCCATTTGATGATCGGCAGTTCCATACCCATCTTTTCCATCACCGCGGCATAAAGCCCGGGGGCATCCCACTGATCGGAATAGGTCTTGGCCGGCATGTAGAAATCGACCAGATCCTCGACAACCTGGTGGCGCATGTCCTGCACGATCTCGCCCAGATCTTCCGCTTGCATAATTTCCAGACGCTGGCCAAAGATCGCCTTGCGCTGGTCATTCATCACATCGTCGAATTTCAAAAGCTGCTTGCGGATGTCGAAATTGCGCCCTTCGACCTTGGCCTGCGCGCGTTCCAGCGATTTGTTGACCCACGGGTGAACAATCGCCTCACCTTCCTTCATGCCCAGTTTGGACAGAACCGCATCCAGCCGTTCTGATCCGAAAATCCGCATCAGATCATCTTCCAGCGACAGGAAAAACGACGACCGGCCCGGATCGCCTTGCCGCCCTGAACGGCCGCGCAACTGATTGTCGATGCGGCGCGATTCGTGGCGTTCCGTCGCCAGAACGAACAGCCCGCCTGCGGCCAGAACGGCGGCTTTTTCATCGGCGTGTTCCGCCTCGATCCGCGCCCGCACTTCGTCGGGGTGCAAGGCCGGATCGGCGGCAATCGCTTCCAGCACTTTCATCTCGACGTTGCCGCCAAGTTGAATATCAGTGCCCCGACCTGCCATGTTGGTGGCGATGGTCACAGCGTTCAGTTTACCGGCATCAGCCACAATCTGCGCCTCTTGTTCATGCTGCCGGGCGTTCAAAACGTTGTGCGGAATGCCTGCCGTTTTCAGCATTTCGGACAACAATTCAGATTTTTCAATCGACGTGGTGCCCACCAGCAATGGCTGCCCTGTGGCATGCGCCTCTTGAATGGTCTTGACCACGCCTTCGAATTTCTCGCGCGATGTGCGGTAAACCTGATCATGTTCATCTTTGCGCATCACCGGGCGGTTGGTCGGCACTTCGACCACGCCAAGTTTATAGATCTCCATAAACTCATCCGCCTCGGTTGACGCCGTGCCGGTCATGCCGCCCAGCTTTTCATAGAGGCGAAAATAGTTCTGGAACGTTACCGAAGCCAAAGTCACGTTTTCCGGCTGAATGGTGACGTGTTCTTTCGCCTCAATCGCCTGATGCAAACCGTCTGACAGGCGGCGGCCCTTCATCATACGCCCGGTAAATTCGTCGATCAGCATCACCTCGTCATCACGCACGATGTATTGCTGATCGCGCGAAAACAGTTTGTGCGCGCGCAGGGCTTGGGTGACGTGATGCACGATTGTCGTGCTTTCGGGTTCATAAAGCGATTGGTCGGCGGGCAGGATACCTGCGGCGTGCAAGGCCTGTTCGATAAATTCGTTGCCGTCTTCGCTGAACGTCACATTGCGGGTTTTTTCGTCCAGCTTGTAATGCTCTGGTGTCAGCGACGGGATCAGCAGATCAACTTTTTGATACAGATCGCTGCGGTCCTGGCTCGGTCCGGAAATGATCAGCGGCGTGCGCGCCTCGTCTACCAGAATCGAATCAACCTCATCGACAATCGCAAAGTAATGGCCGCGCTGCGCCATGTCGGCCAGACTGCCTTTCATGTTGTCACGCAGATAGTCAAAGCCCAATTCGTTGTTGGTGGCGTAAGTGATGTCGCAGCGATACGCCTCTTTTTTCTCGGCATCGCCCTGATACGGATAAACCACGCCGGTGGTCATGCCCAACGCGCCGTAAACCTTGCTCATCCATTCCGCATCGCGCTTGGCCAGATAGTCGTTCACCGTAACCACATGCACGCTTTTGCCCGTCAACGCATTCAGATAGGCGGGGAACGTGGCAACAAGGGTTTTGCCTTCGCCGGTGCGCATTTCGGCGATATTGCCTTGGTGCAGAAATATCCCGCCCATCAGCTGCACATCAAAGGCCCGCAGGCCCAGAGCGCGGCGGGCGGCTTCGCGGCAATTGGCAAAGGCTTCGGGCAGAATGGCGTCAAGGCTTTCACCACCCGTCTGCACCCGCGTTTGAAACTCGGCGGTCTTTTCCTTGATCTGGGCATCGGTCAGAGCCGAAAACTCTGGCTCCAGCGCGTTGATCTTAGCGACCATGGGCCGCACAGATTTTACCATGCGGTCATTCGGCGTGCCGAATATCTTGCGTGCAATCGTTCCGAGACCCAGCATGTTTTCTCCGCCTGGCCGTTTCTGACAATATCGTGTGAGGCTTAGCCTTGCCCGCCCCTTCGGCCTTCCTTAGAAAGACCAATAAGGCCGGGCGGCCCGATACACGCGACCTGTGCGATGTAAGTGCATGGCCCGTCATAGTCAACGCCGCGCAAGGCCGCGGAGCGATCAGGAGAGCGTGAGATGGTAAAAGCGATGCGGTTTTTGGCGGGAATGGCCCTTGCGGCCACTTTGGCCGCCCCGGGCATGGCCCAAGACACCACGGCAGACACTGTTGTGGCCACCGTAAACGGCACAAATATTACACTAGGACATATGATCGTCGCGCGCGAAAGTCTGCCCGAAGAATACAAGACCCTGCCAAACGATGTGCTGTTCAAGGGTATTCTGGACCAATTGGTGCAGCAAACTGTGTTAGAACAATCCTTGGCCGATAAAGTGGCCAAGCGTGATACGTTGGCGATCGAAAATGATAACCGCGGCTATCTGTCGAATGTTGTATTGCAGGAGGTGGTGAAGGCCGCCGTCACGGACGCAGCCTTGCAAACCAGCTATGACGCGCGGTTTAAGGATGCAAAACCCGGCACAGAATATTCTGCCGCCCATATTCTGGTCGAGTCTGAAGAAAAGGCGAACGATCTGAAAAAGCAGCTGGATGGCAGTGCAGATTTTGCCGTTCTCGCCCAAGCAAACTCTACCGATACAGGGTCGGGGGCCAATGGCGGTGATCTGGGCTGGTTTGGTTTGGGTGCCATGGTAAAGCCGTTTGAAGATGCCGTTGTTGCCGCAACGGTCGGCAAGGTAGCCGGGCCGATTAAATCCGATTTCGGCTGGCACCTGATTTTGGTCAAGGAAACCCGTGCGGCGGCACAACCCACGCTGGACGATCTGCGCGATGAGTTGGCCGCCGAAATCGAACAAAAGGCGGTTGAAGCGCATGTAAAAACGCTGACTGACGCGGCCAAAATCGAAAAGCCGGGGATCGGGATTGACCCGACGCTGTTGACCGATCTTACATTGCTGGACAAGTGATTGCAGGGGGCTGGTATGGGCAAGACAGATTGGAAAGCCGAGGCTAAGGCGCTGAAGAAATCACTGAAGGCAATTCAGACGCCCGTCGATCCGCTAGTTGCAGTGAAAAAACCCAAGCCGGTTTCGCCGCTGGCCCCGTCTTCTTTTCCCATGCTGCCGCGCATTGCAGGGGTAGAGTTTTCGGCGGTAGAGGCAGGCGTGCGCTATGCCAATCGCAAAGACGTCATGCTGGTGCGTCTTGCGCCGGGCACTGCGATGGCAGGGGTATTCACCCGATCAACCACCCGGTCGGCATGCGTGCGCGAATGTCAGGCCAACCTGACGCAGAAGGTGCCTGCGGAAACCGGGGCCGCGGTTCTGGTGAATTCGGGCAATTCGAATGCCTTCACCGGGGCCGTCGGCGATCACGCAGTCGCGCAAATCGTGGCGGGCGTGGCGGGTGCGCTGGGTTTACCAGCGTCTCGGATATTTACCTCGTCAACCGGGGTGATCGGCGAGCCGCTGCCGTTCGCCCGCGTCACCGACAAAATCGCCGATCTGGTGGCGGGCCTGCGCGAAGACGCCATCGACATGGCCGCGCAAGCCATGATGACGACCGACACCTTTCCAAAAGGGGCGGCGGCGGCAGTGCAGGGCGATGGCGGAATTATCAATATCGCCGGCATCGCCAAAGGATCAGGCATGATCGCGCCGGATATGGCGACGATGCTGGTCTATATCTTTACCGATGCCAAAATCCCGGCGGCAAACCTGCAAAAAATTCTGTCGCGCAATGTCGGTGCCACGTTCAATTCGATCACCGTCGACAGCGATACCTCTACCTCTGATACGCTGCTTTTGGCCGCCACAGGACGATCTTCGGCGGCCGAGGTGAAAGGAGCCGTTGCGAAGGCGTTTGAAGCTGCATTGCACGGCGTGATGATGAACCTTGCGCATCAGGTGGTGCGCGACGGCGAAGGTGCCACCAAGTTCATCGAAGTGCGGGTAACAGGTGCCGCGACGGATTCTGACGCGCACAAGGTCGCCATGGCCATTGCCAATTCGCCTTTGGTGAAAACCGCGGTTGCGGGCCAAGACCCAAACTGGGGCCGCGTCGTGATGGCGGTCGGCAAATCCGGCGCAATGGCCGAACGTGATCGCCTGACGATCCGCTTTGGGGATATCACGGTGGCCAAAAACGGCTGGCGCAGCCCGGACTATTCCGAGCAAGCCGCCGCAGACTATATGAAGAATCCAGAGTTGCTGATTGCCGTTGATCTTGGATTGGGCAAAGGGAAAAAGTCGGTCTGGACCTGCGATCTGACCAATCGCTATATCGAGATCAACGCAGATTACCGATCGTGAAGACCCTTCTGGTGTCGGCCGTTGCGCTGATTGATGCGGATGGGCGGGTGCTGTTGGCGCAGCGTCCGCCGGGCAAATCTCTGGCGGGGTTGTGGGAATTTCCCGGCGGGAAAGTAGAGCCGGGTGAAACGCCAGAACTGGCACTTATCCGCGAGTTGAAGGAAGAACTGGGCATTGACACCTGGCGCAGCTGTCTTGCCCCGCTGACCTTCGCCAGCCACAGTTATGATGATTTCCATCTGCTGATGCCGCTGTTTGCCTGTCGCCGCTGGGACGGAATCCCCACCCCGCGTGAGGGACAAACGCTGGCTTGGGTGCGCCCGCAGAACATGCGCGACTACCCGATGCCGCCCGCAGACCTGCCCCTGATCCCTATTTTGCGCGATTGGCTGTAAATTTCCGCAAGATTTAGGAGAAAATCCCTCAATTGTGGCGAAATTGTAATGGTTTTTTGTAAATTCTTCATTACACTTTCGTAACGACGCTAATTGGGGGATTGGCATATGCTGCGCACTATATCTATCGGAAGCTGCGTTTCTATTCAGGGGTTACTGGTTGGACAAATGGCAGATGGCAAGATTGTGGTGAAGGTCGATGAAAAGACCTTTGTTGGATATCCTGTCACACCCGTCCGCGCTGCCTGAATAAAAGCGGTCAGCAATGAAAAAGGCCGGGAAATCCCGGCCCTTTTTTATGCGCTGAGTGCAAGCCTAGGCCAACTTGCGCTGAATCTCTTCGCGTTCAAAGATTTCAATCACATCGCCTGCCCGAACATCGTCATAGCGTTCAAATGCCATGCCGCATTCCTGGCCCGACTGCACTTCTTTGACTTCGTCTTTGAAGCGTTTCAGTGTTTTCAGCGTGCCCTCATGGATCACCACGTTATCACGCAGCAACCGCACTCCTGCCGACCGGCGCGCAATGCCTTCGGTCACAAGGCAACCTGCAACCTGGCCGATGCCTGTTACCTTGAACACTTCTTTGATCTGCGCATAACCAATAAAGGTTTCGCGAATTTCGGCTTTCAACAGGCCAGATGCAGCGGCTTTGATATCATCGACCAGATCATAGATGATCGAGTAATACCGGATCTCAACACCCTTCTGGTGGGCACTGACGCGGGCCGAAGCATTGGCCCGCACGTTAAAGCCGATGATCGGCGCGCCGGAGGCTTCCGCCAAACTAACGTCGGTATCGGTGATCGCACCCACACCATAAGACAGCACACGCACCCGCACTTCGTCGTTGCCAACCTTTTCCAGGGCCTGAACGATGGCTTCGGATGAGCCCTGAACATCTGCCTTAACCAGAACCGGCAGTTCCGAAACCGTCTGGTCGGCCTTGGCCTTGGCCATCAGCTGTTCCAGAGTGGTGGCCGCACCAGCCGCCGCACGTTTGTCTTTGGCGGCTTTTTCGCGGTAGGTCGCGATTTCACGCGCCTGCGCTTCGGTTTCCACCACGTTCAGCGTGTCGCCTGCCGACGGTGTGCCAGACAGACCCAGCACTTCGACCGGAACCGAAGGGCCAGCCTCGTCGATACGCTCACCCTTGTCATTGATCAGCGCGCGCACTTTGCCCCACTGTTCGCCGACCACAAAGATATCGCCTTTGCGCAGCGTGCCGTTTTGCACCAGAACGGTTGCAATCGGGCCGCGACCCACGTCCAGTTTGGCTTCAATCACAGCACCGGACGCCGCCCGTTTCGGGTTGGCGCGCAGTTCCAGGATTTCCGCCTGCAGCGCAATCGCCTGCAACAACTCATCCAAGCCCTGCCCGGTTTTGGCCGAAACCTCAACGTCCTGCACTTCGCCAGACATCGCTTCGACCACCACTTCGTGCTGCAACAGATCGGTGCGCACTTTGGTGGGGTTGGCTTCATACTTGTCGATCTTATTGATCGCCACGATCATCGGCACTTTGGCCGCTTTGGCGTGCGCAATCGCCTCAATCGTTTGCGGCATCACGGCGTCATCTGCCGCAACAACCAGCACAACAATATCGGTGACATTGGCCCCGCGCGCGCGCATCGACGTAAATGCGGCGTGTCCGGGCGTATCAAGGAAGGTCAGCCGGGCACCGCTATCGGTGATCACCTGATAAGCGCCGATATGCTGCGTGATGCCGCCTGCTTCGCCTGTTACAACATTGGCGTGGCGGATGGCGTCAAGCAGCGAGGTTTTGCCGTGGTCAACGTGGCCCATAATCGTGACAATCGGCGGACGCGTGATCAGGTTCTCTTCGGCGTCCTGCACCGTGTCGATCACCTGTTCCACGTCGGCATCAGACACGCGCACGGCTTTGTGGCCGAACTCTTCAATCACCAATTCGGCGGTATCGGCATCAATTGCCTGGTTCATCGTGACCATCATGCCCATTTTCATCAGGCTTTTGACCACATCTGCCGCGCGTTCGGCCATCCGGTTGGCCAATTCCGAAACCACGATGGTTTCTGGCAACTGCACATCGCGCGTCTGCTTTTCAGGCTTGTTAAAGCCCATCGCTTTTTGGCGGGCCTTTTCCTGTTTGCGCTTCATCGCGGCAAGGCTGCGGGTGCGCCCGCCTTCACCGGCCAACGCGTCATTCAGCGTCAACTTACCTGCGCGGCGGCCCTCATCACCCTTGGCCTTGGCATTGCGTTCGCGCTCTTCGCGGTCACGGTCAACTTTGCGAACAACCAGTGCAGGCTTGGCCCCCATCGGTGCGCGGGCAACGGCATCATTCGTCGTTGACGGCGCAGCCGCAGGAGCGGCGTTGCGATCATTGCGGTCCGAACGCGCCGCAGGTTCGGCAGGTTTTTCTGCGACAGCCGGTTGACGACGCGAGGTGCCCAGAACATCGGCTTTGCGCGCCACAGCCTTGGCAGCGGCTTCGGCCACTGCCTCAACGCGCGCACGTTCTTCTTCTTCGGCCTTGGCACGGGCGGCGGCCACGCGGGCGCGCTCTTCGACTTCCTTGGCGTCGGCTTCTTCACGTTTGCGCGTACGTTCTTCGGCGCGCACGCGTTCATCTTCGGCCCGCTTGACGTTATCTTCTGCTTCGCGCGCTTTGGCGACACGCAATGCGCCCAAACGGCGTTCCATTTCGGTATCAGAAATACCTGCCGGACGCTTGGAGGGATCCCCCAAATGCGATGCGCTGCCCACTGGGGCCGCAGCCCCGGGCGCGCCGGGCTTCGCCGCTGGCACCACTACGCGCTTGCGCTTGGTCTCGACCACGACGCTTTTGGTCCGGCCATGGCTGAAGCTTTGCTTCACCTGTCCAGAACGCGGTACGCCACCCAGGCCGAGGGGTTTT
>JAYUHO010000363.1:0-3185 GCA_043766915.1 Cypionkella sp.
AGCTTTTCGAGCTTTTCCATCAAGGCGGGCAGCGCGCTTTCAGACGACGATGTGCCCAAAACGATAAGCAGCTCTTCTTTGATGTAGCGCACGAAGCTGAAAATATTGAACCCGGCGATGCGGGCGATAATGCCCAGCACAACGAACACAAACAGCGCTGCCGTGGCATAGAAGGTCAAAATCAGGTAGCCGAGGCTGGTCAACGACTGCGGGCCATATTTGCCCACGGTGTAGCACATGGCACCAAAGGCACCGATGGGTGCAGCCTTCATGATCAAATTGACCACGCCAAAAACCGCGTGAGACGCTTCATCGATGAAGCCCTTCACAACTTTGCCGCGATCGCCGAGATACATCAATGCAAAGCCGAACAGCACTGAGAACATCAGCACCTGTAAGATATCGCCCTTGGCAAAAGCGCCGACAACCGAATCAGGAATGATGTTCAAGAAGAAATCAACCGATTTGGTCTCGCCAGCCTGCTTGACATAGCTGGCCACCGCTGCCGCGTCCGGTGCTTTTCCGGCAAAGCCAGCGCCCGGCGCTGCAACATTGCCGATGATCAAGCCAAGCGCCAAAGCGAAGGTGGAAACGATTTCGAAGTATAGAATCGCCTTGCCGCCAACGCGACCGACCTTTTTAGCATCGCCCACGCCGGCAATGCCCGAGACAACCGTGCAAAAAATGATCAGAGCAATCATCATCTTGATGAGTTTGACAAACCCATCACCCAGCGCCTTGATCCAGTCGCTGGTGGCAAAACCCGGGTATATCCAACCGATGAGCGCGCCTAAAACCAGCGCGAACAGCACCTGTACGTATAAAACTTTGTAAAATGGTTTGGCATCGGCGCTTGTTGACGCCCCGCCGGTGGTGATGCTTGCCATGTTTCTCTCCCCGTAATCGCCCGTGACCGCCTCGTGATATGGGCGGTTTGTAGATAAACCATCTTATCCAAACAAAGCGCGGCGATGACAAGCAAAAAGACGTCATGTTTACAGCCGGTTTGCATTTCGTGCGGGAAAGAAAGGCGTTGCCCGTCGCAGTAGCAACAAGTCGTCGGCGGCAAATTGACAGTCGCGGATTGCACACCTATAACCAATGAGCGTTGTTACAAGATTGGAAGTTCGGTGAAATTCCGGCACGGTTGCGCCACTGTAATTGGTTTTTGGGTTCATTCCTCAAGCTGAAAGTCAGACCTGCTTGTAGTCCGGCACATCTCAAACGGGACGCTTAATCCCACGGAGCCTTGATAATGACATCTGCTATTCTCGCCGCCTCAAAACAGCCTGTTGCCATTCCTTTGAAAGACCTGCTGCCTTGGGCGGTTTTTGCGGGCCTGCTGCTGATGTTGGCAATTTACTTCGTTGGTGCCGAACAAGGCGCAACATCGATGGTCGAAGGCTCAACAGTGCACGAATTTTTGCATGATGGCCGCCATCTACTGGGCTTCCCCTGCCACTAAGGGGTTGGTTGCATGATCGGAAAAATGCTTTTACGCGGGATGCTCGCCGGGCTTCTCGCAGGAGTTCTGTGCTTCTGCTTCCTCAAAACTTTTGGTGAAGGCTCGGTTGATCGTGCCATAGCCTTTGAAACGCAGATGGAAGCCGCCAACGCACAATCTGATGCCTCCAGAACCGCTGACGCCTCCAAACCCGCGCCAATGGTGATGCCGGAGCCAGAGCTGGTAAGCCGCGCGACACAATCCGGCTTTGGCTTGTTCACCGGTGTGGTGGTTTACGCCAGTGCATTTGGCGGTCTTTTCGCGCTCGGTTTTGCATTTTTGTACCGGCGCTGGGGCAATTTGAGCGCTCAAGCAACTGCGCTCCTGCTAGCCATTGGCGGATTTGTAGCGGTTTATGTGGTTCCAAGCCTGAAATATCCGGCAAACCCGCCGTCAGTTGGTGAGGCTGAGACCATCAAAATCCGCACGATGTTGTATTTTGCGATGATCGTTATCTCTCTCATAAGTTTGTATGGTGCGGCTTTGTTGCGCAACCGCCTGCAGCCGCGTCTGGGCCAGTGGAACGCGGCCATCCTTGCCGGATTGGCCTATATTGTGGCGATGTTGGTGGTGGGCGTGGCGACACCCAGCGTCAATGAAGTCCCCGAAGGTTTTCCGGCCAATGTACTGTGGCAGTTTAGGGTGGCCTCTTTTGGCGCACAAATGCTGATGTGGCTGGCTATTGGCCTGATTTTTGGTGGCCTGACCCAGCGTGCGGAGCGTCTCGCCGCCGAGCCAGCCAAGCTGAAAGCCGCGTAATTTTGGCGCTCAACCACAACCGGAAGCGTCATGACCCTCAGGCTTCATCTTATTTGCCACGCGCCCGGTGCAGCCAATCGCGCCCAAATATTTGGCGCGGACGAGCCGCTTGATGAGACTGGCCTAAAAAAGCTGGCGCGCATAGCGGCCCCGTCTGTGTCCGATGCCCGCGTTTTGTGCAGTCCGGCTTTACAGGCTGCACAAACCGCAGATGCCCTTGGTTTTGATGCGCTTTCAGAGCCGCTTTTACGCGACTGCAACTATGGCCACTGGGCAGGCCTCAGCCTCGATGATGTTTATGCGCAGCACCCTGACCACGTTGCGCAATGGCTTCAAGACCCTTCGGCGGCACCGCATGGCGGCGAATCAATTGTCGATTTGATCTCGCGCGTCGGAGCCTGGCTTGGCGCGCTCCAGAACAGTGAAAATCAAGACAAAAAGCGCGACATTATCGCCGTCACCCACGCCTCGGTCATTCGCGCCGCTATTGTCTTCGCGCTCGGCGCTCCAGCATCAGCATTTTGGCGCATCGATGTCGCGCCGCTTTCGCTCACTCGTTTGAGCGGCTACCAGATGCGCTGGAACCTTAGCTCGTTGGGTGATTTGTCGCGCAAGTCAACGCGCGCATGAAATTAAATTGTTTGATTGCAGTGGTGCTGTTGGTGTGTTGGTCCAGTGCGCCAGTTTCGGCGCATCATAGCCAAATCCGGCATAATGGCGGCCCTGACGGCATAGTCATCCCCTATATCACGCATGGGCAAATGACAGTTTTGGCAACTTACCGCAGCGATATTCTGGCGCTTGCAGACAGCCAAGTGCCCACCACGCGGGAGATGCGCCGCCTGCAAGGCTATATCAACATACAATATAGCGCCTGTCTGTGGGGCCTGATGCCGGGCACCATTACCGATGAAGCCAGCCC
>JAYUHO010000364.1:0-8399 GCA_043766915.1 Cypionkella sp.
CTGATTTTCCGCATGGCACAGGCGATTGTGGCCACCGGCATGGTTCTGTCCCGCGCCGTGGTGCGCGACATGGTTGCCGACGCCGAGGCGGCGTCAATGATCGGCTATGTCACCATGGGGATGAGTTTGGTTCCCATGATCGGCCCGGTGATCGGCGGCGTGTTGGATCAGATGTACGGCTGGCAAGCGAATTTCGGGCTGCTGTTGGGGTTGGGGGTGGTGGTGCTGGCGCTGTGCTGGGCTGATCTGGGCGAAACCGCGACAATCCAAAAGGTCAGCTTTGCCAATCAGTTGCGCCAATATCCGTCGCTGCTGACATCAAGACGATTCTGGGGCTATTGCCTGTCATCCGCCTTTGCCTCGGGGTGTTTCTTCGCGTTCCTTGGCGGCGCCCCCTATGTGGGCAACGTGGTGTTTGGCCTGACCTCGTCGCAAATCGGCGCGTTGTTTGCGATCACGGCGGTGGGATATGCCAGCGGCAACTTCATCGCCGGGCGATTTTCGGTGCGGTTGGGGATGAACAAAATGGTGCTGATCGGCGCTGTGGTCACCACCTTTGGCATCGCCCTGCTGGCGGGGATCACCGCTTTGGGCCTGTCGGGCCCGGTGGTATTTTTCGGCCTGACCGTCTTTATGGGACTTGGCAACGGCATCGGCCTGCCGTCCGCCAATGCGGGGATACTGTCGGTCAGACCGGGCCTTGCGGGCACCGCATCGGGCCTTGGCGGGGCGATTTCGATTGGCGGCGGCGCGGCTTTGGCGGCATTGGCAGGCTATCTGCTGCCCCCCGGATCAACCGAGATGCCGCTGATCCTGCTGATGCTGGCCTCATCCGTTGCGTCATTATTGGCGATAATGGCGGTGATCCGGCGGGCAAAATCTTTGGGGCTGCCGGTTTAGACCCACCAACCCATTCGCGCCGGGGCGATCAATCCCCGCTACCGCTGACTTGTCCGCCAGTTCGGGTTCAACAGCGGCTCCAGATTAGACCTTGGCAAAGGCACCCGCCCCAAAATATGATCCGCCGCTTTTTCCCCCGCCATGATCGACGGCGCGTTCAGATTGCCATTGGTCACCTGCGGAAAGATCGAGCTGTCAGCCACCCGCAACCCGTCCACCCCGATCACCCGGCACTCGGGATCGACCACGGCGTGTCGGTCATCGCGCCGCCCCATCCGCGCGGTGCCGCACGGATGATACGCACTTTCAACGTGCTGGCGCAGGAAATCATCCATGTGATCATCAGACTGCACGCCCGCTCCGGGCTGAATTTCCGATTTCACAAACGGCTGAAACGCCGCCTGACCGAAAATCTCGCGCGTCAACCGAATGCAGCGGCGGAAATCATCCCAGTCATCGGGATGCGACATATAGTTGAACTGAATGCGCGGGGCATCCATCGGATCGGGGGACCGCAACGTCACCGCGCCGCGCGACTTGCTGCGCATCGGGCCGACATGCGCCTGAAACCCATGCCCGTTCGCCACAGCGCGGCCATCATAGCGCACCGCGATGGGCAGAAAATGATACTGAATATCGGGGTAATCAATGCCCAGCTTTGATCGGATAAACGCACAAGCCTCAAACTGGTTCGACGCCCCAAGGCCGCGCCCGGTGAACAACCACTGCGCGCCAATCATCGCTTTGCCCCAAAGGTTCCAGTATTTATAAAGCGTTATCGGCTGGCTTGCCTGAAACTGCATGTAAATCTCAAGATGATCCTGCAGGTTCGCCCCCACACCGGGGCGGTCGGCCACCACGTCAATCCCTTGCGCCGCCAGATCGGCCCCTGCCCCGATCCCCGACAGCATCAGCAGCTTTGGCGTGTTGATCGACGATGCCGCAACAATCACCTCAATGCCCGCGCGGATCACCTCAATCTGCCCGCCGCGCAGAATTTCCACCCCCACAGCCCGGCCATTTTCAATCACCACCTTACGGGCAAAGCCGCGCACCACCTGCAGATTGCCCGCTTTCATTGCCGGACGCAGATAGGCATTGGCCACCGACCAGCGCCGCCCTTTCCAGATCGTCGCTTCCATCGGGCCGAAACCCTCTTGCGCCTGCCCGTTATAATCGCGCGTCACCGGATACCCCGCCTGCGCGCCCGCCGAAATAAAGGCGTCAAACAGCGGATTGGATCGCGGCCCACGGGTGATGTGCAACGGCCCCGCATTGCCATGAAACGCCGGATCGCCCTCGGCACTGTGCCAGTTTTCCATGCGCTGAAAATACGGCAGCACATCGGCATAGCCCCAGCCCTGCGCGCCCATTTCTTCCCAGGTATCAAAATCCCGCGCATGACCGCGCACATAGACCATGCCGTTGATCGACGATGACCCGCCCAGCACCTTGCCCCGCGGCGTGGCCAACACGCGGCCGTCCAGATGCGGTTCAGGCTCGGTCTGGAACCCCCAGTTATAAAGTCCCATGTTCATCGGGTATGACAAGGCACCCGGCATCTGAATGAACGGGCCCGCATCGCTGCCACCCTGTTCGATCACCACCACGCGCTTGCCGGCCTCGGCCAACCGGTACGCCAGTGCAGCCCCCGCAGACCCCGAGCCAATGATCACATATTCTGCCGTCATATTCACATTCCCCGGCGCGCCGGACCTTTCCTGCCGGGCACGACACCCGCAATTGGCCTATAATTTCTTTGCATCAGGCAAATGCGCGTTCAGATAGGCCAGCGCCGATGCCACCGCAGCCCGCCCGTCCGGGGCACCTGATTTCAACACTTCACGCAGATAAAGCCCGTCGATCAGCGCACCCAGACCATTGGCAACCGCCTCGGCCTGCGCGCCAACCAACGGCCGCAAACCCGCCAACAGGTTCGATCGCAACCGCCGATGATAGACTGCCAACAGCCGCTTGGCCTCGGGCACCGTTTGCGCCATCAGCCAAAAATTCAGCCATGCTCCAATCGCCTCGCGGCGAAAGTTTGCCGCGCTGAACGACGCCGCCAAAATCGCCCGCACCCGTTGGTCCGGGCCAGCCGCCAAGGCCAGCGCCCCGCGCACTTCGGCCCCATACAGCGTCAACACATGGCGCATGGCGGCCAAAAACATGTCTTCCTTGCTGCCAAAATAGTGATGCGCCAAAGCTGAAGACATGCCTGCCCGCTTGGCTATCTGGCTGACCGTCACATCCAAAGACCCCGCCCTGCCGATTTCCACAATCGTGGCTTTGACCAGCGCCGCCTTTCGGATAGGCTCCATCCCAAGCTTTGGCATATGATGCGGCCCCCGAACAAAACACTTGCAAAGGGCAGCTAGCTTGAAGTTTATTGACTCGTCAATCAACAAAAAACGGGGAGCCCCTGATGTCTGTTAAATCGACCCTACTCGCCACCGCCGTAACCTTTGCATTTGCCGGATCGGCCTTTGCCGAAGGCTGCGACAAGATCGTGTTTTCCGATGTAGGCTGGACCGACATCACCGCCACCACCGCCACCTCGGCGCTGATCCTGAACGCCCTGGGCTATGAAACCGAGATCAAGGTTCTGTCGGTGCCCGTCACCTATACCGGTCTTGCCGAAGGCGATATTGACGTGTTCCTTGGCAACTGGATGCCCACGATGGAGGCAGACATCGCCCCCTACCGCGATGCAGGCAAGGTTGAAACCGTGCGCACCAATCTGGAAGGCGCGAAATACACCCTTGCCACGAATGAAGCCGGTGCGGCCCTTGGCATCACCGATTTTGCCGCCATCGCCGCCCAAAAAGACGCGCTGGAAGGCCAGATTTACGGCATCGAGCCGGGCAATGACGGCAACCGCCTGATCATCGACATGATCGCGTCCGGCCCGTTCAAACTGGACGGGTTCGAAGTGGTGGAATCGTCCGAACAGGGCATGCTGGCCGAAGTGAAAAAAGCCACCGAAGACGGCAAGCCGATTGTGTTTCTGGGCTGGGAGCCGCACCCGATGAACGCCAATTTCAAGATGACCTACCTGACCGGCGGCGATGATTTCTTCGGCCCAAATCTGGGGGGCGCAACCGTGGCCACCAACGTGCGCGCGGGCTATGTGACCGAATGCGCGAACACGGGCAAACTGTTGCAAAATCTTGCGTTCACCCTGCCGATGGAAAATGAAATCATGGGCAGCATTCTGAATGATAGCGCCGATTCGGCCGATGCCGCCAAAGCATGGCTTGCCGCCAACCCGGCGGTCTGGACGCCGTGGCTTGACGGTGTCACCACCAAAGACGGCGGCGACGCCGTGGCAGCCGTAACAGCCGCTTTACAGTAAAGCCAACGCAATGGCCCCGGATAACTCCGGGGCCATTCTTTCATGTGAAAGGTACTAGATGGAATGGCTTACTGACCCCAACCTGTTCATCAAGATGATGAGTTCGGTAGATTTCAAAATTCGGATCGGCAAAGGCGCCAAAGCTGTTTTCGAATGGATGAATGACAATCTGGGTGGGGTATTTGACGCCATTTCCGTCGCGATGGAAGCGATGATCAATGCCATTCTATGGCTGCTGCAAACTCCGCATCCCTTGGTTATCATTGCCGTATTCCTGGGCATAACCTGGGTCCTGCAACACAGCTGGAAAACCTGCCTTGGCGTTCTGCTGGGGTTTTTGTTCATCCTGAATCAGGGCTATTGGAAAGAAACCACCGAAAGCCTGACGCTGATCCTGTCGGCCTGCGTCGTTTGCATGGGCGTGGGCGTGCCCATAGGCATTGCGGTGGCCCACCGCCCGCGGCTTTACCGCGCCATGGTGCCGGTGCTGGATCTGATGCAAACCCTGCCCACATTCGTTTACCTGATCCCGGCCATCGTGTTCTTTGGCCTTGGCATGGTGCCCGGTCTGATTGCCACCGTGATCTTTGTGCTGCCCGCCCCGATCCGGTTGACCCATCTTGGCATTTCCACCACGCCGCTGCCGCTGCTTGAGGCCGCAACCGCCTTTGGGGCCACGCCAAAACAACGGCTGTGGAAAGTGGAACTGCCCTATGCCATGCCGCAGATTATGGCGGGCCTGAACCAGACCATCATGCTGTCGCTGTCGATGGTCGTCATCGCCGCCCTTGTGGGGGCAAACGGCCTTGGCGTGCCAGTGGTCCGCGCCCTTAACTCTGTCAACACCGCGCTTGGCTTTGAATCCGGCTTTATCATCGTCGTGGTGGCCATCGTGTTAGACCGCATGTTGCGGGTGGAACGTAAATGAACACTCCCCATATCCCGCCGCTGAACGCCGTCGAATTCGACAAAGTTAATATCGTCTTTGGTGACAACGCCGCCGCTGCCCTGCCGATGATGGATGCAGGCCGTGACCGCAGCGAGATTCAAACCGCCACGCAGCAAATTCTGGGGGTGCATGATTGCAGCCTGACCGTTGGAAATGGTGAGATTTTGGTGCTGATGGGCCTGTCCGGCTCTGGCAAATCAACCCTGCTGCGCGCGGTCAACGGGTTGAACCCGGTCTGCCGCGGTGAAGTGCGCGTGCTCGATGGCGATAAGATGACATCCGTCACCCACGCCGACGCAGCCACCCTGCGCCGCCTGCGGCTGTCGAATATTGCCATGGTGTTTCAGGCCTTTGGCCTGTTTCCGTGGCGCACGGTGCGCGAAAATGTCGGCCTTGGTCTGGAACTGGCGGGCCAAACCCCGGATCAGCGCCGCGCCCGCGTCGATGCGCAACTGGCGCTGGTCAACCTGTCGCAATGGGCCGACCGCAAAGTCGGTGAGCTGTCAGGCGGCATGCAACAGCGCGTCGGCCTTGCCCGCGCCTTCGTCACCGAAGCCCCGATCCTTTTGATGGACGAGCCGTTTTCCGCGCTTGATCCGCTGATCCGCGCCCGCCTGCAGGATGAACTTCTTGACCTGCAAGCCAAACTGAAACGCACGATCATTTTCGTCAGCCACGATCTGGATGAAGCCTTTAAACTCGGCGATCGCATCGCCCTGATGGACGGCGGCCGCATCGTGCAGGTCGGCACCGCGCGCGAAATTATCGCCAATCCGATCTCAGATTACGTCGCCGATTTTGTGGCCCATATGAACCCTTTGGGCGTGCTGACCGCGCGCGATGTGATGGAACCGGGCCAATGTGCAGGCCAATCGGTGGACTGTGAACACCCGGTCAAAGACGTGATGGGGATGATGTCAAAAGGCGTGACCGATATCAACGTTACCGAAGCAGGCCACCAGATCGGCGTGATCCGCCACGCCAGCCTGTTGGCCAAACTGATCAATCCGCGCGGAGAACATGCCCCGAACTAAGCCGGCATAAACGCGGCACCCTTCACGGGCGCTGCAGTTTCAACACGGCCTCATCCGGCTTTGACGTCAGCACAAGCGATTTTTCATATATGCTATCAATTGCGTAGCATAGCATCCCGTTCATCGGATCTCCGCCCATCAACATCAACGCAATGCTGGGCCCGCCCAACTCCATGCCATCAGAACAAACCTGCCCCACGGCCATCAAATAGCTGTTTTGCGCCTGCCCCTCGATAATCTCTGTCCATTCAGACCCCACAATCTGAATGCCTTCGCCCGCCGCCACCTGCCAATCGCCTTGCAACTTTGCCATCAGCGCATCGGGCTTGGCGTCTGGCGCGGGTGTCACCGACAGCAGCTCCACTTCGGCGGTGATATCGCCCATGCTGACCACATTGCCCGCAATCGTCACCCGACTGTTCGGCGGCAACGCCTGCAATTGCGCCAAAACCGCAGGCTCGGTCGCGCCATCCACCGCCGCGACATAGCGGATGCCATAGCCCACAACCATACAGCCCGGCATCTCGCCCTCTGTCGTGCAAGACTGCAGATAGCCGGTATCGCTGAACGGCTCATGGGCCATATCCTGGGCCAGGGCGGCAGTCGCGCCAACCAAAGTGAACAACACAGCAAGTCGCATCGCATATCTCCGGCAGATGATTACACAGCGGCTTTTGGTTTGGCCGCAGCCTTTGGTTTCGCCGCAGCTTTCTTTGCCGCAGGCTTTTTCGCAACCGCTTTCTTGGCCGCCGCAGGTTTCGCCGCCGCTTTCTTTGGCGCCGCCTTCTTGCCGCCCTTGCCGGGTTTGCCGGCCTTTTCCAAAATCAGCGCCAACGCCTCTTCCAGCGTCACCGCCTCTGGCGTCAGTTCCTTGGGCAGGGTCGCGTTCACTTTGGCCCATTTCACATAAGGCCCGTATTTGCCCGGCATCACCTGCACCGGCCCGCCATCAGGATGCACACCCAACTCACGCAGCGGTTCCGCCACGGCCCCACCACCGCGCCGTCCCGCCAGTTTTTGCGCCAACACCTCAACCGCGCGGTTCATCCCGATGGTGAAGACTTCCTCGACATCGGGAATATTGGCATAAACCGACCCGTGTTTCACATAGGGGCCAAAGCGGCCAATCGCGGCCTCAACCGGTTCGCCATCCTCGGGATGCGTCCCCACCAGGCGCGGCAAAGACAGCAGCTCAATCGCGCGTTCCATCGTCAACGTCTCGGCTGCCCAGCCCTTGGGCAGGCTGGCGCGCGGCGGTTTCGGCGCGGACTCCGACGCCTCGCCCTTTTGAATATAGGGGCCAAACCGCCCGGCCCGCAGGCTGATTTCGACGCCGTCAGGGTCCAGCCCCAACACCCGGCCGTCCACCGACCCGCCCTCATCACCGGAAATTGGCCTTGTATAGCGGCACTCAGGATAGTTGCCGCAGCCAATAAACGCCCCCCCGGACCGCGACGTTTTCAGATGCAAACGCCCGGTGCCACAGGTCTGACAGATGCGCGGATCACTGCCATCCGCGCGCAACGGATACAAATGCGGGCTTAGGAAATCATCAATCTTTTCAAGAACCTCACCGATGCGCAGATCGGCGGTTTCGGCAACCGCCGCCGAGAAATCGCGCCAGAACCGCGCCAGCACTTCCTTGTAATCGCGCGTGCCCGCCGACACATCATCCAGCTGGCTTTCCAGATCGGCGGTGAAATCATATTCCACATAGCGGCGGAAAAAGTTGGTCAAGAACGCCGTCACCAGCCGCCCTTTGTCTTCGGGAATCAGACGGTTCTTGTCTTTGCGCACATATTCGCGGTCCACAATCGTGGTTAACACCGACGCATAGGTTGACGGGCGGCCAATGCCCAATTCTTCCATCCGCTTCACCAGCGTGGCCTCGGTATAGCGCGGCGGCGGCTGGGTGTGGCTTTGGCTGGCCATGATCGCGCCATCGGGGCTGATCACCGCCGTCGCAATGGCGCGCGCACCGGGCTTGGCCCCGCCTTCGATGATGTCAAAATCATCCTTGCCCACGGCGCTGGCCTGCTTGGTAAACGCCGCCTCAAACGCGCCACGGCGTGGCACCGCCGCCTCTCCCACCATGATCTGCGGCAGACGGCCCTCGTCTTCATCCTCGTCGTCGCGGCCTTCTTCATAGACCTTCAAAAAT
>JAYUHO010000365.1:0-3165 GCA_043766915.1 Cypionkella sp.
TCCAGTTCTTTGTCACAGCCGCTGGCAGCTATACGATGAGCATCAGCTATCCGTCTGGGACGGCCCCTTCGCCCACTAGGTTATCATCCGGCACCTTAGATGCGACATCCTTGCTGCCGTCAAACCCCGGGTCTCTGGGATCGAACGAGGATGAATCGTCGGGGCGGCTGGTTGATTTTACCGCTGGCGGCAATCAGTTTTACACCACTTTTGTGTTCGAGGCGGGCGATCCTGAAATCATCAACAACAACATCCCGCTGACCAACTGCGCCGACATTCCTGACGTCCGGGCAACCAAAACTGCCGACCGCAGTTCGGCCGTTTTTGGCGAGACGGTGAACTTTACACTGGTGTTTGAAAACAACACCGGGCGAACCTATGCCGGGGCATCGTTGGTGGATCTGCTGCCAGAGGGGCTGATTTACAGTGCTGGCAGTGCCACACTGAACGGCGTGGCGACCGAACCGACGATCACCGCCAAACGTCTGGACTGGGGGCCGCGCACCGTGCAACCCGCAGACCGCATCACGATCAAACTGGCCGCACGGGTGGTGGCCAATGGCAATGCGGGCAGCATCACCAACCGCGCGCAGTTGGAAGATGCCAGCGGGGCGATACAATCCAACGTGGCAGCGGCGACCATTCGGATCGTGCCCGAAGCGGTGTTTGATTGCTCTGACGTCATCGGCAAGGTGTTCGACGATAAGAACCGCAACGGTTATCAGGATCGCGACGATCATTCGGCGCTGACGAATGATGATGTTTATGTTGGCAAGTATGGCAACAAGCTATCGTCCCCGGCGGTGGAATCGGAACCAAAAGAAGAGCCTGGCCTTCCGGGCGTGCGGTTGGCCACGGTCAACGGGCTACTGATCACCACAGATGAATATGGCCGTTTCCATGTGCCATGTGCAGCAATGCCACGTGACATAGGCTCAAACTTTACGCTGAAGGTCGATCCCCGGTCCCTGCCGACTGGCTATATGATGACGTCGGAAAACCCGCGCGTTATGCGGCTGACGGCGGGCAAACTGGCAAAGATGAACTTCGGTGCAACCTTGTCGAACGTCATCGACATTGATCTGACAGGGGCGGCGTTTGCGCCGGGCAAGGCTGAACCCAAACCCGCCTTTGCCAAGGCTGTGGCCAAGCTGTTGAAAAGCATAAGCTCGACGCCGTCCGTGTTGCGGCTAAGTTATCTGCTGCACTCGGGCGAAGATCGCGATGGGGCAGAGCTGCGGCTGAAGGCGGCTGAAAAGGTGATCCGTGACGCGTGGCGCGGGGTAGGTGCGTATAAGTTGGAGATCGAGAAATCGATCAAACGGGTGCAGTAGGATGCGTATGATGCCTTTTAAACCGCAAAAATTCGCGCTGCTGACGGCCGTTTCCGTGCTTGCGCTGACCTGCGCCGCTTATGCCCAGGAGGATGGTTTTGCGATTTCGATTGGCGGCAATCCCATTGCCGGCGATCAGACCATTGCCGATACTGCTCGGCGTACAGATGTCGCCAAATCGCCAGCGGATATTCGGGTGCAGGCCGATGGGCTGGGTGTGCGTCCGCGACTTGATCTTGAAGTTGTATCCGTCAGTCGCAGCGCAGCGGTCGTGCAAAGCCGGATGAACTATCCCGCATGGATCGCGCGGGCCGAAGTGCGCATCATTGATCTGGCCACGGGTCTGCTGATCAAAACCGTGGCGATTGCGCCCAATGGCACTGTGGCCATTGCGCTGCCCACCGGTGATTTTGCCGCTGTTCATCGGGTCTATGATGCCATCGGCCGCTTTGACGAAACGTCGCCGGTGTCTTTGGCAAAAGTGCACGCGGCGGCACAAGAGCAGGGCATAGATCGTGCCGCATCGCGGCGCATTCCGGTGGCTGGCGGGGCTGTGACGGTGTCTGGCAGGGGCCTTGCACCGGGTGCCGTGGTGGAAACCTTGGGCGAAACCATCCGCCCGGATACTTCGGGTGATTTTGTCATTCAGCGCATTCTGCCCGTGGGTGACCGCGCGGTTCCGGTGCGCATCACCGGGGGTGGCGAGAACATCTATATCGAGCCATTTGTCAGCATTCCAAAATCGGAATGGTTCTATGTGGCCACAGCCGATCTGACGTTTGGCAGAATCCTGGCCGGCACCCGCAAAGGCGAAAATTATACGCTGGGGCGATTGGCCTATTACACCAAGGGTAAAACGGTAAAGGGCTGGGAGATTACCACATCCGCCGATACAGGCGAAGATGATTTGAAAAACATCTTCCGCGACTTTGATCGCAAAGATCCGTTGGGCGTGTTGTCACGGCTTGATCCCGATCTGGCCTATCCGGTTTACGGCGATGACTCCACGATAGAAAATGACGCACCAACCGCGGGCAAGTTCTATTTCAAGGCGAAAAAAGACAACAGCTCGGTGCTGTGGGGCAACTACAAAGGCCAGATTGCCGGGTCGACTTATCTGCGCAACGAACGCACGCTTTATGGGTTTCAAGGAGTGTACGCCACTCCGGCCCAGACCACACGCGGTGAGGCGCGCGTTGAGGCCACGGTTTACGCCGCCCAACCCGATATGCTGCCCGGGCGCGAGGTGTTTTTGGGCACCGGCGGGTCGGTCTATTTCCTGCGCCGTCAGGATGTCTCTATCGGCACTGAAACCCTGACGATTGAACTGCGCGATCCCATCACTGGCCGGGTGCTGCAAAGCCGCGTGCTGGTGGCGGGGCGGGACTATACGATCAACTATATTCAGGGTCTGATCACGCTGGCAGCACCCTTGTCGTCAGCGTCGGGTGGCGGGCTGATCTCGCCGCCTTTGGGCTCTGCACCTCAGGTGCGTCTGGTCGCGCAATATGAATACACCCCGACCAGCGGCGATATCGACGGTTTTGCCTATGGTGGCCGGGTTCAGGGCTGGGTGACAGATCGACTGCGGCTCGGCGTCACAACTTTGGTCGAACAAACCGATACCGCCGATCAAACCGCCGTAGGCATTGATGCGCGGTATGAAATCGGCAAGTCCAGCTATGTCGAGGCAGAAGCTGCCCGCACCGATGGCCCCGGATTTGGCCAGACGTATTCGGCGGATGGTGGGTTGATCATCACCTCTACCGGAGCAGGGGCCGGCACGGGCCAGGCCGTGCGGTTCAAAACCCAGATTGATCTGGCGGATTTG
>JAYUHO010000366.1:0-21743 GCA_043766915.1 Cypionkella sp.
CTATGTCACGCTGGAACCCTGCGCTCATCACGGCCAAACCCCGCCTTGCGCTGATGCGCTGATCGCGGCGGGGGTGGCACGGGTGGTTACTGCGCTGACCGATCCCGATCCGCGCGTTGCGGGCAAGGGTCATGCGTTGCTGCGCGCGGCTGGTATCGACGTGACCGAGGGCGTTGCGGCCGGTCAGGCCACCTGTCTGAACGCCGGTTTCTTAAAACGCGTCACGCGGGGCCTGCCCTTTGTCACCTTGAAACTGGCGACTACGCTTGATGGCCGCATTGCCACCGCATCAGGTGAAAGCCGGTGGATCACCGGGCCCGATGCGCGGCGGGCCGTGCATCTGATGCGGCTGACCCATGATGCCGTACTGATCGGCGCGGGCACGGCGCGGGCCGACGACCCCGATTTGACCGCACGCGATATGGGGGCGGCAGTTCAACCCCTGCGGATCGTGATGGACACGCATCTGTCGCACGACCCGCACAGCCGTTTGGGCAACACCGCGCGGGACACTCCGGTTTGGATGCTGCACGCAGCCGATGCACCGATGCCAGCGCGCCAAGCTTGGGCAGATCAAGGAGCAGTTCTGATCGAGGTTGCGGGCAATCCTTTGGGGCAGATCGACGCGAAATCTGCGATGCAAGCCCTTGCCAACATGGGGCTAACGCGGATTCTGTGCGAAGGCGGCGGCACTTTGGCCGCATCGCTTTTGCGCGCCGGTTTGGTCGATGATCTTGCGCTGTTCACCGCGGGCGCGCTTATTGGCAGCGATGGCCAAGCGGCTTTGGCTCCGCTTGGCCTCGCATCCTTGTCCGACGCGCCCCGCCTGACAATACGCGAGTCGCGCCAGATCGGTGGTGATTGTTTCAGCCTGTGGTCGCTTTAGGCTACCAGCTGCCCGTGTTGCCCATCGACGCCCAAGGTTCTGCCGGGGCCAAAGACGCGCCCTTTTGCAGCAATTCTATCGAAATATTGTCGGGGCTGCGCACAAAAGCCATATGGCCGTCACGCGGTGGGCGGTTGATGATCACGCCATTTGCGGCAAGATGCGCGCAGGCGGCATAGATATCGTCGACGCCGTAGGCCAGATGGCCAAAATGCCGGCTGTCCGCAGGCAGGCCCGCATCGCCATCCCAGTTGTAGGTCAGCTCCACCGGACACTCCGGCTGGCCGGGAGGGGCCATGAAGATCAACGTAAACCGCCCCTTTTCGTTTTCAAACCGCCGGGTTTCTTCCAGCCCAAGCAGTTTGTAAAACGTCATGGATTTTTCCAGATCCAGAACCCGAACCATGGTGTGAAGATATTGAATGGTCATCGCGTGCCCCTTTTTGACTGCACTTCCCAACTTAGCAGGCTATGCCACGAAGGCGAGAGGGAACACGCAGGTTCACGTCACGCAAGCACCCCAGCCGCTTCAGAAAGACGATCTGATCCCCAAGGCAATTCCGAAATTCTCACTGTCATGCAGCGCCGAGTTTGAGCGGTTCTTCGACGCCTGCACCGTCAGCACCGGTGAAAACCCCAGATAGTCGATATTTTCAAACGTCATCGACAGATTGGCTGTCAGTTTCAGATCATCCCGTCCGCCCGTCACATAACGGCTGTCGGCAAAAGTTTGCGTGCCAATCTGCAGCCCACCCGACAGGGCGATCCCCGCCAGCGGTTCGGCCTTGGTCCATTCAACCGATGCCGTCATCGCGGTGCTGCGCACTTCGGCAGACCCCGACGATGTCATCGCCGTTTCCACTTCAAATTTCAGCCGGTCCCGCCCGCCTGCGCCCGCGCCCATCGCATAGCCCAGCGTCAGCGCCACGCGATCAGACGATTGCAGCGCAGAATCCAGCCGGGTGGTTTTATCGGCGGACAGGCCAAACTGCAGGGTCGATCCATTGGCCAGCTTTCGGTCTAACCCAATGGAAAGGCGTAAATAATCTGACAGATCATCGCCCCCATACCAATTATGCCCCAGCGTTCCGCCCAGTTTCAGCACAGTGCGACCCTGATCGTCGACGGCGCGGGTGTGTTGCAAACCTGCCTCTGCCGATGCAAAGGCATAGTCCGACGCCCGCGCCAAAGGGGCCGCATCCTTTGCCGCCGCTGACAGCACAACCGTCTGGCCATTTACCGCAAACCGGGCCTCGGTCTGCCGATTGGCGGCGGCGGGCGAAAACCGATAGGTGGATGCCAGCCCAAATCCCAGTTCAAACCCCGACAAAGCCTGACTTTGCGCCGGAATTTCAAATTGAAACGGAATGCCCGACAAAGACATCTTGGTTTGACGGCTGCCGTTGTTCACATTCGACGACGGAGTCGCAGCCCCGGTGACATCCAACACCCACGGGTTGCGCGATTTGACATAGCCGAAATCGCGCCGGGCAATATCACGCGCGCGCTGATTGGGCGCATATTCACCGGCGCGGCGCAGCCAAAGTTGCGCGCCGGTGCGCCGCCCCATCGTTGACAGCGCCTGCGCCATCGCCATCGCCGCGCCAAACCGCGCTTTGTCTGTATCGGCCAAATTCCACGCCTGTTTGGCGACCTGCCGCGCTTCGGGGGCGCGGTTCAGCGCCCGCAACGCCTGCGCGCGAATGATCAGCGCGGTGGTGTCGCCCGCATCGCGCGTCAGCAATGCGTCAGTATAGGTTAACGCCTGTTCGGCAAACCCGGCTTGCAGGGTTTGATAGGCCAGTTGGCGCAGAGAGGCTACGTTTAGGGTGATAGGTTTGGCCGCCCCCGTGGCTGCCATCAGCATTAGGGCCAATGCCACCGCTGTGATCACCGGTCTACGCATCGGTTACTGGCGCAACAGGATAAAGCCACCCGTTTCGCGGGCCGTAACGCCCGACACCCCCCCGCGGGTTTCGTTGGATTCGACCACAATCACACCCACAACTTCACCAGCCAATGGCGCCAACGGATCACTGTTGTCCGACAGGATCGCATAATACTTTCCAGACTCAAAGATATTGGCACCAGCTTGACTTGTTATTCCTTGTGACACTTCGCCTGTCGATTTCAAAGCTCCGGGGCCAACGGTAAACAACAGATTTGGTATTTCGGTCAAAGCGGTGCTATATTCTGTGTTAATTGCTGCAACTACATCGTCAGTTACTTCAGTATTGCTGATGTCAAAAATTCTCCGATTTGTAATTTCGCCTTTGACTCCCGCGCCTGCGTTAAAATCGGCAAAGTCGATTCCCATTGTCATATCGCCTGTGGTATATTCCAATCCACCATCGCCGTTAAAATCGCGCAATCCAGCGTAGCTGCCACTATAATTTGCTTGACCACTTGTCGGGATCGTCACTCCACCATTACGTTTGTAAATAAAACCGCCAAAACCATAAGGTATATACGCCCCGGTGCGCACGATTGCGAAACTGGTGCGCGTGCTGTCTGACACCCCATAAATTGCGCGATAGAGGAACTGATCAATCGGCGTGCCTGTCACCGCATCGGTGTAGGTGCTGTCGCCCTCGTACACTTGAAAAGGCCCGATGTCTGAAACCGTCGTGCCTCGTTGATAAACGTTGGCCCCATCAAACGCCAAACCATCCACCGAAAACGTATCATCACCCGGATCAGTTGGATCATTGGCGTTCAGAACAAACCCTTCGGCAAAGCCGTTGCCATAGTCTTTTCCAGCCGTTGTGACTGTCTTTTCCGTCCGGGTAATCGCCGATCCCTTCGACCCCACGGGTCCTTCGGTGCCGGGCGGGCCGTTGCCTGATCCATCGCCATCGGGCAAAAACGGGTTTCCGCCGCAAGCTGACAGCAGCAAAGCCATCCAAAGCGCGTGTTTGATCGGTTTCATCTGTGACAGCCCATCGTTACCCTAAACCATGCCAGACTTGCCCCGAAATCTGCGCAAAGTCAAAGCAGAATAGCACTTTCACCGGCACGACGCCGCCCTGTCACCCGCCTGCATCACGCCGCATCTGGCAGTTTCGCAAAGCCGCTATACCAGATATAGTCGCCCACGACTCATGCAAGCCGCACACCAGGCTGACTGCCCGCTGATCCCCGCCGCGAAAGGCCAAACCGATGCCGTTGACCCCAGACCAGCTTGCCGAAATCGAATCCCAACGGGCCACCCCTCGCACCACCCTGCGCGCGGTGTCCGAAGGGATGGAGGCGCATTTGTACCGGGCATATCCGGTGCTGGACCACGGCTTTATTCGCGTCATCGACTATATGGGCGATGATGCCGCCATCGTGCAGGCCGCCCGCGTGTCATACGGTGCCGGCACCAAACATGTGCAAAATGACGAGGGCCTGATCCGCTATCTGATGCGGCACTGGCATTCCACCCCGTTTGAGATGTGCGAGATCAAACTGCACGTCAAACTGCCGGTTTTCGTCGCCCGCCAGTGGATCCGCCACCGCACCGCCAACGTCAACGAATATTCCGCGCGCTATTCGATTCTGGATCGTGAGTTCTACATTCCCGCCCCCGAACATCTGGCCGCCCAATCGGTCGTCAACAATCAGGGTAGGGGAGAGGTCTTAACCGGCGATGAATCCGCCCGCGTGCTGGAGATGCTGAAATCCGACGCCAACCGCGCCTATGACAATTACGAGGCGATGCTTTCCACCGACGGCCAACAGGGTTTGGCCCGCGAATTGGCCCGGATGAACCTGCCTGCCAACATCTATACCCAGTGGTATTGGAAGGTCGATCTGCACAACCTGTTCCACTTTTTGCGGCTTAGGGCCGATCCACACGCGCAGTATGAGATTCGAGTCTATGCCGAGGCGATTGCCGCCTGCGTGCGGGATTGGGTGCCGCTGGCATATTCGGCGTTCGAGGATTACCGGATGGGGGGGGTGAAGTTGTCGGGGAAGGCGGTTGCCGTTTTGAAGCGCAGGCGGGCGGGGGAAGTGGTGACGCAAGAGACGTCGGGGATGAGCAAGGGCGAGTGGCGGGAATTTGAGGGGGTGTTGGGGTGAAGGTTTTCATTGGACCCGCACCTCGAAGTTTTATCTCTCAACTAAAATAAGGTGGCTAGAGTCAACATGGGGAAAATGGAATCTGCTTTTTTAAAGTTGTGCGGCTTTGCGTTGATAGCATTGGCAATCTACTTTTTGTTTGTTGGCAACGTACCCGGTGCGACATTGTGTGCAGCCGTAGGCCTACTTCTTACGTTCCTTGCGCGATTTTCTCAGTTTAAAAGATTTAAGGGGTGGGGCTTTGAAGCTGAGATGTGGGAAGAAACTCAGCAACAAGCCGAGAAATTGGTGGAATCCCTAAAGGGAGTTGCCGCATTGACTGCAAGAGAAGTTATGCTGCAGTCGATTAAGAGTGGTCGTTGGGGGTCTGGAGGGCGCTGGGAGGATCATTGGAGGCTTTTTGATGAAATTAAGTCGGCGCAAGCAGGCCTACTAAGTCAAAAAGGTCAAAAAGAAGTAAGGAAATCTATTGACCGCTGGTTCCTGCACGACCTGGCTATTCAGGAGTTCGGGAAGCTCACGGAGATTATCACCAAGCAAGTCGAGCCAGCCAATAAGAATCTCATTGCGAGATATGGGAACCCGATTACTGATCCCGTGGCTTTTAACAAGGAGATGCAACTCATCTCAGAGGTCAATAAGTCAATCGGTTTGTTCGAGCTTGCCGGTTCGAAGCCGCTAATCGAATCTATAGAAGAGTGGTGGTTAAGTGCATGTAATACGCTGGAGAAATTTGGACTTCAAATAAAGATGCCTGCTGATGTTCGATCAAAACTTGATACATACAAGGCTTTGGAGAGTTTGCCCGAAATGCCCGTGACTAAAGAATTAATAGCGTCTGCTGATGGTTAATCCCCGTCAGATTTGCCCAAAGCAAATCTGACCGCGCCCGAACCGCCCCCACGGGGCGGGCGCGCCTCACGTCGCACCCCAAGGGCCCCGTCGGTTCGGGCGCGGTCAGCTTTGCACCCCGGCGTGGGGTGGGGGGCCAAGGCCGCAAGGGGGTTGCTGCATCAATACCCGGCCCCGGCAGGTGTGCCGGGGCGTTCGACGGGAAAACGGTCAACTGGACCGTTTTCTGATCCGTCTTACTCCACAACGCGCCCACGACTGGTGTCGCACCCCAAGGGCCCCGTCGGTTCGGGCGCTGTCAGCTTTGCACCCCGGCGTGGGGCGTGGGGCAAGGGAAGAAAGCCTCGCCCGCCTTTCCTCGTAACCACCATCTTGCAATTTACCCCATTACAATATACATTCCATTACACACCACAGGATACACCCCATGACACGCCTCCTTACCCCCCATATCGCCACCATGACCGAACTGCGCGAACCCCATAAGGTGTTCGAACGCTCTGGCGGCAAGCCGGTGGCGATCCTGAAAAACTCGGCCGTGGTGGGCTATCTTGTGCCGAATGAAGCGGTAAGCCAGGTGGAACATCGCTATGCCACCATGGCCGAGGGGATGGCCAGCATGGAGCGTCGCCGCGCCGTCAATCAGCCCGTGCTGGATTATCTGCGCGACAAATGACGTTCCAACTTCTCACGCCCGAACTGGTCGAGGCGCTTCACGACGGCATCCTCAACCCCGGCGAATTACCTGGCAGGGCGCGGGATAAATCGTTGGAGGCGGCTTTGGTCCGTGTCGATAACCGTCTCGCTTACGGCATGATCGACGATGTGTTCGATCTGGCGGCGGCCTATGTGGTGGCTATTGCACGCGGCCATTGTTTCAACGACGGCAATAAACGCACCGCACACCATGCGATGGATACCTGCCTCGATCTGAACGGCATCCAGATCGACTGGAACACCGTGGAAACTGGCCAAACCATCATCCGCTGTGCGATGGGGCAGATGGATGACGGCGATCTGGCGGATTGGTTGCGGATACGGGTGGGTTAACCCTACCCGCCGCCGCCCGTCGCACTACCTCTCCCCAAACCGGAGTGCCCCCCATGCAAATCGCCGTCCTTTACCTCTCCACCACCGCCATCTTCCTGATCCTTGATGCGCTGATGCTGAAATTTCACATGCAGCCGCTGTTTCAACGCAGCCTTGGGCCGCAACTGCTGACCGATATCCGCATTGGTCCGGCGGCGCTGTTTTATCTGGCCTATGTGGCGGGGCTGGTTTATCTGGTCAGCTATCCGGCGCTTAAAACCGGGTCGGCGATTGTTATTCCGGCGGCGATCATTGGGGCGATGGCTTACGGCACCTATGAATTCACCAGCTATGCCATTATGAAAGACTGGAACCTGACCCTGGTGGCCAATGATCTGATCTGGGGCACGGTGTTGACCGCCGCCTCGGCCTGGGGCGGGGTGGCGCTGACGCGGCTGTTAACCAAAGGCTAAGCGATGATCCTCTATGGCATTTCCACCTGCGACACCTGCAAAAAGGCGCTGAAGGCCATTCAGGCCGCAGGGCTTGACGTCACATTCCGAGATATCCGCGCCGAGCCGCTGTCGGCGCAGGAAATCGACGCGATTGTTGTCGAATTTGGCGACCGCGCGATCAACAAACAATCGACCACTTATCGCAGCTTTTCCGATTTCCTGCGGATGTCCGAGCCCGAAGCGCAAATCGCCTCCCAACCGGCCGTGATGAAACGACCGGTCATTCAGGATGGGGCCAAATGGTATCTTGGCTGGGACGACGCCGTGCAAGCAGCGGTTATTGGGTAAAGCCGTCGCCTGACGGTTACAGCAGCCGCAAATCGCCCGCTGATTCCTTGCCGTCGCGGCCAGATTGCAGATCAAAACCAACCTTTTGATTGTCATTCAGGCTTTTCAGCCCGGCGCGTTCGACCGCCGAGATGTGGACGAAAATATCTTTGCCGCCGTCATCGGGCGCAATAAAGCCATAGCCTTTGGTGCTGTTGAACCATTTTACGGTGCCGGTGGGCATGCCGTGTCTCCTATCTCAACCCTCCCATGGCGATATTGCCGTGGGCCGTGCGGCCAGTCTTCCGGTGGGCCTTGCGATAGGCAATCAGAAACGCTGTCGTCACTGCGCAAATCATGCCAAACCTTAGGCAAAAATCAAGTGTGGAGATTCGGTTGAGAAATGCGGCGCTGACTTTGGGCCTGATCGGCGGCATTCTGGCGATGATTGTCGGATTTTTTGGCTACGGATACACGGTGTTTGTTGATCAAAACGGCGAGATTGGCGATCTGGCCAAGCAAGTTCAGCATCCGATGGTGATCAAAGTGGCCAGCTTTCTGGCCCCCATTCTGGCGATTGCGGGGGCGGCGATGGCGCGTTCGCAGAATATTGCCGGGGGGATACTGATGGTGGCATCCTGCGTTGCGATGTGGTTCGCCTTTGGCTTTGGCGTATTCACCATGTTTCCAATAGCGATGTGCGGTTTGGGCGGGATCTTGGCGCTGGCCGCGCGTCAGCCCGATACCCACTGACGCAATCCCCGATCGACTGACAGCGGCCCGGCGCCCTGGATGACCAGGATCACCAAGACCACTATCCAAAACGCACGTTGATCAAGGATCAGCGCATCTGAGGCGCCGTCAAACCATGCGCCGATGGTTTCTGGCCCTACCATATGGCCGAAAATATCGGTCAGGCTTTGCACGGCGATAAAGCCGATCATGCCAAAGGCGGCCAGCCGGGTGAACAGGCCGATGACAATCGCCAGCGGCAACAAAATCTCGGCCCACGCCCCGCACAGCACCACCAGATAGTGAAAGCTGCCAAGGGCGGCGGAATCAAAGCCCACGGCCTCAAACGCGCGGGGGAAAATCTGGCCATAGCCGCTGTCAGTGACAGAAAACACCCCGTCCAATTTGGTCACTGCGGATGCCCAGAAATAGCGCAGCAAAACGGCAGCAAACACCAGCCGGGCAAGGGTGGACAACACCCAATTCGCCATGGAATTCAGGGCAATGGTGATGCGGTCATATCGATTGATCAGGATCATTCTTGTAACCCGACAATGGCTTGCCCGGTCAGCAAAAGACCCAGCATGGCCGTCAAATCAAACCCGGCTCCGGCATGATCCATAGCGTCGGCAAAGGTCGCGTTGGCTAAAAGAGCCGCGATGAAACCTGCCCCTCCGGCGGGCAGAAGATGTGGCTGCGGGTCAAATTCGGGGCGCAGGATGATCACGTCTTGCGCCACCGCTTCGGGCGGCGGCCCGCCTTCCATATTGGCGCGCCAAATTGCATGGATTGGCCAGCGTGAGGCGATCAGCTGCACCGACGGCGCAAGGATCAGGCCGCAAGACAGCAGCTGTGCTTCGGGAACTGCGGCCAAATCTTCGGCGCGCATCGCGATAGCATCAGCGGCGTGATAGCTGGTGCGCATCGCCTGTTCCAACCGCGCCACATCGGGCAGATAGCCCAGATGCGCCACCGGCGGGAAGTTTTGCAGAAATCCTGCAAATTCATCGCCATACTGCATCAGAAGTTGCGATTTTGGCGGATGCTGCAGCGCAAACTCCACGGCCATAGCGGCGAAAAACTCGGGTCCCACCAGTTTACGGACGGTGGGAAATGACGCTTCCATCGCGCGGGTCAGTCCAGCGGCGACATTGTTGCGGTAAACCGAAAACCGTTTTGGGGCAGGGCGGCCCTGAGGGTCGATAACCCCGGCAGGCAGAGGTGCGGCCTGATCAAGCAGGGAAGCGACAAACGCGGATTGTGTCATGATGCGGTCGCTAAAATTTGCGCCACCCTTGCCGCCTCGGCGCGCAGCACTGGCCAATCGGGCACGTCATTGTCCCATTCGATCAGGGTGGGCTTTGGCCCGCTTAACGCAATCGTTTGCGCATAAAGGGTCCAAACCGGATCAACCACCGCAGCACCATGGCTGTCGATCAACAGCCGCGCGCCGTGATCATCGGCGTCTTCCTCATGGCCGCCAAGGTGAATCTCGCCGACATGCGGCAGTGGAAAAGCACGGATATAGTCAATCGGATCATAGGCTTGGTTGACGGCCGACACATAGACGTTGTTCACATCCAGCAACAAACCACAGCCGGTGCGGCGGATGATTTCGGCCAGAAATTCGGTTTCCGCCATGGTGGTTTCAGAAAATGCTATATAGGTCGACGGGTTTTCCAACAGCATCCGGCGGCCCAACACGGTTTGCACCTGATCAATATGGTCACAAACGCGGGTCACAGTGGCGGGGGTGTAGGGCAGGGGCAGCAGATCGTTCAGATAGCTGCCCTCATGCGTCGACCACGCCAGATGTTCAGAAAAACTGGCCGGGTTCAGCCAATCGCAGAGGGTCTTCAGCCGGGCCAAATGGGCCAAATCCAGTGGCCCCTCGCCGCCGATCGACAGGCCCACCCCATGCACGGAAATCGCAAATCGTTCTGCCAGATGCCGCAATTGCGCCAAAGGGCGGCCACCCGCCCCCATGTAATTTTCAGCATGAATTTCCAGCCAGGATACCGGGCCGGGATCGGTTAAAATCTGGTCAAAGTGCTGTGGCTTATAGCCAACGCCGGATCGGGCGGGCAGGTTTTGAAACTGGGTGTCACGCATGGGCCTGCTCCGGCAAAGATGCCCCCCTCGCAACTGGCGAAGGGGGCGAAGATATCACATCATTTCGTGGTCGCGCTCAAGCGCTTCCATGCTGCCCATGCGGGCGGTGCCGTCTGTCATCGCGGGCAGTTCCATCGTCAGGCAGGTGCCAGCGGGCACGTATTTCCAGGAATTGCCCTGATAATCCACTTTCGACGTGCCCGCGCAAGTGGTGCCCGCGCCAGCGGCGCAATCATTCTGGCCGGTCAATGCAACGCCAAAGCACTTTTCTTTGCCTGCAGCCGAGGCCGTTGTTGCGGTTGCGGCCAAAGCGGCGGCCAATGCGCCTGCCACGGCGAAAGCTTTGATATGTGAAGACATGAGGTGATCCCTTTTCGTTCAACTGTGGTTGGTGTCTGTTGCGACAAAATAAATGATAATTGGCGGCGTCCGATCTGGCCATTCACGGATGCGTGGGCAACGCGTCTGTGAGTGATCCAAGGCCGTCTGTGATCAGTACCTTTGACATAAAAACGCGACGAATTTGCCCCGCCTTTTAAATTTTATATTTTAAATCATGGTGTTGCCGTCACTCGCCTGACGGTGGCAGCGCCTCAAACCCAAGTGTCGCCAGCGCTTGATCCAAGCCAATTGTTTCAGTTTTGGTATCGCCCAACCGACGAACTGAAACAGAACGCTCTTCAACTTCCTTCATTCCAATGGCCAAAATCACTGGAACTTTGCCGACAGAATGCTCACGCACTTTGTAATTGATCTTTTCGTTGCGTATATCGGCCTCGGCCCGAACCCCGGCCTTTTGCAGCGCCGCCACGACTTCATGCACGTAATCATCGGCGTCTGAAACGATGCCCGCCACCACAACCTGACGCGGCGCCAGCCAGAACGGCAGTTTACCGGCATAGTTTTCGATCAGGATGCCGATGAAGCGCTCGAAACTGCCTAAAATCGCGCGGTGCAGCATAACGGGGCGGTGTTTTGCGCCATCATCGCCGACAAATTCCGCATCCAGCCGCACCGGCAGGTTGAAATCGGCCTGGAACGTGCCGCACTGCCATTCTCGGCCAATCGCATCGGTAAGTTTGAAATCAAGCTTCGGCCCGTAAAACGCGCCGTCACCGGGGTTGATCGTGTAAGGATAGCCCGCCTTTATGATCGCGCCTTCCAGCGCCGCTTCGGCCTTGTCCCAAACCTCATCTGATCCCACACGCACGTCGGGGCGGGTGGAAAATTTGATGTCGAATTTCTCGAACCCAAGGTCTTTGTAAACCGACGACAACAGCGCCAGAAACGCCATGCATTCGGATTCCAACTGATCTTCGGTGCAGAAAATATGCCCGTCATCCTGGGTAAACCCGCGCACCCGCATCAGCCCGTGCATGGACCCTGAGGATTCGTACCGATGGCACGACCCGAATTCCGCCAACCGCAGCGGCAGATCGCGGTAGGATTTCAGCCCCTGATTATAGACCTGCACATGGCAAGGGCAGTTCATCGGTTTCAACGCATTGATCCGCTTTTCCTTAGCCCCATCTTCGTCCACTTCGACGATAAACATATTCTCGCGGTAGGCTTCCCAATGGCCGGATTTTTCCCACAACACCCGGTCAACCACTTGCGGCGTCTTGACTTCTTTATATCCCGCGCGGCGTTGCCGTCCGCGCATGTAATCTTCCAGTGCGCGGTAGACCGTCCAGCCATTGGGATGCCAGAACACCATGCCGGGGGCTTCTTCTTGCAGATGGAACAGCTCCATCTCGCGGCCCAGTTTGCGGTGGTCGCGTTTGGCGGCCTCTTCCAGCATCACCAGATGCGCCTTCAGATCGTCGCGGTTCTTAAACGCCAAACCGTAAATCCGCTGCAACATCGGGCGCGACGCGTCACCCAGCCAATAGGCCCCGGCCACATGCGTCAGTTTGAACGCGTCGGCGGGCACTTGGCCGGTATGTTGAAAATGCGGGCCACGGCAGAAATCCTGCCAGTTTCCATGCCAATACATCCGCAGGTCTTCACCGGGCGGAATGCGGTTGATCAGTTCAACCTTGAACGGCTCGTTTTTATCCTCGTAGAATTTGATCGCGCGGGCACGGTCCCAAACCTCGGTTTTCACCGGGTCGCGGGCGGCGATGATCTGCTTCATCTTGGTTTCAATCGCGCCAAGGTCTTCGGGGGTAAAAGGGTCCGCCCGGTCGAAATCATAAAACCAGCCGTAATCGCGCACAGGACCAATGGTGACCTTCACATCGGGCCAGATTTCCTGCACCGCGCGCGCCATAATATGCGCCAGATCGTGGCGGATCAGTTCCAGCGCCTGATCGTCATCGGCCATAGTGTGGATGGCAACCGTTGCGTCGGCTGGGATCGGCCATTGCAGATCGTAATGCGCGCCGTTCACCGTGGCCGAAATGGCCTTTTTCGCAAGGCTGGGGCTGATAGACGCCGCCACCTCGGCAGGGGTAATCCCAGCCGGATAGTCACGCGCATTGCCATCGGGGAAAGTCAGGGAAATCTGGACCATAGCGGTCTCCTCGTCAGTTTGGCGCCTACCAAGCGCCCGGTTGCGGGTTATCTGGGCGGGGTTTTGCCGATGGCCCGTGGCCTTGTCAACACCGCGCAGTTAAGGTTGCGCAAAGCGAGGCCGCACCATGACCGAGATGCACCATCTGACAACGGCGCAGGGCCGCACGCTTGCCTATCGTCAAACCTTTGGTGCCGCACCGGGGGTGGTATTTCTCGGTGGGTTCAAGTCGGATATGGAGGGCACCAAAGCCGCCTTTTTGTCCGATTGGGCGCAGTCCGAAGGCCTTGCGTTTTTGCGGTTTGATTATTCCGGGCACGGATCATCTTCGGGCCGTTTTGAGGAGGGCTGCATCGGCGATTGGTTTGAAGATGCCAAAGCGGTGATTGCCGCGCGCACCAGCGGGCCACAGATACTGGTGGGGTCTTCGATGGGGGGGTGGATTGCCCTGCTGATCGCGCGGGAAAATCCAGATTTGGTGGCCGGATTGATAGGCATCGCGGCTGCGCCTGATTTCACTGAAGACAGCATGTGGACTGAATTTACCCCAGCGCAGAGCGATGACCTGATGGCAAATGGCCAGATTGCCCTGCCATCCGAATATGGTGCGCCCTACATCATCACCCGCCGTCTGATAGATGATGGCCGCAATCATCTGGTGCTGCGCAGCCCGCTGACCCTGCCGTTTCCCATCCGGCTGCTGCAGGGCACGGCAGACCGGGATGTGCCGGTATCGGTTGCCCTGCGCCTGTTCGACCACGCCGTCAGCCCTGACGCTCGGCTGGTCTTGGTCAAAGGGGCCGATCACCGCTTTTCAACCGGGCCGTGTCTTGCGATGATCAGCGCTGCGATCAAGGAAATTGGGCAAGGGGGCGGTGATGCGTAGGTTTGGAAAATGGCTGGGGCGGCTGATCATTCTTTTGGTGCTGATCGTCGCAGGCGCCTGGGCCTTCGTGCCGCAAGACCCCGTGGATCGCACTATCAGCTTTGACGCCGCCAGCATTGGCCCCGATATCGATGTCTGGCTGGCGGACCGCGAAAAAGCCTTTCCCGATATCGTTCCGGGGACCGAAAAGCGCGTGATCTGGGCGGGGGCAAAGGGGGCAAAAACCCCGCTGGCAGTGATTTACATTCACGGCTTTTCCGCCTCGTCGGAAGAAATCCGCCCGGTCCCCGATCAGGTCGCCCGCACCTTGGGGGCAAACCTGTTCTTTACCCGGCTTGCAGGCCACGGGCGCGGCGGCGATCCGATGGCCACGGCGACGGCGGGCGATTGGCTGGAGGACACCGCCGAAGCGCTGGCCATCGGGCGGCGGCTGGGGGATCGGGTGTTGGTGATTTCCATGTCAACCGGGGCCACTTTGGCGGCCTTTGCGGCCACCGATCCTGATATGTCAAAAGACATTGCCGGGATTGTTATGATGTCGCCGAACTTTGGCGTAAAATCTGCGGCGGCGAAAATCCTTGACCTGCCTGCCGCGCGCTATTGGGGGCCGATTGTGGCGGGGGCGACGCGGTCGTTCAATCCTGTCAATGCCAACCATGGCAAATATTGGACCACGCAATACCCCACCACCGCGCTGTTTCCGATGGCGGCTTTGGTGCGAGCGGCCAAAATGTTGGATCTGTCAAAGGCGAAAGTGCCGCTGATGGTGATTTACAGTGCGCAAGATCACGTGGTGGATCCCGGAAAAACTTTGGCAGCGGTCAAGGGATGGGGTGGTAAAGTGCGGCTGGAACCGGTCACGTTGGCCAAGGGCGATGATCCCTATTACCACGTCATCGCAGGCGATATTCTGTCACCGGGACAAACGGCGGGTACGGTCGCGCTGATCCTTGACTGGGCAAAAGGGCTGTAACCGATGGCCGACCCGCTGGTGATGATCCCCGGTCTGATGGCGGATGCGAGGCTGTTTTTGCCCCAGATCGTGCAGTTGGGTGGGCAGCGCGCGATCCATATCGCCCTGCCGACCACGGGCGACACGGTCGAGCAGATGTCCGAGGCCATTCTGGCGGGCTTGCCGGAAAAATTTGCACTTCTCGGCCATGGCCTTGGGGGGGGCGTGGCTTTGGACATCATTCGCCGCGTGCCTGACAGGGTCAGCCGTATTGTGCTGATGGCCACGGATCCCCTTGCCGAGGCGCCGCAAACCGCTGCCGCCCGCGAATCCCGCATGGTGGCGGCCCGGGCCGGCCGGTTGGTTGAGGCGATGCGTGAGGAGATACCGGCGTCAAGCCTGGCCGACAGCGAATGGCGCGGTGAGATTGTGGCGCTGATCCGCGATATGGCCATCGGTTTGGGCGAAGGCGTGTTCATCCGCCAATCGCGCGCGCTGCAACGCCGCCCCGATCAGCAAAAAACCATGCGCCGGGTGAAACTGCCTGCGCTGGTGATCGCCGGGGAATTGGACACACTGGTGCCGATGCGGCGGTTGGAATTCACCGCCAACCTGATGCCGTTTGGCAAACTTCAGGTGATCGCCGGGGCCGGGCATCTGGCGTCGCTGGAGCAGCCCGAGGCGGTCAGTGACGTGCTGGCGACATTTCTGGCCGGGCCGGTGATGTTGCGGTAGAGCGGTTTGCTGATGTACTGAAGGCGGGGGTTTCACACCCCCAAGCCGCAATCGCCAAAGCGATTGCAGCCTCCCCGTGGGATATTTTCGAACAGAAAAAGCAAATTTTAGTCAAATTTTAGCAATCATGTCACCGCCGCCAGCTTGGCCTTTTTCGGCTCGCCCGCATGCGCATCGATGAACCCCAGCACCAAGGGCCGTATGTTCAACCGCCAGCTTTTGCCCGCGAAGATGCCGTAATGCCCGGCCCCGGGTTCCAGGTGCTGGGTTTTCTTGGCGTCTGGCAGGCCGGTCAGCATCTTTAACGCCGCAACGCACTGGCCAGGGGCGGAAATATCGTCATTTTCACCCTCGACCGTCATCACCGCCACTTGGGTGATGGCGCCTATGTCCACCGCTTTGCCGCCGACCATGAATTCATTCTTGGCGATTTCGCGGTTTTTGAAGATCCGTTCGACCGTCGACAGATAAAATTCCGCCGTCATATCCATCACCGCGAGATATTCATCATAGAATCTATTGTGGGCGTCGTGGTCGGCTCCTTCACCGCGCGCCACGCGCATGATTTGTTCGCTGAAAGCCTTGGAATGACGTTCGGCGTTCATCGAGATGAAGCTTTGCAGCTGCAGCAGCCCCGGATAGACCATCCGCCCCGCGCCCTTGTGTTTGAAGCCAACGCGCTGAATGGCGCTGTGTTCCAGTTGCCCCATGGTGATCCGGCGGCCAAAATCGGTGACATCGGTGGCGGCGGCATCAGGATCAATCGGCCCGCCGATCAGGGTCAGGCTGCGCGGTTGTGCGCTGGGGTCTGCAGCAGCAAGATAGGCAGTCGCGGCAAGCGCCAAAGGGGCTGGTTGGCACACGGCAATCACATGGGTATCGGGCCCCAGCGCGCGCATGAAATCAACCAGATAGAGGGTGTAGTCTTCGATATCAAACTTGCCTGCCGATACCGGAATGTCGCGGGCATTGTGCCAGTCGGTGACAAACACATCCGCATCAGGCAAGAGACTAGCCACGGTGGATCGCAGCAGCGTGGCGTAATGGCCCGACATCGGGGCCACCAGTAAAATCTTGCGGGCCATGGGCGCGCGGCGGCGGACAAAGAATTGGATCAGATCGCCAAACGGCTTTTCCACCACCACGTTTATGTCGATCAGGTGATCCTGGCCATCTGGTCCGGGGATAGAGCGAATGCCCCAATCGGGTTTCGCCACCATGCGTTTGAAACTGCGTTCGGTCACTTCGCCCCAGGCGGCGGTCATCTGCATCATCGGGTTCATCGTTAACGCAAAGGCCGGGTATGACGCCATCGCGCGCGCAGTGGCCCCCATCCACTCATTCGTGTTACGAATGGTTTCCATAAAGTCGTAGGTGGCCATATACTTCATCGACGTCTCCACGCGCGGGAACGGCCCGGCCCCAGTGCTGCAACCGCGCCCGGATGGGATAAACGATGCTGCACAGCAGCAAAGATAGGAGCGAAAGCGTAACATGGCAACCGAAGACACGGACGCATCTGCCAAGTTAGCGCGTTTGACGGCCAATTTGGCGCAAGTTGAGACGTTATCCGCCCGGCTGATCGCCGCAATGGCCGCCAAAAAGCCCACCGATCAGGGTGTGCAAGGGCCGGGGCAGGATATTTATCTGAAAGCCGCCGCAGCCTATCTGGCGGGAATGATGCAGAACCCCGCCAAAGTGCTGGAACATCAGATCGGCTATTGGGGGAAAACCCTGAAACATTACGTCGAGGCGCAGCAAATGCTGGCAAAGGGCGAATTCAAAGCCCCTGTGGACGAGTCGCCCAAAGACCGCCGCTTTGCCAATCCGTTGTGGGACAGCCACCCCGCGTTCAATTATCTGAAACAGCAATATCTGTTCAATGCCGAGGCCGTGCAAGTGGCGGTGCAGGATATGGAAACCCTTGATCCGCTGGATCATGCCCGCGTTTCCTATTTTACCAAACAAATCGTCGATATGCTGGCCCCCACCAATTTTCTGGCAACCAACCCCGATGCGCTGGAGCGTGCCGTTGAAACCGATGGGGCCAGTCTGGTGCAGGGCTTGGAAAATCTTGTCCGCGATATTGAGGCGAACAACGGCGAATTGCTGGTGACACTTGCCGACCGTGAGGCGTTTGTGGTGGGGCAAAACATCGCCACCACACCCGGTGCCGTGGTCTATCGCAACCGCATGCTTGAGTTGATTCAGTATAGCCCCAGCACCGAGACGGTTTATGAAACGCCCTTGCTGATCTTTCCGCCATGGATCAACAAATTCTATGTGCTGGATTTGAAGGCGCAAAACAGCCTGATCAAATGGATTATTGATCAGGGCTTTACGCTGTTTGTGGTGTCATGGGTTAACCCTGATGCCTCTTATGCCGATGTGGGGATGGATGATTACATCCGCGAAGGTTATCTGGCCGCCATGGCGCAGGTGCGGCTGATCACCAAGGCCGCGCAGATCAACGCGGTGGGGTATTGCATTGCGGGCACCACATTGGGGCTGACGCTGGCGCATCTGCAAAAGGCGGGCGATGTTTCGGTGAAATCGGCGACATTCTTTACCACCATGACCGATTTTTCCGAACCCGGTGAAGTTGGGGTGTTCCTGTCGGATGATTTCGTCGATGGCATTGAGCGGCAGATCGGCACCGACGGTATTCTGGCCAAAACCTTTATGAGCCGGACATTTTCCTTCCTGCGATCCAATGATCTGATTTATCAGCCCGCGATCAAAAGCTATATGATGGGGCAGGCACCACCGGCGTTTGATCTGCTGTTCTGGAACGGCGATGGCACCAACCTGCCCGCCAAAATGGCGGTGCAATATCTGCGCGGGCTTTGCCAGCAAGACGGCTTTGCCAAGGGCCAGTTCCCGGTGTTCGGATCGCCCGTGGCCCTGTCGGATATAAAATTGCCGATCTGTGCGATTGCCTGTGAAACCGATCACATCGCGCCCTGGACCGGCAGCTTTAATGGCGTCAGACAGATGGGCTCGGCGGACAAGACGTTTATCGTGTCGCAATCGGGCCATATCGCGGGGATCATCAATCCGCCGTCCAAAGGCAAATACGGCCATTACACCAATCCGGGGCCAATGGCTGGCGCGCCCGCTGATTGGATGGCAGGGGCAGACTTTAACGCGGGCAGTTGGTGGCCACGTTGGGGCGCTTGGCTGGCCGCGCGGGCGGGGGATCAGGTTGCGGCGCGGGCCTTAGGTGATTCGGCGCATCCTGTCCTTTGTGCAGCACCGGGCACCTATGTCGGCACAAACCCAACTGGTTAGGCGGCAAAGATTTACTTTGCGGCAAGCTATGCAGACCGCGACATGCTGCGTTGCAGAAAATTCACTTGAAATGCTGCGTTGCAGCATGTATATCGGTTGCATGAAGGAACATCCGTTCCCCAACGCAATCAGGAGTTACTTTGATGACCCAGACAAATGATTTCACCAAAACGATGCAAGACATGATGGCCAAGTTCCCGATGGACACATCCGCGTTCCAGAACGCCTTCAAAACCCAGGCGGCTTTTGGCGAGAAAATGTCGAAAGTGGCTTTGGAAGCTGCTGAAAAGTCGACTGAATTGTCGTCCAAATGGGCAAAAGACACCATTGCCAAGCTGTCCTCGGCTGCCACTGCCAAAGCAGAGCCAACCGACTACACCAAAGCCGCCACCGATTTCGCGTCAGCTGCTGCGGAAATGGCGACTGAAAATCTCGCTGCATTCGCAGAAATTGCGAAAAAAGTGCAGATGGAAACTGTTGAATTGATGATGGCTGCTGGCAAGGACGTCTCGGATGAGGCGTCGGCCGCTGTGAAAAAAGCATCCGTGGAAGCAAGCAATGTTGCCAAAAAGGCAGCTTCGACCGTTGCTTCCGCTGCCAAGTGATCTTTGACTTTGCGTAACGAGTAACAACAGCGTGGTTTTCCTCTCCTCCCTGGGGAAAATCGTGCCGGGCGGGCCTTTGTGCCCGCCCTTTCTTTTTATGCTGCACTGCCCTAGAGTTTCTCTGCACTGCAATATGATGCGGATTTCAGACCGGGGGGCTTCAAATGGCCGATACTGCCAAGCCATTGTTGATAAAGCGCTATGCCAGCCGTCGGTTGTATAACACCGAAACGTCGGATTACGTCACACTGGAAGATATCGCAGGCTTTATCCGCGCCGGCCGCGAAGTGCAGATCGTTGATCTGAAGTCGGGCGATGATCTGACGCGGCAATATCTGCTGCAAATCGTGGCCGAACACGAATCCAAGGGCGACACCGTGTTGCCCACCAATGTGCTGACCGATCTGGTGCGGTCCTACACCACCAATATTCAATCCGTGGTGCCGCAGTTTCTGGCCGCCAGTTTTGAGATGCTGCGCAACGGTCAATCCAAGGCGATGGAAAACATCGGCGTCATCCCCAACCCGTTAATGGCGATGCCGGGGTTTGAGTTGATGCGCAAACAGCAAGAAGCCTTCATGAAAACCATGATCGGCGGGGTGCCGGGCTGGGCCGGATCGTCGCCTGCGCGCGAAGAGCCTGAAGCCGCCCCGCAATCAGCGGCGGATGAGTTGGCCGAGATCAAAAAGCAATTTGCTGAATTGCAAAAGAAACTCTCCAAGCTGTGATATGGCCGAGTCTGCAGGACGCGTCACACTTTGGGGGATAGAGGTTTTTCTGGCCGTTGCCGATGAACGCGCCATTTCTGCCGCTGCCAAACGGCTGGGGGTCAGTCCCTCTGCCATCAGCCAGCAACTGTCCGGCATAGAAACCGCACTGGGTGTTGTTCTGCTGGATCGGTCAGTTCGCCCCATGGGCCTGACACCCGCGGGGGCGATGTTTCGCCGCCATGCCCAAACCATCCTGAACGCCGAAGCCGAAGCGCGCGCCGAACTGGCGGTCGCCGATTTGTCGGGCCTGACCACGCTGCGCATCGGGATGATCGAGGATTTCGATTTCGAAGTCACTCCGCGTCTGCTGACCTCGCTGGCCGAAGATCTGAAAGGGTGTCGCTTTTTGCTGGAAACCGGGCCAAGCCACCGCTTGCTGGATCAGTTGGACAGCCGCGCGCTGGATATCGCGGTGGCCGCTGATCTGGGGTCTGAAACCGCAGGCGATATCTGGCGCGAGGTGCATCCGATCCTTGCCGAACCGTTCCTGGCCATCACCCCCAAAGGCAAGCGCGCCGATGATCTGCCGCTGATCCAATATACCGCGCGCCATCTGATGGGCCGTCAGATTGCGGGCCATCTGGCCCGCCACAACCTGCGCCCCGCACATCGGTTTGAACTGGACAGCTATCACGCCATTCTGGCCATGGTGGCCAGCGGGCAGGGCTGGACGATTCTTACCCCGCTGGCGCTGCATCATGCGTCAACCTTCCGCGCGGGAATAGAGGCCGCCCCCCTGCCATTTGCCCCCTTGGAACGCACGCTGTCGCTGTCGGCGCGGGCAGGGGCGCTGCGCGATATGCCCGCCCAGGTCGCCGCCCGGCTGCGCGCTCTGACAGAGGCGCTGGTTGTAAAGCCCAGTCTGGCAGAATGGCCATGGTTGGGCGAAACGCTGCGGGTTCTATAGCGCCCAATCGCGTGGTTTGCGCAAAAAACCGCCACAATAATCGCTGTGCAATCTGCACGCAATAAGCCGCCTGGAAATTTCAGCGTTGGGGCAAAAACGTGCCTGCGCGATTTGTTGCCCACCGCGTTGGGTGGAATTTATCAATTCAATCTGTATGTTAGGCGCTGAAGGTAAAACCCCTTCTAGCGCAGTTTGCGTTTTATCTGGTGTAACAGACATCCCAATTCCCCCAAGTGTTGGGGAGGTTTGGAACACCGGATAAACGCAAAGGGCTTCTTCAAGTGGCACCTTACGCCACCTCACTTTTGAAAGGATATCAGATGACCAAAGTAGCACTCGCATTCGCAACGATTTCGGCCCTTGCCATCGGTGCAGCGCAGGCACAAACCGTGGTTGCGGATACCGATGGCAACGGACTTTTCTCGATGGAAGAGCTGATCGTGGCCTTTCCGGATCTGACGGCCGAAGTGTTCACAGCCGCCGATGCCGATGCCGATGGCTCGCTTTCGGCGGATGAGCTGAAGGCGGCACAAACCGCAGGCACCATTCCGGCCTGATCGCCGGTTGGTCCAAAAAAGAAGGCCGCCGCATCCCCGCGGCGGCCTTTTTTTACCGCAGCGCAAG
>JAYUHO010000367.1:0-21698 GCA_043766915.1 Cypionkella sp.
TGCGCCAGTTCCCTACTAAGCCGATATGCTGCGATCACGACGCCGAAACGCCCAAACCGCCCACATATCTCTTCATAAACTATACAACTTCAAAGAGCGACCATCCGACAAAAATTTTCGAGGCGTCAGTTTCCTGACGTATCCTCGTCGATCTTATCTTCAGGTTTTCCGGGTCTTTCCGGCTGCTCGCGCCGCCGTCCGTTCCCGTCACCGTCGCTGTTTCGCTTCGGTGAGGCGGTGTTTAGGCCCGGTCGCCAAAACCCGCAAGAGGGAAAAACACCATTTATGACGATTTTTTGTCAGGCCCAAGGATTGTTGGGGTTTTTCGCGTTTGCGTCACCCGGTCCACTCCTGCAGGCCGGATTTAACACCGTTTTTCCCCTGCCCTGGCCGCGGAGTCAGGCGAATCCCTGCCCGTGATGGGTGATCCGCCCCCCGGCAATCGTCAAAGCGATTCCCATGCTGCCAATCTGATCCGCCGCGACCGTTTCTATATCGCCGTCAATCACCACCAGATCAGCGGCCATCCCCACCCGCAACATTCCGGTCAGACCTTCCATATGCGCAGCCCACGCCCCCCCTGCGGTGTAGGCGTGCAAGGTCTGCATCCGGGTCAGCCGTTCATCCCGGCCCCCCGCATAAGCCGCGCGCGTCAGCGCCGCCTGTATCCCCCGCAGCACCGACACATCCGTCACTGGCCAATCACTGGCAAACGCAACTGGCGCACCATGATCTGCCAGACTGCGGCACAGATAGGCATCGTTCCATCGATCTGGCCCGATCACCTCGGTCATCGTCGGTTCAAGTGGAAAGTCCATCACTCCGGGCGCATGGGGCGGCTGCACGCTGGCGGTGATGCCAAGCGCGCCCAATCGCGGCACATCGTCTGGGTCAATCAGCTCGATATGTTCAATGCGGTGGCGCGCATCGCGCCGCCCGTTGGCCTTGGCCGCCGATTCATACCCATCTATGGGCTGGCGCACCGCCCCGTCGCCAATCGCATGCACGGCAATCTGCATACCACGGCGATCTATTTCGGTGCAAATGGCGTTGAACTGGCCCGGTGCAAACAGCGGCGCGCCGCGATGCGCCGAAACCCCGGGATACTCGCGCAGCATAAAGGCGGTGCGGCTGTCGAGCACGCCGTCCATGAACATTTTGACAAAGCCGCACGACAGCCAGTCATCAGCAAATTCGGCGGTCATCGCCCCGGCCCGGTCTAATTCAGACAGCTCCATATGCGGCTTGAAATGGAACGGCACTTTCACCCGCGCCGTCAGCCGACCTTCGTCGCGCAATTCGGCCAGCAGCACACATGTATACCGGTTGCCATCCATATTCACCATCGACGTGATGCCATGCGCCGCGCAATGCGCCAACCCCGCCGCGATCTTGTCTTTGTCGCGGTTGCGCTGTGCGGCATCCGGCCAGGGATCAGGCTCGCCGCCGGTGGCGATGCCCAGTTGCAGATGCGCCTCGCCGCCCAGCGCCAGAACCGGGCCGAACGCCTCAAATTCGCGCAGCTCGCCTGTGGCGGTGCCATCTGCGGCCATCACCACCTCATGCCCCTGCGGCATTGTGGCCCCCATCAACAGCCCTGCGGCCCGTAAGGCAACGGTATTGGCCCAAACCGTGTGATGGTCGGGCGACATGATGGCGATAGGGCGATCCGCGATCACCTTATCCAAATCATGCCGGGTCACCGGATGATCCAAGATCTGATAGGATGCCCCTTGCGCCATCAGCAAAGCCAGATCGGCATTCTGCGTCGCATAGCCCGCAAACGCAGCTGCCAATGCTTTGGCCCCGTAAAGCCCTCCGATCTGCAGTTGCGACATCTCGGCCCCGCCAAGCACCAGATGCAAATGGCTTTCGACGAACCCCGGCAACAGGCTGCGCCCGCCGGCGTCGATCACGCGGCACCTCGGCCCGGCCAGCGCCTCAACGTCGGCCCGCAGCCCAACAGCCACGATCCGGCCCGCCGCAATTGCCACGGCTTCGGCCAAAGGCTGCGCTGCATCCATTGTCAGCACCCGCGCATTGGTCACGATCATATCCGCCGTCGTCATCCGCCTGTCACCTTTCATATTGGTCCAAATATCCCGGGGGAAAGCGGGCAACCGCCCGCTTGGGGGCAGCGCCCCCTACTTACGCGCCGCCACGCCTTGGGCCATCACGCACAACATCTCAAACATCAATGATATCCCCAGCCATGCCGTGCCCCCGGCGGCATCGAAGGGCGGTGATACCTCCACCAGATCGGCCCCCACCACGGTTACACCCGCCAACCCTTGCGCCACTTGCAAGGCTTGCCAGCCCGACGGCCCGCCAACTTCGGGCGTGCCCGTGCCCGGTGCAAAAGTTGGGTCAACAAAGTCGATGTCATAGGTCACATAGGTATCGCCACTGCCGACAATCTGCCGCGCCTCGGTCATCACATCCGCGGCCCCGCGCGCGTGGAATTCGGCAATCGGGATGATCCTGATGCCGTTTGCAGCGGCGAAATCCCAGTCGTCGCGCCCATAGGCGGTGCCGCGCACCCCGATGATGACATAGCGGTGCGGATCCAGCAGGCCCTCTTCGACCGCGCGGCGAAACGGCGTGCCGTGGTTATAGCGCGAGGTGCCGAAGTAAACGTCGTTCAGATCAGTATGGCTGTCGAACTGAATCATCCCCAACGGGCGATCCTTGGCCAGAGCGCGCAGGATCGGCAAGGTGCACAGATGATCTCCGCCCGCCGTCAAAGGCAGTATCCCCGCTGCCTGCACATGGGTATAAAACGCCTCCATGCGCGCCAGACTGTCCGTCAGATCGCCGGGGTTGGGCGCGACATCGCCCAGATCGGCGCAAGCCGCCAGATCAAACGGCGCCACCCAGGTTGCCCCGTTTTGCGCCCTGATCATCGTTGACGCATCGCGCAGCTGGCGGGGCCCATGCCGCGCGCCGGGGCGGTTGGTGGTGCCGCCATCCCAGGGTGCGCCGATCAGCCCGATCTGTACCTCGCGCAGACGCGGATGATCCAATCCGACATGCGGCAGGCGCATAAAGGTGGGGATGCCCGCGAATCGCGGCAGATCAAACCCCGACACCGGCGTGAAGAACCCGTCGCCCTTGGTGGTATTCATCGCCTGCAGCCCCCTTGGAAACGATTCCCTTGCGCCATCTGATCAAATCTATGTGCGCTTGTCAGCCGATCCCCGACCCCAATGGCCGCTTTACGACACCGCAGGCCAAAGGCAGGGTTGACCCGACAGCGCCAATACGTCCTTATCGCGCCAATCACAGCCCAAGGGATGCGCCCATGTTCTCGAAAACCGCTGATCCAACCGGTGCGCCGCCCCGCCCCGCTTCGGGCAATGTCAGCAGCAACAACCGATCCATCCTGTCATCAGACCTGAAAATCACCGGTGAGATCACCTCGACCGGCACGATCGAAGTGCTGGGCGAGATCGATGGGACGATATCGGCCATCGGTTTGATCATCGGGGGCGAAGGCCGGGTGACAGGCCAGGTAAATGCCGAAACCGTTGAAGTGAAGGGTCGTCTTGACGGCCGTGTCGACAGCCTGTCGTTCACGTTGCGCGCTGCGGCCGTAGTGGCCGCCGATGTCAGTTATTCGACTTTGGTGATCGAAAGCGGGGCCCAGATTGAAGGGCGCTTTACACGGGTGAAAGCCTGATTTCCTGGTCTGGGTGCGCCTGAAGGCACACCCTACCCGCAGTGCCGCAGGCATCGTTTTGCACAACCGTCAAAGCCTCCGGCGGGGATATTTAAGAACAGAAAAATGGCAAAGGGTGCGGTTGGCGTTCATGGTGGCCAAAAATATCCGAACCAATGCGGTGGGTTGTTCCGGGCAGCCTGAAGCGGCTTTTGCCGCGAGGGTGGCGGCGACATTATAGATCTAAGGATGGAAATTCAATGGCTGATCCGATCCTGCTGCGCCACGATGCCGACCATATCGCCACGCTGACACTGAACACGCCGCACAGCCTGAATGCGTTGTCGTCGGCGATGATTGCGGCGCTGCACGACCAGATCACCGCATTGGCCGTCGATCCGTCCATCCGCGTGGTCGTCGTACGTGGCGCGGGCAAAGTGTTCTGTGCGGGCCACGATCTGAAAGAAATGCAGGCCGCGCGCGCGAGTGCCGATCAGGGTCGCCGCTATTTCACCACCCTGTTCAACACCTGTGCCGCGACGATGCAGGCATTGCAGGCCCTGCCCCAGCCGGTGATCGCGGCAGTCCACGGCGTTGCCACGGCGGGCGGCTGCCAGTTGGCGGCCAGTTGCGATATGATTGTGGCGGCTGACACCGCCCGGTTTGGCGTCAACGGCGTGAACATCGGGCTGTTCTGTTCCACCCCCATGGTGGCGCTGACCCGCAAAGTACCCGCCGCCATAGCGTTTGAGATGCTGACCACCGGAGACTTTGTTGACGCCGCCCGCGCCCGCGAGGTGGGATTGGTGAACCGGGTTGTCCCCGCCAACGCCTTGATGCAAGAAACTCAGGCCCTCGCCGCAACACTGGCTGGGAAACTGACCTCGGCGGTGCGGGTGGGCAAAGCGGCGTTCTATGCGCAAGCGGGGCTAAATCTGGCCGAGGCCTATGCCTATACCGGGCAGGTGATGGTGGAAAACATGTTGGTTCCTGACACGGACGAAGGCGTCACTGCCTTTTTGGAAAAGCGCGCTCCGAACTGGTCATAGGCGATTGCGGGTAAGGCCTGTGATTTCACCCGGCTTTCGGCAGGCGTTTACCGCCGCACCACCCAGACCGAAATTCCCATCGCCGCCGCCGCCATCGCCAGACAGCTGCCATATATCAGATCCGTCCCGCCCCAGTGCAACATCGCGGCCCCGACGCTGGGGGCCGCCGCCGCCGCTAAAATCGGCGCAACGGCCACCGCGCCCGAAATGGTGCCAAAGCCGCGATGCCCCAACTTATCCGCCACCAAAACCGGGCGCAGGATGGATACCAATCCCACCCCCGCGCCTTGCAAGGCAGCCACGGCAAAGATCAGCCCCGGCGCAGCCCCGGCCGCCAACAGCACGACCGCTGCCGCCACAACTGCCCCGAATGACCACTGCGTAGCCCGCCTGTTGTCCAGCCGCCCCGCCCCCATCAACAGCGCCAGTCGCCCCAGAACCTGCGCAGGGCCGATGCAGGCGGCGGCAATCGTCGCGCCCCCGGCAGTTGCCCCGCGATCTTCGAACAGCAGCAACACATAGGTCAGTAAAATCCCGTGGTTCAGCATGATCAACCCAAACATCGCCGATACCGCCCAAAACATCGGTTGGCGCAACGCGGCCTGCAGCGCGCCCGGTTCCGGGTCTGGCCGCGCCGTGCCAACCCGGTGGCCCCGGCGCAGGTGCCGGACAGCCAGCGCATTCACCGGGACCGCCCCCACCAAAATAAGTGCTGCAAAGGCCAGCAAGGCCAGCTGCCCACCCATTATCCGCCCCAGAACATCGCCCAGCGGAAAGGCCAGAGTACCCGCAAACCCTGCCACCAATGTCACGCGGGTGATCGCCGTGCGCGCGCCTGTCCCCAAACGCCGCGTCAAAAACGCAAAGCAGGTTTCATACAAACACCCGGCCTGAGCCAGCCCGATAACGGCCCAAATCATCCCCCAGATCAGGGGCGTTGGCGCAAAGGCCAGCCCCGCCACGCCCACCGCCGCCAGAATGGGCGCAAAGGTCAGCATCTCGCCGCCAAAGCCGCGATCCACCATTCGTCCGGTGAAGGGCGTCAGCGCCGCCATGATCAGAAACGCCACCGTCGGGCCCAGCGCCAGCTCGGCCACGCTCCACCCCGTGGCTGCCTGCAAATCCGGCAACAGCGCCGGAAAGGCGTAATAGACCCCGGCATAGGTCAAAGCCTGACCAACCGACAGCAGCCAGACCGGGACATCAGCGCGTTTTATCAAAGCCGGTAAAGGTCGCGGAACTTCGTCTCAAGGTAATCCAGCAACGGCCCCTCATCCGGTTCGAACCCGCAGGCATGCGCGATGGTCGCTTTTGGTTCCCGCAGGCCGCCGTGGCATTGCAAAGCGTCGCGCAGCCAGCCGGTCGCCCCCGACGTATCCCCTGCCGCCAAGGCCGTATCCAACGCAGGCACCGCCGCCCGCATCGCAAGGTTCAGGCAGCCCGCATAGACATTGCCCAAGGTATAGGTCGGGAAATAGCCAAAAAGCCCGCAAGACCAATGCACATCTTGCAGCATGCCATGCGACGGGCGGTCCACCACCACACCGAAATCGGTCCGAAACCGATCATTCCAGGCTGCCTGCAGATCGCCCACAGCCAGATCCCCCCGCATCAGCGCGCGTTCCAGATCGAACCGCATCATGATATGCAGATTGTAATGCACCTCATCGGCTTCGGTACGGATATAACCCGAATGCACCCGGTTGACGGCCCGGTAAAACCCGTCTGCCCCGTCCACACCCATATCGCCAAAGCGCGGCTGCATCTGGCCATGCATCCACGCTGTAAACGCCGGCCCCCGCCCGATCTGATTTTCATAAATCCGGCTTTGGCTTTCATGCACCCCCATCGACACGCCATGCCCCAGCGGGGTCAGCGCATAGCCCGGATCAATCGCCAGCTCATAGCTGGAATGGCCAACTTCATGGATGGTCGAATAGATGCAGTTGAAGGGATCGCTTTCCACCACCCGGGTGGTGATCCGGCTGTCAGAGCCGCCGCCCGATGAAAACGGATGCACCGCCAGATCAAGGCGCCCCCGGCTCCAGTCATAGCCAAAGGCCGTTGCCAGATCGCGCGCCCATTGCAGCTGCGCGTCTTGCGCAAAATGGCCTGTGATGCCAGCGGGCGCTTTCACCCCCAAAATCGCACCGCGCAGCGCCACCAGTCGCGGGCGCATACGGTCGAACATGCCGCCCAATGTTGCCGCCAAAGCCCCCGGTTCGTAATCGTCAATCAGCGCGTCATAGAGATCGCCGCCGCCTGCCAGACACGCCGCTTCTTGCCGCTTCAGATCAATCACCCGGGCCAGCGTTGGCAGAAATTCCGCCACCGCCTCGGCCCCGCGTGCCGCTGCCCAAACCCCTTGGGCGGTCGATGTCACCCGCGCCAGTTCCTGCGCCAGATCGCCGGGGACTTTGACCGTGCGGGCATAGCTGCGGCCAATATGGTGCAGGTTTGCGCGGGCCACATCATCGCCCCCCACCGCCTGCGCCAACCATTCGCCAAGGCGCGGATCACTGCGACGCGCGTGCAAAACGCCCTCCATCGCGGCCATTTCCTCGCCGCGCTGATCCGCACCCGCACGCGGCATCATGGTTTCCTGATCCCACCCAAGGCGGTCCATCACCGACGCCAACGCCTCGGTCTGCCTTTGATGTGCCATCAGATCGGCGTAGGCGGTTGTATTCACGCTCATGCTGTGCCCTTTCGGATTGACCCTGCAATGGGAAAGGCCGCCAGGTGCCGCGCCCGCAGGATCAGCACCCATAAAATCACCGCGCCGATCTGATGCGTGATCGCCACATGTGGCGCGGCGGCCAGCAGGGCCGTGGCAATGCCCAGCGCCATCTGCGCCACCATCATCGCCATCACGGCATTGAACGCGCGTCTCGTCGCGGTAGAGGCCGATTTACGCCCCCGCAGCCACACGACGACGCCGAAAACAAACAGCAGATACCCCGACATGCGGTGAATGAACTGCACCAGTCCGGGATTTTCAAAGAATGCCGCCCAAACCGGCCGCCCCGGCACATAAAACGCATCTCCCGGAAAAAAGCTGCCATTCATCAAAGGCCATGTTGGAAAGCCGCGCCCGGCATCAATCCCCGCCACAAGCGCGCCCAAAATCACTTGCAGAAACGCGAAATGCATCAGACCCGTCGACAGGCCATAAAGTTTCCGCTCGCCTGCGCGCCGCGCCACCAGCAAATCCGTCTCGGCCCGGCCCAGTTCGAACACCGCCGTTGCGATCAGCCCAAGAATAACAAACGCCAACCCTAAATGCGTGGCCAAACGGTAAGACGCCACATCCACCACCGCCCCCGTCAACCCCGATGACACCATCCACCACCCGACCGCCGCCTGCCCCCCGATCAACGCCCCGATGATGAACAGCCGCTGCGTCCAGCCTGTGGGTATCTTGCGCGCCACCAAAAACCCAACAAACCCCGCCGCCCAGACCAGGCCGATGACCCGCCCCAACACCCGATGCGCCCATTCCCACCAGAAGATGGTCTTGAAGGCGTCTATCGTCATGCCTTTTTTTTCAATCAGATATTCCGGGCTGGCCTGATATTTGCCAAACTCTGCCACCCAGTCGGTGTCGTTCAGCGGTGGCACCACACCCGTCAGGGGCCGCCACTCGGTGATCGACAATCCTGAATCGGTCAGCCGCGTCAGCCCGCCCACCGCAATCATCACCACGACCAACAAAAACAGCGCAATCAGCCACGCCCGGATACCGCGCCGCGCGCCTTTGCTGCGGCCATCAATCAAGCCGCCCTGCGGGACAAGCGGCCCTTGGCCACCCGCACCAACCTCTTCAAAAATACTGCGTTTTGGGATCATGGTTTGCTTCCTTTGACTTGCAACGAACACTAGGCCCCGCCCCTGCCCGCTTCAAGACCCTGCGGCGATGGGCCATCTGTGGCGGTTCAGCAATCTCAAATTTTTTCGAAAAAAATTTGCAAAAATCTTCGAAGATTTTTGGTTTTTAATGCCAAATCCCCTACTCGTCCCCCTGCTGTCGCAGCCGGTAGGCTATCTGGCGCAGCATGCCGTGAAAGGTCTGCACCTCGGCTCGCGTCAACCCCAATCGTGACCACATGTTGCGCAGGCTGGTCTTCATACCCGCCACTTTGGCCTCGGGGTAAAAGAACCCCGCCGCAGCCAGCCGCTCTTCAAAATGATCGCCCAGCTTTTCCACCTCGACGGCCGGGGCAAACTCTGTCCGTGCCAGCTCCATCACTTCGGGTGCGACAACCTCGGTCTGCCTGCGCCATTCATAGCCCAGCAACAACACGCATTGCGCCAGATTAAGCGAGGCAAAATCCGGGTTCACCGGCACCGAAATGATCGCATTGGCCAGCACCACATCGTCATTTTCCAGCCCCGCCCGTTCCGGGCCAAACAAAACCCCCACCTTCTTGCCCTGCGCCGTCATTTCGCGCGCATATTCCATCGCGCGTTCGGGCGTCATCACGGGTTTGGTCAACTCGCGGCCCCGCGCGGTGGTGGCAAAGACGTAATCGCAATCGGCAATCGCGGTTTGCACTGAAGGATACACCCCCGCCGCGTCCAGCACCCGCCCCGCGCCTGACGCCAAGGCCACGGCGCGCGAATTCGGCCAACCGTCGCGCGGATCGACAATCCGCATCCGGTCCAGCCCGAAATTCAGCATCGCACGCGCGGCGGCGCCGATGTTTTCACCCATCTGCGGGCGCACCAGAATAAATGCGGGGGGGATCATGACGGGCCTATCTGCACTGGGGTGCTGCCTGATACGCCAGTCCCGCCCGGCTGACAAGAACGGCAGGCTATGCGCATGGCCAAGCCGCCAAATCTGCGCTAACAGGGGCCATTCCAACAAGGGTTGTCCCAATGTCTGAACTTGAGCGCGCGCAAATCACTCTGATCACCCCGCCCGCCTTTGATCTTGAGGTGTTTCCGGCTCAGCTGGCGATCATTCTGGACGGGGTCGATATTGCCTGCCTGCGTTTATCGCTGGCCAGCCGCGACGAAGACCTGATTGCGCGCGCCGCCGATGCCTGCCGCGTGGTGTCTCATGCCCGCGATGTGGCGATTGTGATTGAAACCCATGTGTTGATGGTCGAACGGCTGGGCCTTGACGGCGTGCATCTGACCGACGGCGCGCGGCTGGTGCGCAAGCTGCGCAAAGATCTTGGCGCGGATGCGATCATCGGCGCGTTTTGTGGCGTGACCCGCCACGATGGCATGAATGCGGCTGAGGCCGGGGCCGATTACGTCTCGTTCGGCCCGATCGGCACAACGCCCTTGGGTACCGGAGAGCGGGTGGATTTCGATCTGTTCGACTGGTGGTCAAAAGTAATCGAAGTGCCGGTGATCGCCGAAGGCGCGCTGACGGTTGATCTGATCACCCAATACGCCCCGGTCGCTGACTTTTTTGCGATTGGGCCGGAAATCTGGGGGCAGGACGATCCCTTGGCCGCGCTGAAAGCCCTGATCGCGCCGTTGGGCTAAGGCCTAGGATATCCCGCCCAAATCGCCCCGCTCCAGATTGCCTGCGGGGTGACTGCCACGGATGACCGCTTCGCAATGCGCGGCCAGATCTTTGCGGCTGGCAAACCCATCAACCGGCACCGACGGGTGAAAGATCACCTCAACCGAGCCGGGGTTTTTGGTGGCCAAAACCATCAGCAGATGCGGGGCAAACTCCATATCTCCCCACCAGCCATAAAACCGCGCCTCCCTGCCCTGAGGCGCGCTGTAAACCACGGTGACAGGCTGAATATGCAAGATGTGATCCAAGCCGTGGCTGTAAAACGCACCAAACAGCGTTGATTTGAACGGCAGCACGCGCACGGCGTCGGTGCTGGTGCCTTCGGGAAAAAACAACAGCTTATGCCCCGCCCGCAGACGCGCCTCAAACAGCCCCTGCTGGCGTTTTGCCTCGGTCCCTTTGCGGGCAATAAACACCGTGCCCGTGGCCCGCGCCAGCCAGCCAATACCTGCCCAAGCCTCGACTTCGGCCTTGGCGACAAAATACACCCGCTGCACGGCATTCAGCGCAAACACATCAAGCCAGGACGAATGATTGGCCACCACCGCCCCCTTGTGCTGCATCGGCTTGCCGCGCGTCCGCAGCCCGATGCCCAAAATCGGAAACGCCGCCCGACAGACCACTTGGGTGATATAGGGCGTCACGGGGCGGTTTTGACCGCACAAAGGTCGCTCGATCAGCCGCACCAGCACCAACACCACCAGCGCGCCATAGGTCAGCGCGCCCAAAATCACCCCCCGCCAGATCACCCGCAGCCATGCGCCGGGCGTCATCGCGGGCACGACCATGACATCGTCACGCCAATCGCTCATGCGTCACGCGCCTGTTTGCGCAGATAATAGGCGCGATGTTTCACGCTCATGTTTTCGGTGTCCATCAGCAGACACACATCGGTGGTGTTGAACGCGCGATCAATCCACGCCCCATCGCCGACAAACCCGCCCAGCCGCAGATAGGCCTTGATCAATGCAGGCGTGCCCGCCATGGCCGCGGGCCGATCCACTTTATCAGCCGCGATCAGCCCCATTTCCTGACGCTGTGCAGCGCGTGCCTGCACCCGCAGGTCGGCCGGGGCCAGATGGTGATGATACAGATACGACAAAGGCTGCGCCAACGCCTGCGCATCTGTGCCGTGAAACGACGCCATGCCAAACATCACCTCAATGCGCCGCTCCAGCACATAATCGGCCAGCGCATTCCACAGCAAGACCATCGCCGCGCCCCCGCGATGATCTTGATGCACGCAAGAGCGCCCCAATTCCAACAGCCGCCGCCCGCTGGATTTCAGCGGCGTCAGATCATATTCAGTTTCGGAATAATACCGCCCCGCCTGTGCCAGGCGGTCTGATGGCAACAACCGGTACACCCCGACGACATCCGCCAAATCGTCGGGATCGCCCGCCGGATCAATCAGCAGCAGATGATCAAACACTGGATCAAATTCATCGCATTCCAACTGATTTTCATGGTCGACCATCGGGCCCGATGCGCCCAGTTCGGTGACAAAAACCCGGTAACGCAGCCGCTGCGCCGCCCGCAAATCCCGCGCGTTTTGCGCCAATCGCACGGTGTAGGGGGCGTCTTGGGCTGTCATGTAGGGCGTTTGGTCCAACTGGGGGTGACGGGCTGTCTTAGGATGCAGCCCCGGCTTATGCAACCGCCATGGCGCAAGGGGGCCGAGGCTGAACTGCACTGCGCCCTGCAAAGCCACAAAACCGCAATCAGCTGTTGAATTAACCGGATGTTAATCCATCATGGGGTCTGTTGCGTGTAATCCCGCTGCAAGGTCACTTCGTCCATGTTCATCACCACCTTGCCCGCATGTTCAAAATTCACCGTCACCCGCCCGTTGATGGCTGATTGCACCTGCCCCAGCCCCCAATCCGGCCGGTTTGGGTGGCGCACCAACATACCCGGTTCCAAGAACGTCACCACTCTTTCCACCCCCTTTTCCCCAAGGTGCCCCAATGCCTGACAAGCCTGATCTTGCCGCTCTTGTTGGCTCTCGCATCTGCCATGACCTTATCAGCCCAATTGGTGCCATCGGCAACGGGGTTGAACTGATGGTGATGGAAGGGGCATCGGCAAAGGGGCCGGAAATGGCGCTGATCAGCGAAAGCGTCGGCCACGCCAATGCCCGCATCCGGTTTTTCCGGGTGGCTTTTGGCGCCACGGGCACAGATCAGCGCATTGGCCGGTCCGAGGTTGTCGCAATTCTGGCGGATATGTTGCAAGGCGGGCGGGTGGCGATTGATTGGACAAGTGCGGCCGATCTGCCGCGCCGCGATGTCAAACTGGTGTTTTTGCTGATCCTGTGCGCCGAATCCGCGATGCCCTACGGCGGCCGCATCACGATCGAACGGGGCGACACCCGCTGGCTGCTGCAGGCCACAGCGCCCAAACTGAAAATCGACACCGCCCTGTGGGACTGTCTGGCTGATCCCAACGCCATCGCCGATATCGGCCCCGCGCAGGTGCAATTTCTGCTGGTGCCCGAAGAGATCAGCCGTCAGCACCGCCGGCTAAGCGCGGACCTTTCGGCAACCGGGATCAAACTCAGCTTCTGATCGCCCCGTCGCCGGTGACAAGATATTTGAAACTGGTCAGCTGTTCCGCCCCCACCGGGCCGCGCGCATGCATCTTGCCCGTGGCGATGCCAATCTCGCCGCCCATGCCAAATTCACCACCATCGGCGAACTGGGTAGAGGCATTGCGCATCAAAATCGCCGAATCCAACCGCTGCATGAACCGCGCGGCGGTGGCATCGTTTTCGGTCAGGATGCTTTCGGTGTGGCTGCTGCCAAAACGGCGGATATGCGCAATCGCCTCGTCCACCCCGTCCACCAGTTTCACCGCGATGATCATGTCCAGAAACTCGCGGCCAAAATCGTCCGCCGCCGCCGCCACCGTGCCCGGCACCTTCAGCAACGCGCCTTCGGTGCGCACCTGCACGCCCGCGCGCAGCAAATCGTCGACCAACACTGCGCCATGTCTGGTGTAAAACTGCCAGTCGATCAGCAAACATTCCACCGCCCCGCACACCCCCGTGCGCCGGGTCTTGGCGTTCAGCACAACGCGGCGCGCCTTTTCCAAATCCGCATCGCGGTCGGCGTAAATGTGGCAAATCCCTTCAAGATGCGCAAAGACGGGCACACGGGCCTCTGCCTGCACCAGCCCGACCAAACCTTTGCCACCACGGGGCACGATCACGTCGATAAACTGCACCGCCTGCACCATCGCCGTCACCATGGCACGATCCTGGGTCGGCACCAGTTGGATTGCCGCCTCTGGCAAACCCGCCTCACGCAATCCCTGCACCATGCAGGCATGGATCACAGCCGAGGACTGCGCGCTGTCGGACCCGCCGCGCAAAACCACCGCATTGCCCGCTTTCAGGCACAGCGCCCCCGCATCCGCGGTCACGTTAGGGCGCGATTCGTAGATCACCCCCACCACACCCAACGGCGTCGCCACGCGTTGAATATGCAAGCCATTGGGCCGATCCCATTCGGCCAAAATGCGCCCCACCGGATCGGGCTGCTCCGCGATGGCGCGGAGGCCGTCCACCATTGCGCGAATACGCGCCTCGGTCAGGGTCAAGCGGTCAATCGCCGCCACGTTCAGACCTTTTTCGCGCGCATACTGAAGGTCTTCGCTGTTGGCATCCAGAATCTCACTCCGCCGCGCCCAGATCGCATGGGCCGCCGAGATCAGCGCCGCATATTTCCGCTCTGCCCCCACATAAGCCAGCTCTGCCGCAGCCGCCCGCGCGGCAAGCCCCATCTGCGCCATCAGATCAGACATCGCACCATCCATCACTTGGCCTTTCATTCTGGTAAAAATATCCCCGCCGGAGGCTCCAGCCCATCCACAAACACAGCATCTCACAGGGTCTGCCCAAAACTTTTCGAAAATTTTTGCAAATTTCTTCAAAGAAATTTGGCCCCGTCACACCACCATATCATCGCGGTGGATCAATGCCGCCCGTCCCGCATAGCCCAAAATCGCCTCGATCTGCCCCGACCGATGCCCGGCAATCAACCGCGCCTCGGCAACGGTATAGCGCACCAGTCCCTTGCCCAGAACATCACCTTCGGGCGACAGAATGGCCACCGGATCACCGCGCCCGAACGTGCCCGACACGGCCGTCACTCCGGCGGGCAACAGGGATTTTCCCGCCCGCAGCGCCGTCACTGCCCCCGCATCCAGCCGCACCTCGCCGCGCGGTTTCATCGCATTGATCCAGCGTTTGCGCGCCGCCTGCGGATCGCTTTGCGCCACAAACCACGTCCGTGCGGCACCCATCGCCAAGGCCTGCAAGGGCCGCAGCACCGACCCCTCCATGATCGCCATGGCACAGCCGCCCGCAATCGCGGTTTTGGCGGCCAGCAATTTGGTTTTCATCCCACCCTTCGACAGACCCGAGATTGAATCCCCCGCCATCGCCTCAATCGCAGGCGTGATGGTTTGCACCAGATCAAACCGCTGAGCCGACGCGTCTTGTTGCGGATTGGCCGAATAGAACCCATCGACATCCGACAGCAAGATCAGTTGATCCGCGCCCACCGTCACCGCAATTTGCGCCGCCAGCCGGTCATTGTCGCCAAAGCGAATTTCGTCGGTGGCGACGGTGTCATTTTCATTCACAATCGGCACCACACCGAACCCGAGCAGGGTTTCCATCGTGGCGCGGCTGTTCAGATAGCGGCGGCGGTCCATCGTGTCTTCCAGCGTCACCAGCACTTGCGCCGTGGTGATGCCATGCGGGGCCAGCACTTCTTCATAGGCGCGGGCCAGCCGGATTTGCCCAACCGCTGCCGCTGCCTGACTTTGCTCCAGCGTCAGCACGCCGTCACCCAAATTCAAAACTTTACGGCCCAGCGCGATTGACCCCGACGACACCAACACCACATCCGTGCCACGCGCCTTTGCGTCAACCACATCCAGCGCCAACGCCGCCAACCAGTCTTGTTTCAATCCCGCCTTACGGTCCACCAACAGGGCCGAGCCGATCTTAACCACCAGCCGTTTGGCCAGCCGCACATCGGGGGCGGTTAACGGCGTCAGGGCTGCCAAGGTGTCAAATCCACCACCGCGGACCCTTGTTTTATCTGCGCATGAATGGCGCGCAGCGTGTCCGTCAACCCCAACCCCGAGACGCCCGAAATCACAAACACCGGCCCGCCCGAGGCTTTTTCCAGCGCTTTGCGCCGCGCGGTGATGGTTTTGGTATCCAGTGCATCGCATTTGTTCAGCGCCACAATCCGGGGTTTGTCGCCCAATTCGGCTGCGTAAGCCTCTAACTCATGCACAATCGTGCGGTAATCCTTGGTGATCGTCGATGACGTGCCATCGACCAGATGCAAGAGCACCTTACAGCGTTCCACATGCGCCAAAAACTGCATGCCGAGGCCCCGGCCTTCGGAGGCACCCTCAATCAGCCCCGGAATATCGGCCATCACGAATTCCGCGCCGTCAATCCCCACAACGCCCAAGTTTGGCACCAGCGTGGTAAACGGATAATCGGCAATCTTGGGCCGCGCGTTCGAAACCGCCGCCAGAAACGTCGATTTGCCCGCATTGGGCAGCCCCACCAACCCCGCATCCGCGATCAGTTTCAGGCGCAGCCAGATCGTGCGTTCGACGCCTTCCTGCCCCGGATTTGCCCGGGTGGGTGAGCGGTTGGTTGATGATTTGAACGCAAGGTTGCCCCACCCGCCATTGCCGCCCCGTGCCAGTTGCACCCGTTGTCCCACCATCACCAGATCGGCGATCACGGTTTCTTCGTCTTCGTCCAGAATCTCGGTGCCCACCGGCACTTTCAGCCAGATATCCTCGCCGGTTTTACCGGTGCGTTGGCTGCCCATCCCGCCTTGGCCGGATTTGGCAAAGAAATGCTGCTGATAGCGAAAATCAATCAGCGTGTTCAGCCCGTCGACCGCGATGGCCCAGACCGATCCGCCATTGCCGCCGTCGCCGCCATCCGGCCCGCCAAATTCGACGAATTTCTCGCGCCGGAACGACACGCACCCCGCCCCACCGCCACCCGAGCGGATATAGACTTTGGACAGATCGAGGAATTTCATGGGGTCAGGCTTTCAAAAGTTAAATCAGGCGATACAGGATCAGGACAAAAGCCTCAAGCGCCGCGTCGTTCGGCCCAAGCCGCGCGGGTCAACGCCAGATCAAAGCCATCTGCCATTACCCCGCGCGCCTTTGACATCTGGTTGGTTTCAGCAATCACCTCAAACCCCAGCTTGGCCAGCACCCCGCGCGAGGCATCGTTATCGGCCCAAACACCTGCGGTGATGTCATCCAGGGACAAAGTTTCAAAGGCATGGGCCAGCGCACAACGACAAGCCTCTTCGGCAAATCCCTGCCGCCACTGTGCAGGTGCTATCATATAGCCCAACTCGCCCTTCGTCACCGCTACGGTGCCGATCAATGCGCCGTTTAGATGCACACCCCAGGCAAACCCATCGCCCGTATATGGCTGCGCGCGCGTGGCGGTAAACGCCGGATCAGACGGCCAGGGAAAGCTGCCCAATTGGCGCGCAACGTCCCAGTTTGAAACAATCGCATGCAGATCGGTGGCATCAAACGGCTGCAAATCGCGATAACCCAGCCGCGCCGACCGCGCCAGCATCGCTTGGGCTGCGATGAAATCTGAGCGGGTCAACACCAGATCGACATGCGCCCGCTCTGCCCCAAATGCCAGACACATCTGCAGACCGCGCCCTGTTTCCACGAACCCCAGTTTAGTCAAAACATGCGCAGACCTGTCGTTGCCCTCAAAATAACCCGATATCACTGCATCCGCATCAGCTGCGAAATGCGCGGCTAAAATCGCCCGCGCGGCCTCGGTGGCATAGCCCCGCCCTTGCGCAGGCGGTGACAGCCAATAGCCGATGTGGGGGTTCAGACTAATGCAGCCCGCAAAACCAGCCTCATCTTCGATGACATAGTTAAACCCCGCCCGCGCCTGCGGAAAGTAGGCGTCAAAATCTGCCGCAGCATAGGGATGCACCACCCGCGCCAGCCAACCCGATACCGCCAGATCATTCAGCCCCGCCACAACGGATGCCTGATCCGCCACCATCGGCGGGCGCAAGCGCAACCGCGCTGTCTTAATCTCATCAGGCAAAGCCGCACGCATCGCCCTAATCCAGCTTTTTCACATAAGTCCAGGTTGGCACCCGCGCGCCGCGCGCCACTGAAAATGTCTCGGCATCCCCCAAATAGCCAAACCCGGCTTGGGTCAGCACTGCCGCCGACGCAGGGTTGTCCTGAAACACCTCGGCAAACACCGTGCGGTCGCCCAATGGATTGGCCGCCATCAGGGCGCGCACGGCGTCCGAGGCAATCCCGGTGTTCCAAAACGCCGGGGCCACCCAATAGCCGATCTCGGATTGCCCGCGATCCATCGGTTTCAGGCTGATCACGCCCAACACTTCGGACAGGCCTGCGCCTGACCCGTCCATCACCCAGATCGTGCCCTTGGTGGCACCGGCCATCGCACGGGCAATGAAAGCTTCCGTCGCCCCCGGTGGCAAAGGATGCGGGATAGAGCGGGTTGCCTCGGCCACACGAACATCGCCCGCGAACATTGCGCACAGGCCCGCGTCCGATTTGCGCATGCCGCGCAGCACAAAGCGGCCAGCGGCGATCTGAGTTTCAACAACGGTGGGGGCAGCAGCAAAAGGCATCATAGTCTCCTGAAATCGCAGGATAAGGTTTGGCCCTGCCCCGGCCATGCAGGGCCGGAAATAGCCAAGGGGACCGGTCTTTCGACCGATCCCCTTGTTACAATCTGATTGTAACGGTTCGGCTTATTCGGCGGCTTTCGCGGCGGGCAGCACCGAAATGAACGTGCGACCCTTCATGCCTTTTTTGAATGTCACATGACCTTCAACTTTGGCAAACAGGGTGTGATCGGTGCCCATGCCGACGCCTTCACCCGGAAACCAGGTGGTGCCGCGTTGACGCACGATGATATTGCCCGGAATGGCCACCTGGCCGCCGAACAGTTTCACGCCAAGACGACGGCCCGCAGAGTCGCGGCCGTTGCGGGATGAACCGCCTGCTTTTTTATGTGCCATCTGGTGTTACTCCGAAACAGCAGCGGCCTTGGCGGCGCGCTTGGGTTTTGCGGGGGCTTCCACGGCCACAGGGGCAGCGGCAGCGGTGGAATGCGCAACGCGACGTGCAATGGCCGTGTTGGTGGCCGCAGCCACGCCCGACTTTGCCGCCCCGGTTGCCATCACTTCGGTCACACGAACCAGCGTCAGGTGCTGACGGTGGCCTTTGGTGCGCTGCGATGAGTGCTTACGACGGCGCTTGACGAAATGGATCAGCTTTTCGCCTTTGATCTGGTCGATCACTTCGGCCTGCACTGCCGCACCGGCCACAAATGGCACGCCGATGGTCAGCGTCTCGCCACCAACCATCAAGATATCATTGAACTGGATCTTCTGACCAGCCACGGCATCAAGCTTTTCCAAACGCAGAACGTCACCCGCCTGCACTTTGTATTGCTTGCCGCCCGTTTTTAGGACCGCGAACATGGGTCTTTCCTTCTTTTGCTTCGCATCCGTTGGCCCTCTTACGAGTGTTCGTGGGTTGCCCCGCCTAGAACAGCGCGCCCCCAAGGGGCGTCATGAATAAAACCCGCACAGATTCGCATCTGTTCGGGATGCGGCGTGATACGGGGGTGGGGCTGGGCTGTCAAGCAGGCTGGCAGCAGCGGATTTGCGCGCGCGGGCTTTCCTGAGACGTTTTGTGATATACCTCTGCTCCGCGGTCGCCACCAGTGGCCAGACGTAAACTTCAATCAGGGGGTATTCAGATGCGGGCGCTGGTTTGGTTTGGCGTTATTGCCATGGTTGCAATACCGGGTTTCGCGCAGACCGTTCGTAAAGATGACCACAACCAAACCGTCACCCCGCACATGCAGGTGCTGGTGCCTCATAGTGGCGGGCGGGTGCGGATAACCCCGCTGGGCAATGACAAACCCCAAGGCGCTGTCAGCTATAGCCACGAATGGCCGGGCATTTACTGGGAAGCGGGATTTGACGGCACGGCCGTGGTTTTGAAATTCAATGATACGCTCAATGAATACCGCTTGCTGATCGACGGGCTGCCGCCTATCGCGCTGCCTCAACCGGGCCAGACGGAGATCACAGTGACAGACCTGACCCCCGGCGCGCATCATCTGCGTTTGGAAAAGGTCACCGAAAGCATCTGGCAACGGGGCGCGTTTGAAGGGTTCTATACGGCAGCCGATGTGACCCCGTTGCCGGTTCCTGCCAAACCGCGCCAGATCGAATTCATCGGTGACAGCGATATGACCGGCTATGGCCTGCGCTCTGACACCCGCATTTGCTCTGAGGACGAAGTGCGCCTGCGGTCTGACGCGCAATCCGCCTACCCCGCGCTGGTGGCCAAACATTTCAATGCCGACTACCAGATCAACGCCATCTCGGGGCGCGGCTTGGTGCGCAACTATGATGGCATGGTGCCCGATCACACGATGACCGCAGTTTACGAGCGTATCTTACCAGATGAGACTGACATCGCCACGCCCTACTCCGATCTTGGCTGGCAACCCCAGATCATTTTCATCGGCTTGGGCAACAATGACTTCTTCTCCCCCCTGCACCCGGGCGAGCCGTGGAACACCCGCGATGCCCTGATTGACAGTTATATCGCCGGGATGGAGGAGTTTCTGAAAACCCTACAGGCGGCAAGCCCCACCGCAACGGTGATGATCTATTGGCCGGACCGGGGCATATTGACCCCCGACGAAAAAGCCCGGCTTGACCGGGAAGGCCAGACCCGCCTGACGCAAACGGCGCAGCGGCTGGGTCTTAAACCGCTGGAATTTGTGGTGATGGGCAATCTGGAACTGGATGCGATGGCCTGTCACTCGCACGGCTCGGCCAGTGACCACCGCAAAAAAGCATCCTGGCTGATCGACAGGATCACCCTGCAACCCGACCTTTGGGCGGGGCAATGATGCTCTGGCACATAAGCCCGTCAAAACCACGCTTTCCCGCACCACCAGCTTACTAAAATTTAGCTAGAATTTGCGCTTTTTCTGTTCACAAATATCCCACGGGGGAGTCTCAATGGCGCAGCCATTGGGGCGGGGGTGTGAAACCCCCGGGCTTTCCTGCGTCAAAGCCAGCCATAAGCGCGGTTCAGGATTGTTTTGAAACCGAATTCGCTGCCTCTCGCTGTGCTCGAACGCGATTTCCGATGTCTATGTTACCGTCAAACCTGAACCGCTTTGATCCCGCTAAATATCCTGCCCCGCCATCAACTGCCCCGCCGCATGGCCCAGATCGGCCGAGACACGGACCATCACCGCATCAAAGGCCACAAAAATCGCCGAATTGATCCTTTTGCCCGCGTCAGTTTCAGAAAACGCGATGTAGCGGTCCAATTCGGCATCGGTCAGCGGCTGATAGGCCAGCGCCAGAAACGGATACAGCCAATCCGTGGTTTCACTGCGGATTTCGGCCTCCTGGCCCCAAACCTCGGCCAGCATCTGGTTTTCAGAGATTGGATCGCCAAAGCCGCCCTGAGCCGACAGACCGCGATAAAACGCCAGATTGGCGTTCAGCGCGCCCATCACATTGGACTCGATCAGATCATTGCTGCGGCCGAACCGGATGATCTGATCCACCCGCGCCGATTTATCCGCAACCAGTCCGGCCCAGGCCGACTTGGCCGCGGCCTCGGCGGCATCATCCAACAGCGTGCGCCGCGCCTCTATCTCCAGCGACATCACCCGCTGCCCCAGATCCGAGGCGAAAAATTCCTGCGCCGCAGCAAGGGTTTTGGCGTCGCGTCCCACGGCTTCGGCCAGCGCCGCCTCAAAGCGCGCCTGCATTTTTCTGGTGTCATAGATCCTGCTGACCAAAGCCGCCCAAGCGGCGGTATTCTGATCCGGAAACAGACTGTCGGACAAATCCGTGCTGTGCTTCAACCCTTCGGCGCGCATCACATCCAGCGTGTCATCAATCATCAAGATGTGCGAAAACGCCGCGAGCGATTGGGGTTCGCCGGGGTGCGCTGCCTGCGCCTCTGCCCGGATCGGCGCTGCGGTCAAAACCGGGCTGGCAAGGGTTACGGCCAAAAGAAACACGCGGAAATCCATGGAAAATGCCTCTGGTCAGGTCGCTGTTGTGTCATGGCTAATCGCTTGGCCAGGGCTTGCCAAGCACAGCCTGACCCCTGTGTGGACAAACCACCGTGATACCGCCGATGCCGCGCGCGTCACGCTCTACGAAATCGGGCAAGAAATCGGGGTTGCAAGCCCCGCCATACCCCGCTAAACGCCCGATCTGACGATCCCTCCCGCGGAGAGGTGGCAGAGTGGTCGAATGCGGCGGTCTCGAAAACCGTTGTCGGTTTGCGCCGACCCAGGGTTCGAATCCCTGTCTCT
>JAYUHO010000368.1:0-8303 GCA_043766915.1 Cypionkella sp.
CATGGCAGAGGTGACAAAGCCACCGACGGCTGGTTCTGATTCCATTATTGGCGCTGACACACCTGCCGCTTCGTCCTGTCCCATCCGCATCCGCTCATCATCTTTTGCCAGCAACGCGGGATCATAAATCTGGCGCAGTTCTGGCCACAGCGATGACGGAGTGGCTTGTTCCGAAGGCCGCGCGGTGGACAGGGTCAGCGCGACCCCTGCCCAATCTTCGCCGGAATATTGGCTGACAAGAACCCCGCGATTGATGGTCAGGCTGGCGGGGTCTTTGCGGACCAGCATCATGTCATAAACGGGTTGCCAGCTGGCCTCATAGACAAAATGTGTCACAGTCAGATGCGTCTCGCCCGGTGCGGCCAGATCAATGGCGACGGCCAAGGCCACATAGTTTTCATCGCCCTGCGAGAGCGCTGCCTGTGCCTCTTGCGCCTTGCCCAGCGCCTTTTGCGCCTCGTCGTAGACCTTAACGGCGGCGGGCAGTTCGGTTTGGGCCGAAAGGGCCACTTGGCGGGCAGCCAGCACTTCGGCACCGATCATGGTGGCGATGGTTTTCAGCCCATCCGCAGTGGCCGTATCGCCTTCGGATTTCACGCCGCGCAGGTAGGCCCCTTGCGCCTCGGCAGCCTCAACCCGCGCATTGATCGCGTCAATCGAGCTTTGCGCGGTGCGGACTTTTGCCTCGGCAGCCTCTACCGCTGCTTTGGCAGCAACCATTTCAGGGCTGGTCAGATCATCGCGCGGCGGCAACCGATCCATGCGCAGCGAAAACGCGCCCAAAGTGGCCTCGGGTGAGGTCAGGCGGATCAGATCGGGCGCGGTATTGGCGGGCAAATCGGTGATCAGCAGATCATGCGCACCCGCAGGGGCGGTGAAGGTGACATCGCGGGTCACCTGCGCGCCTTGGGGATAGATTGTGACGGCGGTGATTTTACTGGTGGCAAAAATCTGATCGGCAAGCGCAGGGCATGGCAAAAGCAGGGCTAACAGAATGAACGCACGCATGAAAAACTCCTGTAATTTTGCGGCAGGTTAAGCCGCGTCTTTAGCGGTGCGCAAGTAGGGTATCCCTTGTCGGCCATTCTGCGCCCTGCCATGCTGGGGCGAATTGAAAGGATCCCCAATGCCTCTCCCAGCCGCTGCTGATCTGAAATCAACCGACAATTTGCCGCGTGTTGTCCGGGGCATGGGCAGCTATCTTTGGGACGCTGCGGGCAAGCAATACATCGACGGGTCGGGGGGGCCTGCGGTGTATTGTCTGGGACATGGCAACACCGAGGTGAACGCCGCCATTATCGCGCAATTGGGGCAGATCGCCCACGGCTATCGGTATAATTTCACCACCGACGCGCTGGAGGAATTGACCGAGATTGTCCGGGCGCAGGCGGGCGGCAATTTGCGGGAAATGGTGTTTGTATCGGGCGGGTCCGAGGCGGTGGAAAGCTGTCTGAAGATCGCGTTGCAGTACCAAACTGCGATTGGGCAGAAATCCCGGCGGGTGTTTATTTCGCGGGATCGGTCCTGGCATGGCAACACGTTGGGGGCGCTGTCGATCTCGGGTTTTGCCGAACGGGTGGCGGCCTATGAGGGGGCGCTGGTGCCGGGAATAAAACTGTCGGCGGTGAATGGGTATCGGCCCATTCCGGGGGCCACTGTGGAAACACTGGCCTGCGTGGCAGCGGCGGAACTTGAGGCCGCGATTGTACGGGCGGGCCCCGAAACGATTGCCGCGTTTGTGTTCGAGCCGGTTGGCGGATCGGCAGGGGGATGCGTGCCCGCGCCCGATGGCTATGCGCTGCGGGTGCGTGAGATTTGCGCGCGGTATGGCGTGCTGATGATTGCGGATGAAGTGATGTGCGGCGCAGGGCGCGTCGGGTCCTGGCGGGCGCTGGGCAGTGTGGAGCCCGATATCATGGCCGTCGCCAAGGGCTTGGCGGGGGGATACATGCCGCTGGGCGTGGCTGTTTGCACGACGGCTGTTTGGGAGGCCATCCGGGCTGCGGATGGGGCCTTTGGCACCGGGCATACCTTTACCGGCCACACGGCGGCCTGTGCGGCGGGAGTGGCGGTGCAAAAGATCATGACACGTGACGGGTTGGTGGCGCGCGTCGCGGGCAATGAGGCGCAGATCAAAGGGTGGCTGGGCGATGCTTTGGCGGGCGTCGATGCGGTGGGGGATATTCGCGGCCGGGGGCATTTCATTGCGCTGGAGCTGGTGGCAGATCGGGCGACAAAAGCGCCGTTTGATCCGGGGTTGAAGCTGTTTTTGAAGGTGCGCCAGCAGGCGATGGAAAACGGGCTGGTGTGTTACCCGGTGGGCGGCAATGTGGACGGGGTGCGCGGTGATATCATTATGCTGGCGCCGCCCTATAATGCGACAGTGGCGGAATTGGCCGAGATTGTCGATAAAACGGCCCTGTCTGTCCGTCAGGTTTTGGCAGCCGAAAAGCTGGGATAAATGGATGTCCACGCGTGGACAAAATTTGGGTCTTTTACAATCAAAGGGTTACAAGGGCGAATTTACGTTCGGTTAACATTTGTCCGCCGATCACAGAGGGTTGAAAGCCCAAATGAGTGACTATGCCGCTAATCAATGTTTAAGGTTTGAGATGCTATCTTTGGCACAACCGGAAAGGGATAAAACCGATGCAGCATGTTCTAAGTTATGTGATGATCGCGGTCTTTGGGCTGCTGTTTGTCGGGACCGATCCGCTTCTGGCAGCGGGCACCGAAGATACCGCGACCGATACGGAAACCGGGGCGGCAACCTATGCCACAGCCAAAGCGGCGGTGGATGCCAAAGACTATGCCACCGCCCTGCCCATTCTTGCGAAGCTGACAGCGGATGAGCCGGAAAATGCCGATGCGTGGAACCTGTTTGGGTTCTCCAACCGCAAACTTGGCAATATGGACGAGGCCGCGATGGCCTATGAAACGGCGCTGAAAATCAATCCCGGCCATTTGGGGGCGCTGGAATATCAAGGCGAGATGTATGTCGAACTGGGCAAGCTGGACATGGCAAAGGCGAACCTTGAGGCGCTGAAGGGGCTGTGCGGCGATTGCGAGCAATATGAGGATCTGGAAAACGCATTGGGAGCGGCGAGTTAAGGGCGGGCTGGCCACACGGTGCGCCGTTCTTACCTTGTCAGATTTGCACCCCAAGCGCCCCGTCGGTTCGGGCGTGGTCAGTTTTGTACCCAATCGCGGGTAGGGTGTGCTTTAGGCGCAACCTGAGGTCCCGGATCAAGTCCGGGGCTTCGGCTTTAACCCTTCTTCAACACCCGCGCGGCCAGCAATTCTGCAATTTGCACCGCGTTCAGCGCCGCCCCTTTGCGCAGATTGTCGGACACGCACCACAGGTTGATGCCGTTGTCTATCGTGCTGTCTTGCCGGATGCGGCTGATGTAAACGGCGTAGTCGCCAACGCAATCAATCGGCGTGATATAGCCGCCTGCCTCCCGCTTATCGATCACCATGATGCCGGGGGATTCGCGCAAGATATCGCGGGCTTCGTGTTCATCGAGGAAGTCTTCAAACTCAATATTGATCGATTCAGAATGGCCAACAAACACCGGAACCCGCACGCAGGTGGCGGTGATTTTGATCGCCTTGTCCAAAATCTTTTTGGTTTCGGCAACCATTTTCCATTCTTCTTTGGTCGATCCGTCATCCAAAAACACGTCGATATGCGGGATGACGTTGAAAGCGATCTGCTTGGGGAATTTCGATGGTGCAACCTCTTGGCCATGCACAAAGATGCCCTTGGTTTGATCCCACAACTCATCAATGCCTTCTTTGCCGGCACCTGACACGGATTGATAGGTTGAAACCACCACCCGCTTGATCCGCGCACGGTCGTGCAAAGGTTTCAACGCCACCACCATTTGCGCGGTGGAGCAGTTCGGATTGGCGATGATCATCTTGTTTTTATACTGCATGATCGCGTCGGGATTCACTTCGGGCACAATCAGCGGCACAGCCGGATCATAGCGATAAAGCGATGAATTGTCGATCACCACACACCCCGCCGCTGCCGCTTTGGGGGCGTAGATTTTGGTGGCATCCGATCCCACGGCGAAAAGGGCGATGTCCCAGCCGGTGAAATCGAACGTGTCGAGGTCTTTGGTTTTCAGGGTTTTATCGCCAAAGCTGATTTCTGTGCCCAACGATTTACGCGATGCCAAAGCGGCAATCTCGTCCACCGGGAACTTGCGTTCCGCAAGGATGTTCAGCATTTCGCGGCCCACGTTGCCCGTGGCACCCGCGACGACGACCCTATAGCCCATCGGGGTTCTCCTGATTAATGGTATGCGTGTCAAAGACGGGGCCTGTTACCGCATGGGGCGGCGGGGGGAAAGCGGATTCGACGGCTGGAGCAGTAGGGCCTAGTCGGTGCGGTCTATTGACAGCAGATAGACGGTCAGGCCCGCCGCGATCAGCACGGCGTAGAACGCAAAAACGGCGGCGAAGGGGGCGGTTGGTATGCTGTCGCTGGCATAGGCAGTATGAATGCGGCCGGTCACAAATTGCATCACCCCCGCCGAGCCGATGCCGAAAAGATTGATCAGCGTCACACCGCGCCCGACCAGAGACGGCGGCAAAAACGCCCGGCCGTGCGCCATAACCATCGGGAATGATGCGCCGAAAAAGCCGATGGCGGCCAGCAGGGCAATGGGCCGCCAGCCCGCATTTGCCGCGTTCAGATACAGCGCGATCATGCAGGCCAGCACCACCACATTGCCGCCAAAGATCAGTCTTTTGCGGGTGCCCAAAAGACGGTCCAGCGGGCCATAGGCAAAGTTTCCCGCCACCATCGCCAGCCCCATGATCAGGGTGATCTGGCCAATGCGTGCGGCGTCCGCGCCAAAGCCTGCCGCAAAATAGGGACCAACCCAAAGGCCCCTCAACCCCGCCGCCGGGGCATAGCACGCGGCCATCATCAGCAAAATCGGCCACAAGGCAGGCATTTTCAACAGGTCAAGCAAAGACCCCTGGCTGGGCCCGGTGGCACGGGGCGGATCGCGGACCAGCGTCAGAATGGCCGCCGCGGTGGCCAGCGTGATCGCGGCCAGACCCCAGACGGCACCTCTCCAGCCGATTTCGGCGACCACTGCCGACAGAGGCAAAGATGCGGCGATATTGCCCAAAGACCCGATGCCTACCGTTACCCCGGCCAGCGTTCCAAACGCCGCCGCCGAATAGGTGCGGGCATAGATGTAATAGGCCGCCATCAGCACCGGCGCGCAGCCTGTCCCGATCAGGGCCATCGCCAGTTTGATTTGGCCGGTGCCTTGTGCGGTGGCAAACACCGCAGCGCCCAATGCCGCGACCGACAGCAGACCGGCAGTCGTCAGGCGCGGGCCGATCCGGTCAAGCGCCCAGCCGATGGGCAGTTGCATCAGCGCAAAGGCCAAAAACCAATAGCCAGACGCCGCTGCCAACGCGTCGGGCGTGGCCCCGAGTTCAGTGCCCAGAACCGGCGTCAACACCGCCAGAAACGCCCGGTAAAACTGGCTTAGGATATAGGCACCGATCAGGGCGGCGATACCGGGGCGCATCGGATCAGGCCGCTTGCGCCATCAAGGGGCGTTCGCGAATGGGCAGATGCAGGATGGCCGAAAACGCGCCGACGCCGATGCCGATCCACCAGACAGCCGTATAGTTACCGGTGATGTCATACATCCGCCCCCCCAGCCAGACGCCGAGGAACGATCCTACCTGATGGCTGAAAAACACGAACCCATAGAGCGTGCCCATATACCGCAACCCGTAAATCTGCGCCACAAGGCCCGAGGTGAGCGGCACCGTGGCAAGCCAGAGCGAGCCCATCACAAGCGAATAAATCACCACGGTTTCGGGGGTCATTGCCACAGATATGAACAAGATCGAGGCAATAGTGCGGGCGGTATAGACGCCTGCCAACAGGTATTTCTTGGGATATCGTTTGCCCAGCCAGCCTGCCAATATCGACCCACCAATGTTTGCGACGCCGATCAGCGATATGGCGATGGCGCCAAGCGCTGAGGTGCTGCTAAGGCCCAGCCCTGCCAGAAAACTGCCCGGCGTGATGGGGCTGCACATCTCGGCGATGAATGCGGGGAAGTGGGCGGTGATAAAGCCCAATTGATACCCACACGAGAAAAAACCAAGAAAGATCAATGTGTAGGACGGGTCACGAAAGGCGCGTTTTAAGACCGTGATCAGGGATTCTTCAGGCTCTGCCGTGGTGGCTTTGGCCGGGGCACGCAGAAACGGCAACGCGAAGAGAACGCACAGGATCAGTGCGGCAAAGATCATAAACACCGTTTGCCATGGGTAATGGCGCAAAAGGGCCTGGGCGACGAGGGGGCCAAAGACTTGGCCAGCAGAGCCAAGACCAGTGGCAACACCCAGCGCAAGGCTGCGATTTTCGGGCGCGGCAGCACGGCCAACGATGGCCAGGATCATGCCAAACCCGGTGCCCGCAATGCCAAACCCCACAAGGATTTCAAGAAACTGATGTTGACCGGGGGTGACGGCGAAACTGGACAGAACAAGACCTAGGGAATAAAGCAAAGCGCCCGCAACGATGGCCCGTCTGTCACCAAAGCGTTCGGATATCGCGCCGAAAATCGGCTGCCCCACGCCCCAGGCCAGGTTTTGAATTGCAATCGCCATTGAAAAATCGGCCCGGACCCAGCCAAATTCGGTCGCAATCGGCAGTTGGAACACGCCAAAGCTGGCGCGGATACCGAAGTTCAGGATCAAAATAAACGAGGCTGCAATCAGAACCGGGGTGAACAGGGCCGATTTGGACATGGCGACGCTCCTTTTTGCGGCGGAACGTGAACCGGGGGCATGGAAGATTCAACCACTACTTTGTCACCATACAAGTTGCCAAAAACGATCCGACGGAGCCCTGTCATCGGCCTGAATTGCCCGGTATGCTGGCGCGAACATCGAATGCGGAGATGAAAATGACAGAATGGTGGCGCGGATCGGTGACTTATCAGGTCTATCCCAGGTCGTTTCAGGATGACAATGGCGATGGCATTGGCGATCTGGCGGGCATCACGCGGCGGCTGGATCATATTGCCGGCTTGGGGGTGCAGGCGGTGTGGCTGTCGCCGATCTTTACCTCGCCGATGCTGGACATGGGCTATGATGTTTCGGATTACACCAACGTAGACCCAACCTTTGGCACATTGGCCGATTTTGATGCCCTTGTGGCGCGGGCCCACGCGCTGGGCCTTAAGGTGATCATTGATCAGGTACTGTCGCATTGTTCCGATCAGCACCCGTTTTTCAAAATCAGCCGCGCCAGTCGCGACAACCCTAAATCCGACTGGTTTGTCTGGGCCGATCCGAAACCCGATGGCACGCCGCCCAACAATTGGCTGTCGGTGTTTGGCGGCAGCACCTGGGCCTGGGATGCGCGGCGCAAACAGTATTACCTGCATAACTTTCTGGTGCAGCAACCGGATTGGAATTTCCATAACCCGGCTGTGCAGGACTGGATGATCGAAAACATGCGGTTCTGGCTGGACCGTGGCGTTGATGGGTTTCGCTTTGACACGGTGAACTACTTTTTCCATGACCAACACCTGCGCGACAATGCCGCCGATTTCCGGGTGAAACCGGTGACCGAGGCGAACCCCTACGGCATGCAATATCACCTGTTCTCCAAGAACCAGCCGGAAAACCTGTCGTGGATGGAGCGTATTCGCCAACTGTTAGACAGCTATGACAACCGCGCGTCGGTGGGCGAGATGGGTGAAAATCATCATGCCATTCGGATGATGGGCGAATACACAGCACCTGGGCGGCTGCATCAGTGTTATTCGTTTGAATTGATGGGATACGATTATTCCGCCGCGTTCTTTCGCGCCAAGTTAGAAGAATTTTTCAAAGGCGCGCCCGACGGCTGGCCGATGTGGGCGTTTTCCAATCATGATGTGGTGCGGCACGTCAGCCGCTGGGCCAAATACGGGGTGTCGCAGGATGCCTTGGCGCGGCAGGCGGCGGCATTGCTGTTGTCGCTCGAAGGCTCGATCTGCCTGTGGCAGGGCGAGGAACTGGGCCAGACCGATACAGAACTGGCGTTTGATGAACTGACTGATCCGCAAGGCATTGTGTTCTGGCCCGAACCTATTGGCCGCGACAACACCCGCACGCCGATGGTTTGGGATGCGTCGGCTCAGGGCGGATTTACAACCGGCAAACCGTGGTTGCCGGTCAAGGCCCCGCAGTTGGCGCGCAATGTGGCGTCTCAGGTTGGCGTGGCAGGATCGGTTCTGGAAAGCTACCGCGCGATGATCGGG
>JAYUHO010000369.1:0-3124 GCA_043766915.1 Cypionkella sp.
CGGCGAAAAGCTGGGGGTCGAGGATTTTGGCTTTATCTTCCCGAAGGGGTCGGATCTGGTGGCACCGATGAATGCAGCGATTGCGGCGATGAAGGCAGATGGCACCATAGATGCGTTGAACAAAACCTGGTTCGTTGACTATAAGATGGGCCAGTAAGGCACCCGGCCCCAAGGGAAACCTTGGGGCCATTCAGTATGGCCCCCAATTCAAAAGCAGACAGCGACTTTCCATGGTGGCTGGTGATCCTTGGGGGCACTGGTCTTTGGCTATTTTACGAAGTTTGGGCAAGCGAGGTCTACTCGCTGGCGATGGCGACGTTGGCGAAAGGGATATGGCTGACGATCATGGTGTCGATCGTGGCCTATGGCATGGCCTGCGCGTTGGGGCTGGCTTTGGCCATGGCGGGGTTATCGCGGTATGTGGCGCTGCGGCAGGTGGCGCGGCTGTATGTCGAGGTGATGCGCGGCGTGCCGATTATGGTATTGCTGCTGTATGTGGCCTTCGTGGCCGCCCCCGGATTTGTGATTGCCTGGAACTGGATCACCGGGTTTGTGGGCGCTGACCCGTTGAAAACGCGGGATTTTCCGTTGTTATGGCGGGCGGTGATTGCGCTGATGCTGGCCTATTCGGCGTTTCTGGCCGAAGTGTTTCGCGCCGGATTGCAGGCGGTGGATAAGGGCCAGATTGAGGCCGCCAAGGCGCTGGGCCTGTCGGGGTGGCAACGCTTTCGGCATGTGGTGTTCCCGCAGGCGTTTCGGATGATCCTGCCGCCTTTGGGCAATGATTTTGTGGCGATGGTCAAAGACAGCTCTTTGGTGTCGGTGCTGGGCGTCGCGGATATTGCGCAACTGGGCAAGGTGACGGCGGCGGGCAATTTCAGGTATTTTGAGACGTATAATCTGGTGGCGCTGTTGTATCTGACGATGACCATCACGCTGTCGCTGGTGTTGCGCCGGGTCGAGCATCGGTTGCGGACGCGGCAAGAGCGCTAAATCCGCCGCCTTGGGGTGGACGTTGGCAGACGGTGTCCCTAGTTTCATCTCAAAGGAGATCTCTGATGAATGCTTTGCTGACGCCTTGGGACACTGCGTTTGGCCTGCCGCCTTTTGCGCAGATCACAGATGATGATTTTGCCCCGGCGTTTGACGCAGGGTTGGCCGAGGCGCGCGCCGCAATCACCGCGATTGCAGACAGCCCTGATGCGCCGACTTTCGCCAATACGATAGAGGCGATGGAGTTGGCTGAAGGCTTGCTCGACCGGGTGGGTGGGGTATTCTACAATCTGGCGGGGGCCGACAGCACGGATGCGCGTGAGGCATTGCAGCGCGATCTGGCCCCGAAGATGAGCGCATTTTCATCCGAGGTGACGAACAATACCGCGCTGTTTCAACGTGTTGAGACGCTTTGGCAGGGGCGGGATGATCTGGCGCTGACGGCAGAACAGCTGCGGGTACTGACGCTGTATCGGCAGATGTTCGTGAGGTCTGGGGCGCTGTTGGTCGGGGCCGCATCTGATCGGCTGACGGCGGTGAAATCGCGGTTGGCGGTGTTGGGCACGACGTTCAGCCAGAACCTGCTGGCCGATGAACGCGATTGGTTCATGGATTTGGCCGAAGATGATCTGGCGGGCCTGCCCGATTTCGTGGTGGCGTCGGCGCGTGCGGCAGGGGTTGAAAAGGGGGCAAAAGGCCCGGTTGTCACGCTGAGCCGATCCCTGATCGTGCCGTTTTTGCAGTTTTCTTCCCGGCGGTCGTTGCGTCAAAATGCCTATGAAGCATGGGGCCTGCGCGGGGCCAATGGCAACGCCACCGACAATCGGGCCATCGCCGCGGAAACTTTGGCGCTGCGCCATGAGCGGGCGACTTTGTTAGGCTATGCCAGTTTTGCCGATTACAAGTTAGAACCGGAAATGGCGAAAACGCCAAGCGCCGTGCGTGATTTGTTGATGCGGGTATGGGCTCCGGCCAAAGCCAAGGCGTTAGGCGATGCGGCAGTTTTGCAAACCATGCTGCACGCCGATGGCATCGCCGGGCCGCTGGAGCCGTGGGATTGGCGGTATTATTCCGAAAAGCGGCGTTTGGCGGAACATGATCTGGATGAGGCGGTGTTAAAGCCCTATTTGTCGTTGAACGCGATGCTGGGCGCGCAGTTTGATTGCGCCAACCGTTTGTTCGGACTGGAGTTTCGCGAGTTGGATGCCCCGATGTATCACCCCGATGTCCGCGCGTGGGAGGTTACCCGCGCAGGCCAGCATATCGCGGTGTTCATCGGCGATTACTTTGCGCGCGGCTCAAAACGCTCTGGCGCATGGTGTTCGGCGATGCGCAGTCAGCGCAAACTGGGCGGTGATCAGCGGCCCATCGTAATGAATGTGTGCAATTTTGCCAAGGGCGACCCCAGTTTGCTGTCGTATGACGATGCGCGCACGCTGTTTCATGAATTCGGCCATGCGCTGCACCAGATGCTGTCGAATGTGACTTATGGTTTTATCTCGGGCACCTCTGTGGCACGCGATTTTGTTGAATTGCCCAGTCAGTTGTATGAACATTGGCTGGAAGTGCCGGAAGTGTTGGAAAAACACGCACTGCATTTTGAAACGGGCGCGCCGATGGCCGCCGATATGCGAACGCGGCTGCTGGCGGCGGGCACCTATGATCAGGGCTTTGCGACGGTGGAATTCCTGTCGTCGGCCTTGGTCGATCTGGCGTTCCACGAAGGTGCCCCTCCGGCGGATCCGATGCAGATGCAGGCGCAAGTGTTGGAAAGCATCGGCATGCCGCAGTCGATCCGCATGCGCCACGCCACGCCGCATTTCGCGCATGTGTTTTCGGGCGACGGATATTCCAGTGGCTATTACAGTTACATGTGGTCTGAAGTGATGGACGCCGACGCTTTTGCCGCCTTTGAAGAGGCGGGGGATGCGTTCGATCAAGGTGTTGCGGCGCGGTTGGAGCAGTTCATCCTGTCGGCAGGCGGGTCGGAAGAGCCGGATGTTTTGTATACGAAATTCCGCGGCAGAATGCCGGGGGTAGAGCCGTTGCTGAAAGGCCGGGGTCTGCTGGAAGAAGTGTAAGGGACAGGCTTCGGTATCAGGCCGCCCCAGAGGCCGCTTTAGAGCGGGTT
>JAYUHO010000370.1:0-8236 GCA_043766915.1 Cypionkella sp.
ACCTTCCCGCCAAACCGCCGCGTCAGTCGATCAAGCCTGCACCGATGGTGGCAAAAATGGGCAGGCAAATCAGGTGGGCCAATCGGATGAAATCAGCTGATATCGACTGATCCCGATGAAGACGCCCAATTGCGGCTCAATTTCGAACACTGCAGAATTATTAACTACAACACACCGCCCCAAGGATATTTGGGCCAATATGAAACATCAAAGCCTGCGGCGTTTGGTAACCGGACCGCCGTTCTGGGCGAAGATGCGGGCGATACACGCCTCTGTCTCTTCATAAGCCACCGACATTGTGTGGCCATTGGCGTGGATCAGGCGCTGATCGTCAACGACCATGGCCACATGACCCGACCAGAACAGCAAATCACCGCGCTGCAATGGTGTGTTGTCGCCGATCGTGGTTCCCATCGCCTCTTGCAGATCGGCGTCGCCGGGGGCGGACAGGCCGCACGCCAGATGGCTAAGCTGCACAAGGCCCGAACAATCTATCCCCGCGCGGGAATTGCCCCCCCACAGGTAGGGCGTACCCAAAAATCCTTCAGCAACAGCAACAGGGTCGGTCAGATAATCCCCAATCGCGCGCAGATGCGGCAGCGGAACATAGCCCTGCGCGGTTTGCGCCCAGGTTGCCGTCTGGTCGGTGACACAAAGCTGCGCGCCCAGAGGCAAAGCCGCGATTTCGCGGGCCTGAACGCGGGGTTCGGGATAAAGATGGGTGCCGGGGCTGGCCACCCAATGCGTCGGCGCGGAGCCGTCTGTCAGGGCCCCCTCCGGCAGCCAGCCGCAATAGCCGTCTTTGGTTGCAAATCCGAACGCGTGGTCTTGCGCGTGGTCGATCACCGTAAACGACTCGCCGAAGGCCAGTTGCCGTTCCCGTGCGCCCTGTGGCCCGCGCAGCAAATCCACCAGCGGCACGCCAACGCGCCGCATCTTGCCCGCTGTGAACGTTGGCGCGTCGATCAGCCCTGTCATCGACACATGGGCAACGCGGTCGGTTGCCGGCGTCAGGCGACGGTCAGGTTTGGGGGTCATGGTTTCAGCCCAAGGATGGCAGGCAGGGCCAGCAGAACCGCCCGGGCGCCCATGCCGGTACCGCCTTTAGGACGCGCGGGCTGGTCTGACGGGCTGTGGCCATAGATGTCGAAATGCATGTAGCGGGCATCGTCAACAAACCGGCGCAAGAACAGGGCTGCGGTGATTGATCCGGCAAAGCCCCAGCCGGGTGCATTGTCGAGATCCGCAATTCCGGGTTCGATAATCGCCTCGTAGGGGGGGTGAAACGGCAGCCGCCAGACCGGATCGCAGCCTTGCACAGCGCCGGCTTCCAAAGCCGCCGCCATATCGTGGTCATCGCAATAATAGGGTGCAAGATCGGGGCCAACGGCGACGCGCGCCGCGCCTGTCAGGGTTGCCATCGAAATGATGGCATCGGTCGGCGTCTCGGTGGCCAAAGCCAAAGCGTCGGCCAGCACCAGACGCCCCTCGGCATCGGTATCGTTCACCTCAACCGTCAGTCCCTTGCGCGAGGTCAGAATATCGCGCGGCCGCATCGCATTGCCGGAAATCACGTTTTCGACCGCAGGGACCAGCACGCGCAGCCGCAACGGCAGCTTTAACTGCAGGATCATCTGGGCCAATCCCATCACTGTGGCGGCCCCGCCCATGTCTTTCTTCATCAACAGCATGCCTGCCGACGGTTTGATGTTCAGCCCGCCGGTATCAAAACAGACCCCTTTGCCCACCAGCGTCAGATGCGGCCCTTTGGTGCCCCAGTTCAGTTCCAACAGACGTGGCGCGCGCGGCGAGGCCCGGCCAACCGCGTGGATCATCGGGAAATTCTGCACCAGAAGATCGTCGCCGCGGATGACTTTGGTCGTCGCGCCAAAGGCGCTGGCAAGCGCAAGAAAGGCCAGTTCCAACTCGTCAGGGCCCATGTCGCTGGCAGGGGTGTTGATCAGATCGCGGGTCAGGTATTCGCCCTGCGCCATTGCCAAAAGCTGGGCGGCATCGCAGCCATCGGGGCAGATCAACTGCGCCGCCGGTGCTGCGGGTTTGGCCGGGCGATAGCGGTCAAACCGGTACTGCGCCAAAAGCCAGCCTAAGGCCATCTCATCGCGCTGGGCTTGGGTCAGATCACCTGCCAATCGCCACGCGCCCGCAGGCAACAGCGTGGCTGCCTTTGACATCGCAAAGCGCAACCGCGCGCGGGCCTTGGCCGTGCCATGGCCGATGACCGCCGCCGCCACGCCGCTGCTGCCGGGGATCAGCCGCACATCCCCCAATTCGCCGGTAAATCCAATGCCCGTCAGCCAGCGCTGCACTTCTGGCGTTTGGGTTTCTGCAAAGGCTGCAACAGTGTCGGGGCTGACCACATGCAAGATGCGGTGTTCAGTGGCAGGCGCGGCAAAAGTGGGGGTCATAACGCGTCCTTTAAAGGGTGCGCCGACTCTAGCCGATTTGCCCGGTCCTGCAACGGGGGATGGTAACGCGTGTGCCATGCTGGCCATCGCCCGCCGTTCGTCAGATCAAGGTCTGATCCAAAATCGTTTTGTCAGCGGCCAATGACCGTTCGGCAATCCGCAACAGCCGGGCCCATACGGCGGCAAATGCCGTGACATCCTTGCTGTCAAGGCACACCCGCAGATCGGCGGCCACCAGACCCAGTGACACCATCCCCAGATTTTCTGCCATCCGTTGCAGGCGGCGCAATTGCCGGATCAGATCGCCCATTTCGTGGTCGCGCACCTGGGCCGCCAACCCTGACATTGTCAGCGCCAATTCCCCCAGCGCCCGGGTGACCACCTGTTCGGCCGACGCCGTGCCAAGGGTACGGTACATCGTGGCTATCGGTTCGGCATCCTGGCGCACACGTTCTTTTGGCCGCAAGGCGACCACATTATTCATCGTCATCTGACACACCCTTGGTCTTACACCCAAGACCACCTTGCCCGGTTGTGCTGAAGAAAAGGTTGCGTCGGGCAAAAGAAACTTCTCGAATTTGTGGCAATTGCAGCCTAGATCGAAGCAGCGACCCCAGCACAGGATGCCACAGATGAGCCATGTCCGCCCGCTTCCTGCGTATTTGATCCAACGTTTTCAAGGCTGGCGCGCCACGGCCTATCAGGAAAATAAGGCCTGGTATCGCCGTTTGGCCGAAAGCGGGCAGCACCCGCGCGCTATGGTCATTTCCTGTTGCGACAGCCGGGTGCATGTCACGTCTATCTTTGGGGCGGATGAGGGCGAGTTCTTTATTCACCGCAATGTGGCCAATCTGGTGCCGCCCTATAAGCCGGATGGCCAGACCCACGGCACGTCGGCTGCGGTGGAATACGCAGTCACCAGTCTGGGCGTGGCGCATATCGTGGTGCTGGGTCATTCGAATTGCGGCGGCGTCAAAGGCTGCCATGATATGTGTTCGGGTGCCGCCCCCGAGTTGGAGGAGAAATCAAGCTTTGTGGGGCGTTGGATGGATATTTTGCGCCCCGGCTATGAGAAAGTCGCGCATATGCCCGCCGATCAGATACTTCCTGCTTTAGAAAAAGAGGCGGTGCTGATCAGTCTTGAAAACCTGCTGACCTTCCCCTTTGTGCGCGAGGCGGTTGAAGGCGATCTGCTGACCCTGCACGGATTATGGACCAACACGGGCGAGGGTGGGTTACAGCAGTTTGACCCCGCACGCGGTGGGTTTGTTGCGGTTTAGATCAGGGCGCGGTTGATCCGGGGCGGACGGAAAAAAACGTTCGCCCTGTTGTCAGGGCGAATTTTGGTTCAAAATAAATGCAAAATGCATTAATCAAAACGCAGATGCAGGCCTGCGGCGGGGGTTTTCCGGGCAAGCGCAGCAAGGTTACATTAAGGCAGCTATATTGGGGGCTTCGGGTGGGTGATATTCTGACGCTGGCGGGGCAGAACCTGCTGACGCCAATGATTCTTAGCTTTGCACTGGGGCTGGCGGCTGCCATTGCGCGGTCTGACCTGACAGTTCCTGAAGCTGCGGCCAAGATGATGTCCCTCTATTTGCTGTTCGCCATTGGGTTTAAGGGCGGCGTGGCGGTTGCCGATCATGGATTGGACGGTCAGCTGTTGGGCGCGTTGGTGGGCGGCGTGATCCTGTCTTTCGCGCTGCCCTTCGTTGCCTTCGCCCTGTTGCGCAGCCTGACCAAACTGTCGGTTCTTGATGCCGCCGCGGTGGCGGCGCATTATGGGTCTATCTCGATCGTCACGTTTGTGACTGCAACATCCGTCCTTGCCGCGCGCGGCATCGCCGCCGAAGGCTATATGGTCGCCGTTGCAGCGGCGATGGAGGCCCCGGCGATTGTCTCGGCGCTGTGGTTGGTGTCGCGCAGGGGCAAAGGGGCGGACGTGCAGATGGATGCGCGGCTTTGGCGCGAAATTTTGTTGAATGGCTCAATCGTGCTTTTGGTCGGCGCATTTCTGATCGGCCTGGCCACTGGTGCGCCCGGTATGGCGCGGATCAGTGCCTTTATCGTTGCGCCGTTTCAAGGTGTGCTGTGCCTGTTCTTGCTGGATATGGGGTTGGTCGCGGGGCGCGGTCTGCGGTCTGCGCGCGGGGTGTTGGATGGAGGCGCTGTGCTGTTCGGGCTGCTGATGCCGATGATCGGAGCGGCGGCGGGTCTGGCCGTGGCCATGGTGCTGGGCCTGTCAACCGGGGGCGTCGCCCTGATGATGGTTCTTGCGGCCTCGGCCAGTTACATCGCCGTGCCCGCCGCTATGCGGGTCGCCCTGCCCGAGGCGAACCCGTCAATTTATCTGACCCTGTCGCTGGGCGTGACCTTTCCGTTCAATCTGATCATCGGCATTCCGGCCTATGTGGCCATTGCCCTTGCCGTAACCCAAGGCTGACCAACCATGCAAACCCATGCCGCAAAACGCGTCGAGATTATCATCGAAGCCCCGATGGAAGGTCGCCTGACCGATGCCCTGGCCGCAGCAGGTGTCAGCGGGTTCACCGTGCTGCCCGTGCTGGGCGGATCCGGCAGATCGGGCCAATGGAGCCGCGAGGGCCAGGTTGGGCGCAGCGGCATGGTCGCCGTGGTCTGCCTGATCGCCCCCGAACGTCTGGACGGGTTGCTGGACGCAGCCTTTACGGTGGTGCAGCGTCATATCGGCGTGGTGTCGGTGACGGATGTTCAGGTGATCCGGCCCGCGCGGTTTTAACGCAGCGTCGCGGGCGGGCCAACGCTGCGCTGAATCTGCCCTTGCCTTTGATGGCCACCACAGTAAACCCTGCCTCAGATTCTTGAAGGTGGCAGCATGACCAAAGAAGACAGCAGACAGCAGGTTTATACCTTGGTCGTCGAAGTGGGCCGCAAGCCCGGCGATGGATTGCCCGACAAGGCCACCGGGGCCGCCCTAATGTGCTATGCCAGCGGCGTGGACGAGGCCGAAGCCGTCCGCGAAACGGTTGCGATTTTAAAGCAGGCCGATATGTCGCCTTTGGATGTGTCGGGTTATGGCACGTTGGAAGAACGGCTGGCGGCCGGGGATGAGATTGATCCGGAAGAGCAGGCGATGATGGCGCGGGCGCTGGATGAAAACTCGGTCATCGTGGCGCAGATGACACCTTTTTTCGACTAGTTCCTAAGCCGACCGCCGGGCAGTGCGGCCCAGAAGGGCCATCAGCGTCAGCACCTCATAGCTGTGCAGACACCGCAACGATGCCTCGGCCCCGGCGTGATGGCCGGTGGCTATCAAACAGCCATCCGCTTCAATCAACGCGGGACGCCCCAGATCAAGGGCAACTGACTCGATGACGGCGCGGCGCTGATCCGTCAGAGCGGTGCGGCCATCCACCATATCACCTGCCCGCATCAACACGGATTCTTCTGCAAACAGATATTCGGCCTCGGCCCCCGTGACCGCTACCAATTGATCGGCAGACACCAGCAAATCTTGGCGCAGTCCAAAAAATGGCGCGCGCAGCAGAATCGGCGCGAAAGATCCCCGCGCGGGCAGGGTCAGGTTGTGCCGTGCCAGCAGCGGCAGAGGCCCATGATCGGCGGTCATGATAATGGTGCCGGGCACCAGATTTCCGGCAGGAACCGGGCCAAGGCTGGTTTCAACCGGCGTGCGTTGACCGATCCATGGCGCGCGGGCCGGAGGGGCTGCGCCGCGCGTCAACCCAAACCACAACACCGGACCATCGGCGCGCTGCGCACTACAAATCTCTTTAACATCAGCGAGGTGAAACGGAAATGGATTGCGTCCTGACGACGACACACTGACAGGGGGATCACTGCCCAGCACTTCGAAACTCATCTCCCAAATCCGCGCCGGTGCGTCAAACCGAAACGACAACCGCCCCGTGCCGCGCCCCTGCGGGATCGGGCCGGGCAGCACGTGGCGCACCACCGATTTGCCTTGGCGGTGCAAAATCACCAGCCCCGCCGCCAGATCATGAAACACCGCGAATGTGCGGGGCCAACCCTGATCAGACTGATGGTTTAACAACACCATCGCCCCGGCCAGCGGCAGCGCCAGTTCCATTACGAATAGTCCCGTATGCACCAATCCGGTTTGCGGCTGCTCGGGGTCAGCAGCGGACAACGTTACCCCAGACCCGAAAAACCGTGCATCGGACAGCGCGATCCAATCCGCTTCGCCCGCAAAGGATCGCGGCATGGTGGACAGGTTCGAATCGGATGGGGCCACTTCATTCTCCGCGTCCCTTAAGGCAAGCAAACCCCTGGTCACCCCTGCTGTGACGCGCGCGTCACATCGGTGTTCCCCCAAGCCAACACCGGCTTATTTGGTATCTGCCCCGCCTCGGGACTGTTATTTGCCCGATGGTTAGGCACAAGCAGCGGGCAAGTCACGTTCAAAGCACCGCTGCGCGGTTGGCGGGTTTTGCGCGGTGGCGGCACGGCCACAGTTATCACCGCGATGTTGGCGACCATCCGGGCATTTATGGGCTCCTTAAAAACAGCCGTTGTTGCGGTCACGGGGCGAGTTCGGTATCGCTGGGGCAGATTGTCTTGAAAGGTTTGGCGATGAGTGTGCATATCCCAAAAGTCTTGCCGCCCCGCACTCCAGTCGATGCGGCAGCTTTGACGGCTGATCTGATCCGCTGCGCCTCTGTCACGCCCGTTGAAGGCGGCGCGTTGGTGCTGTTGCAAGCCTTGCTTGAAACCGCAGGCTTTGAGTGTACGCGGGTTGATCGCGGCGGGATTTGTAATCTGTTTGCCCGCTGGGGCACGCGCGGCGCGAACAAATCGTTCGGCTTCAATGGCCATACCGATGTGGTGCCGGTGGGCGATGCCGCGGCCTGGACGCAAGACCCGTTTGGCGCGGCGGTGGTGGACGGTTTCATGTATGGGCGTGGGGCCGTTGATATGAAATCGGGCGTCGCGGCCTTTGTTGCCGCTGCTGTGGATTTCGTCCGTCAGACGCCGCCCGATGGCGCGGTGATCTTGGCGATCACCGGTGATGAAGAAGACGTGGCGTTGGACGGCACTGTGGCGCTGTTGGACTGGATGGCAGCGCATGACGAACGAATGACCGATTGCTTGGTGGGCGAACCCACCTGCCCCAACACCTTGGGCGAGATGATGAAAATCGGCCGTCGCGGGTCGATGACCTGCTACTTTACCGCCCATGGCGTGCAGGGCCACTCTGCCTATCCGCACCGCGCCCGCAATCCGATGTCTGCGTTGGTCGCAGTTCTGGCGCGATTAGAATCCCAGCCGCTTGACACTGGCACCGCGCATTTTGATGCCTCAACCCTTGCCATCACCACGATTGATTGTGGCAATCCTGCCAATAACGTGATCCCGGCGCGGGGCACGGCAACTGTCAACATCCGGTATAATGATGCGCATACAGGGGCCAGCCTGACCGAATGGCTGCTAACCCACGCCGCATCCGTGCAAGCCGAAACCGGCGTGGAAATCAGCCTGCGCGTGACGATATCCGGCGAAAGTTTCCTTACCCCGCCCGGTGCGCTGTGCGATCTGGTTGCCCGTGCCGTGCAGGCCGAAACCGGGATTACCCCCGAATATTCCACCAGTGGCGGCACATCTGACGCGCGTTTTGTCAAAGATCACTGCCCGGTGGTGGAATTTGGTCTGGTCGGGCGCGGCATGCATCACGTCGATGAACGGGTCGAGGTGGCGCAGATACACGCGTTGAAAGCAATTTATGGCCGGGTGTTGCGGGATTATTTTGCATGACCCTGTTTATCGCCGAAACAGCCGATATTGCCACCTGCCGC
>JAYUHO010000371.1:0-21357 GCA_043766915.1 Cypionkella sp.
GCAAAGTGATGCGCATCCACGGTCCGTTCGTGTCGGATGAAGAGGTCGAAGAAATCGTCAACCACCTGAAAAGCTATGGCCCGCCGGTCTATATGTCTGGCGTGGTTGAGGCTGGCGATGAAGATAAAGACGAAATCGACAGCCTGCTTGGCTTAGGCTCCGACGGCCTTGACGACAGCCTGTACGACCAAGCCGTCGCCATCGTCGCCCGCGACCGCAAATGTTCCACCAGCTATATCCAGCGGAAATTAGGGATCGGGTATAACAAGGCCGCAAAACTGGTCGAACAGATGGAAGAGCATTCGGTGATCACGGCGGCCAACCATGTGGGGAAGAGGGAGATACTACTGCCGGAGCATTGAGGGGGGGGCCTGACTAAGTTAATATTGTTGCTTGCCATTTACTGATAGGGCCTCGGTATTTTCTGTTCCTCTGTCTCTGCGGGGCTGATACGTTTTTCGTATGACGATTAACACTCACAAACTCCGAATTGACCGCCTCCGTGACGGTGCCGTTTCAATGACCATCGGCGATTCCAGTGATGGAGCCATAAAAGAGATGGTGAATGTTGCCGACCAAGATCTGTATCTGATCAAGGAGCGTTCAATCTATCGGATGCTTCTCGCTGATCGTATTGACCCGCAGCGGACTAACTCAAGCATACCTAACAGCAATCAGAAAATCGCGTCCTCCGGTTTTCTTTCAGAGATTGTGGGTCGAAGCTTCCTTACAGCCAATGCGCTATTTAACGTCTCTCAATTCGACGCAAAGTTTGATCGGAAAGAGATTATGGATCAGGCGTTGAATGTCATGGCGGAGCTACTTGCTGCCGAAAAAATTAAGAGCGAACTCTTGGTTGCCGAAGAGATCGCCGCCAACGCATTGCAGCAACCTACGAGTCAAGGGTTTACGATTCCTTCCGTTGAAAATCTTCTTCCGCAAGTAAAAGCTTTCATTCAAAGAATTGAACACGCGAGTCAAGCGCTGTACCGATTTTCTCAAATCTTCTATAATCACAGTCAAAAGATGTTTGACGGCTTTGCAGACAAAGTTCTCGAAATCTATGGAAACAATCACGAGTTCACCGAGTTTTCTCGTGAGTTGGCTCGCTTTATGAATTTTGTTCGTAATGCCAGGCACTGCGTTGAGCATCCGAAAGTAGGCCAAAAGATCATCGTGCAAGATTTTGCTTTGGGCGCTGACAACCTGCTCTCCGCCCCACGAATCGAAATTGTTCACCCAAAGACGGCAGAGGTCGAAATGGCGGTAAGCGATTTCGTTGAGCGAGCACTGGACTCCATCTTGACAGCTTCGGAATCTTTGATGGTTCATCTGGCTTCAAATCACTCAGTAGGACTCGCGGGATTTGAAGTCGCGGTGGGGTCAATTCCTGCTGAACGGCGCAAAGAAGGTTCACAAACCTGCGTTGGCTATCTCATCAAGACTGGAGAAGTTTGGCACAAGTTGGGATAGCAAATGGATGGGTGAAACCCACGCATTTTAATATTTACAAAATGCTAACTCACTTCTTCTTGCCCAATTTGACACGCGTCAAATCGGGGCGCGCCTGCCTGCCCCCGGCAGGCGCGTTTCACGCACCAGCCAGTCAGGCGCGCCCCGATTTCCCAACCACTGCACTTTGCCCAACCTCCCTTACCCTACGGCTTGCGCCTTCAGGCAATGGGTCGGGCAACTGTCCACTGGACAGTCGCCACTTCGGCCCAAAGTGCGAACCGTAGGGTGGGTGAAACCCACGATTTAAACTTACGCCCCCTCCCTTCTGACCAATCCCGCGCCAGTCGCCCGGCCCGACCCCGACAAACTTCCCGCTTCCCAAACTAACCAAGATCAGCCCCCCGCTCCGCACCGCTTGCTATCCTTGCCTATAATCGGCGGCACAGTGCCGTCGCACCACAGGAGCGTTTCAATGGACAAAGACCGGATTGCAGGGTCCGCCAAGGTTATTGCGGGCAAGGCCAAAGTGGCTGTGGGCAAGGCCGTCGGCGACGCGAAACTGCGCGCTGATGGCGAGGCGGAGAAGGTTGAAGGCAAACTGCAAAACGCCGTCGGCGGCATCAAAGACGCGATGAAGCGCAAGTAACACTGTTTTCCACAGCAAGCGGAGGCAAATATGTCCTTAGGTACTATTCTGGTGATCCTGCTGATCATCTTTCTGATCGGCGGCTTTAGCGGGCGCATTGGTGGTTATGGCTATGGCTATGGCCACGGCGGCGTCGGGGTGATTGGTGTTATCTTGATCATCGTCGTGGTGCTGATGCTGACCGGACGGCTTTGAGGGGTTTTAAGATTTGTCACGAAAAAGAGATGACTGACTTCGCGTTTGTCGGCGCGGGCCCCATAGTCCTGCGCAGGACATTCGTTAATTTTCGGTCAACTCTGCCTTCTAACCCATTGAAATATAATAATCCAAATCCCTGTCCACGCGCGGACATCTGTTTGTCGATCCCCTCGGCACCTCTCCGCCAAGCGATTGGCGGGGGGATGTATCGCGGCCCGACCTTCGCTATATTATGACGATGAACATCCGATCCGCCCTGTTGGCCCCGCTTACCGTCCTCGCCTTCGCTTTCCCTGCGTTGGCAGAAAAAATTCCGCTGACAAAGCTGTCGGCCTATCTGAACACCCTGACCACCGCCGAGACGGATTTTACACAAATCAACGCCGATGGATCAATCGCCACCGGCAAGCTGTTCATCAAACGCCCCGGCCGGGTGCGGTTTGAATATGCCCCGCCGGATAAATCTCTGGTGCTGGCATCGGGCGGGCAAGTGGCGATCTTTGATGCCAAATCCAATCAGCCGCCCGAGCAGTATCCGCTGAAACGCACGCCGCTAAACCTGATCCTGGCCGCGAATGTTGATTTGGGGGCGGCCAAAATGGTGGTGGCCCATAAGGAAGAGAAAAACACCACCCGGGTGCGCGCCATGGATCCGAAGAACCCGGAATATGGCTCGATTGATCTGATCTTTACGGCGGGTCCGATTGCCCTGCGGCAATGGATCATCACCGATGATCTGGGCCAACAAACCACGGTGATGCTGGGAGAACTGTCAAAAGGCGGGAAATATCCACCATCCTTGTTCAGCATCGTGGATGAAAGCGCAAAGCGCGCGAATTGAAACTGCTGGCGGAAACGCCGCAGCCCCGGATCAGGTCCGGGGCTGCGCCGCGATCAGATCGTTACCCCCGGCACGCCCGCAACTGCTGATCATACAACACAGCCCGCGCCCCAATAGCCGCCGCAACCTCCACCAGCCACGGCTTGCCCAGATAGCTTTGGTTAACATATCCCGTGCGCCCCTCGTGGTAGGCAAGATACTGAGCTTCGGCGTCGCCCTTGGATATTCCGAGTTTCTGACTGCTTTCGTTCATGTACCACCCCATGAAATCGGTGGCATCCTGAATGCGGTCACGCTTGGCCCCGCCGCGGCGCTGATCGTCTTGGTACTCTTCCCAGGTGCCATCCAGCGCCTGACTATAGCCATAGGCCGACGATTGCCGCCCCATCGGGATCACGCCCAAAGCAAAGCGGTGCGGCGTGCGGGCATTGCCGATGAATTTGGATTCCTGATAAATCGCGGCCATCTGCACGGCAATGGGAATACCCCATCTGCGCTCGGTGGCCTTCATGGCTTTCCAATAGGTCGGACGTTGCGCCAAAATCGCGCAAGCATCGTCCAGATTACGAGGCGCCGAAAAATTGCCCCCCCCGCAAGATGCAAGGGCCAATAGCAAAATCGACGCACGGAGAAGTCTGCTCATTTGCCCCTCGTGCTTTTTATTTTGTCGTTAAGATACGGGGAAACAGACCAAAAGGGAAATGGGAATGCACCGGCTGGGCGATCACATTTGCCCCAGCAGGCGGAAAACCGGCTGTGATCTGCCCAAAGACTATGTGGATCGATGGCACAGACTGTTTCCGCCAAGGCCAAGCTCTGGAATGGACAGACCCTTTGTAAGGGAATATCAACAGTGCGTAGGAGACCAGTGATGATGTTAACGACGGCGGCCAAATACCATATCGGTCAGGTGCTGCGCCACCGCAAGCATCCGTTTCGCGGTGTGGTTTTTGACGTGGACGCAATCTTTTCCAATACCGAAGAATGGTATCACGCCATCCCCGAAGATGCGCGCCCGTCGCGCAACCAGCCTTTTTATCATTTGTTGGCGGAAAATGACCAAAGCCATTATGTGGCCTATGTGTCTGAACAAAACCTTGTGCCAGATGAAACCGGCGAACCCGTGGGGCACCCCGATCTGCCCGATCTTTTTGGGGATTTCGAAGATGGCCGCTATCCGTTGCAGTTCCAGTTGAATTGAACCGATTTTACGGCCGGCTCCTTACGTATCGGTAATACTTTCCCCCTAACCTGACCTCTGTGTTTCATAACAAAGGGGGCAAGCAGATGGAGCTTGTAGCCGAACAGCGCGGCGAAATTCTGGTAATCCGTGCCATGCAAGACCGTATTGATGCTGCGGGGGCCATTCAGTTCAAAGACCGCATGCGCGAGATTACGGCAACCGCCAGTCCGCGGGTGGTGCTGGATATGTCGCGGGTGGCCTTCCTTGACAGCAGCGGTCTGGGCGCGGTGGTTGCGGTGATGAAAGCCCTGGCACCAGACCGGAAGCTGGAATTGTCAGGGCTGACGGCAACGGTGCAAAAGGTGTTTCGGTTGACACGGATGGACAGCGTTTTCACGATCCACGATCAAATTCCCGATGGATTGCGCTATGCAGGATAATGGCCTGGGCATGAAAACAGACGGTTCGGGCGTGCAAAAATCCACTCAGGTCACAATTCCTGCCGATCCGCTGGCGGTGCGCGAAGGGCTGCGGGTGCTGTTTGATACAGCCCTGCTGCGCAGTTTGGCAGACGATGATCGTGGCACCGCAGAGATTGTTCTGGCCGAGGCGTTGAACAACATCGTCGAACATGCCTACGCCCGGCATGCAGGTGAGATTGAGATTACGCTTTTGTTGCACCAGAACGCGCTGATCTGTCGCATCATTGACACTGGCTTGCCAATGCCGAACGAATTGCTGCCCGCAGGCCATCTGGCGGCTTTTGAAGCGACGGACGATCTGCCGGAAGGGGGGTTCGGCTGGTTTCTGATTCGAACGCTGTCGCGTGATCTTGATTATCGCAGGGTCGATGGCCGCAATCATCTTAGCTTTCGGCTCGATACCGGACAATTGGCAAGCTAAGCTGGCACTGTTTCCGGGTTTTCAAAAGTGACATGGAATGACCAATATTTCCCCCTAAAACTGCCGCCCAACCCATCCATATTAGGCGTGTAGCTGCATAAAGCTTCCCTCGGCGCTGCGGATGACAGCCCCCACCCAGTTCGCTGCGCCGAGGTACCTTCCATTCAAAATTCAGGCAATTCCCCAAGCCCGCAGGTACTGCGCCAATCACCAGGATTTTCTTGAGGTCCGCGAATTTGGAAGCACGATCCACTGCGCCAGTGGATCCGAATTAGACACGCCGCACTTCATCTTACATGATCGCCATGGTTTTCTGCATGCCCCTGCACTATCTCAACCAAGGGACGGTGAAATTTCAAAGAGCATCATGCAAGAAGTAATCCAATCCATACGCGCGCTGACCAGTGGCGAAACCGATGCCGTGGCCCTGATGGCAACGGTGGCATGCGAGATTCATCATGCCCATCCTTTTGCCGATTGGACCGGGTTTTACCGCGTTGTTGCGCCCGAATTGTTAAAGATTGGCCCCTATCAGGGCGGGCATGGTTGTCTGGTTATACCGTTTTCGCGCGGCGTGTGCGGGGCCTGCGCGCGCACCGGCAACGTGCAGAATGTGCCGGATGTCGATGCGTTTCCCGGCCACATCGCCTGTGCAACATCGACCAGATCCGAACTGGTCTTGCCCGTTTGGAATGGCGCAGGCACGCTGTTGGCGGTGCTGGATATCGACAGTGACACGCCTGCAGCCTTTGGTGACGCCGATATTGACTGGCTGGTGCCTTTGCTTGCCGAAGTTTTCAAAAACGCCGTTTGATGCGCCGGTGTGCCATTACCTTCTAGCCTGCGGGGCCCCGAAATTTGCAGACCGTCGGCCCGATCAGGACAGGCGCGAGCTAACACGCAGCCAATCTTTTACGCGTCAACCATCTGAAAATGAATATTTTTACAAAAATTCCATTCACCCCAGAAGCCGTCGGGACGGCACCCAGGCATAGCCATCCGGGCACAGAATAACCGCCTCACGCAAACCATGGCCGGGCTTGTCCATCGGCTGTTGCAGTACCATCGCAGTCGCAAACTGGGAGGCAACCAAAACCGCTGCGTCGGGATCAGCTTCATGCAGCCGCAATTCTATCCCTGCGCCCCTTGGGCCGGATTCAGGCAGCAGGCTATGCAAGGGATGCGCCGAAAAACTTCGGTCAGAATGCAGTTGAAACGGTTGGTTTGCGTGCAGCACAATCGCGAAATCCACGGCGGCACCAGGGGCTTGCATGCCAAAAACAGCTGTTAAAAAATCAACCTCGGCCAGCACGTCGCGCACCAAAAGGTTGACGCTTAGTCCATGCAAGGACCGTCCAAAATCCTGAGCCGAAACTTTATCATAATCCATTGCGCACCTTTGCCAAAGACAGATCAACCATAGCAGCGATTTGGTCAAATCAGCTGATGTGATAGTGGCTACCACCCAAACGATATGCCTGGCACCGTCCAGCCTGTTGGTTTTCAGCTTTCCCGCAAGGGCGCAACCCCTTAGGCTGTCATGGCGTAGACCCTCACACCTTTCACCGGATGCAGCACCGCAATGGCAGATATAACCCTTCTTGATGGCGGCATGGGGCAGGAACTTTTGGCCCGCTCTGGGGATGAGCCGACGCCGCTGTGGGCAACCCGGGTGATGTTGGATCATCCCGGTCTGGTGCGCGACATTCATGCGGCCTATTTTGCCGCCGGCGCGACCATTGCCACGACCAACACCTATGCCATTCACCATGATCGGCTGGCGGGGTTTGGATTGGATCCGATGTTTCACGCCCTGCATCTGCGCGCATTGGCGGAAGCGCATGACGCCAAAGCAGCCCACGGCAGCGGTCGGATCGCCGGATCCATGGGGCCGTTGATTGCCTCTTATCGGCCCGAGGTGACGCTGCCGGTGGATCAGGCCGCCCCGCTTTACGCCGAAATTGCTGGTATTTTGGGGCCGCACGTCGACCTGATCCTGTGCGAAACCATGGCGTCGATTCTGATGTGCCAAGGCGCAATTCTGGGGGCTGCAGCGGCACAGCGTCCGGTTTGGCTGGCGATTACGGTGGATGATCACGACGGATCGCGCCTGCGGTCGGGTGAACCGATCACCGATTTGCGTAAGATTTTGCAAAACAGCCCGGTCACGGCGGTGTTGGCCAACTGCTCCGTTCCCGAAGCGATGACGGCGGCGATGGCTGCGCTTGCAACGCTGGGCCTGCCGTTTGGGGCCTATGCCAACGGCTTTACCCATATCTCGGGAAATTTTCTGAAAAATGCGTCAACGGTCAAGGAATTGACGCACCGCCATGATCTGACACCTGAAAAATATGCCGATTTCGCAATGTCTTGGGTAAATATGGGGGCTACGATCATCGGCGGCTGCTGCGAGGTCGGCCCCGGCCATATCCGCCTTTTGGCCGAACGCTTGCGCGATGCGGGCCATCATATTCAATGATTCCGGATTTTGTTTATCGCCCACCGGACACGCCGCTGGACGTTCTTTACCAAGATGCCCACATCATCATCGTCAACAAACCCGCGGGCTTACTTTCGGTGCCCGGCAAACTGGAAGGGCGGGCGGATTGTCTGATCACCCGGTTGCAGACGGCGTTTTGGGATGCTTTGCTGGTGCATCGTCTGGATTGCGATACGTCTGGCGTGATGATTTTTGCCCGGACGAAAACGGCGCAGGGGTTTCTTGGACAGGAATTTGAAAAGCGCCGTGCCGCCAAAACTTATATCGCGCGGGTTTGGGGGCAGATGTCGGCTGAAAGTGGCCATGTTGACCTGCCGCTGGCCACCGATTGGCCGAACCGTCCGCGTCAACAGGTGAATTACGAAACCGGTCGCCCCGCACAAACCGACTGGCAAGTGATTGATTGTGATGATTACTCTACCCGAGTGCGGTTAACGCCGCTGACCGGCCGCAGCCATCAATTGCGGGTGCATATGCTGGAAATTGGGCATCCGATTTTGGGGGATCCCATTTATGCCACCGGCTATGCGCGCGATTTTCCGCGCCTGATGTTGCATGCCGAAACGCTGTCGCTTCGCCATCCCGAGACACATTTGCAGGTGATGTTTTCCGCGCCCTGCCCATTTTAATCACACAAGACAGCGGGCGGATGGCACGTTAACCTTGCTGAAATTATTTAGGTGCAAATTGAGTCTGTCACCGGATTTCCGGCAAGCGCCGCGCAAGCAAAGGATCATCATGCCCCACCTGCGTGTGCTGTTTGAAATTCGGTATGCTCCGCTGACCGCGGCTATTTTTCTTGGGCTGGTTTTTGCGGCGTTGGCCTTGGTTTTTCCGGACTGGCGCGGAATTTTCACGCTGTTGGCAGTGGCAATGGCTGCGCTGGTTGCGGTTGGTTTTCATGACCTGACCCAAACCCGGCATGCGATTTTGCGGAACTATCCCATCGCCGCGCATTTGCGATTTCTGCTGGAAAAAATCCGCCCGGAAATTCGGCAGTACTTCTTTGAGGGCGACAAAGACGGCGCACCTTTTCCAAGGGATAAACGGGCAATTGTCTATCAGCGGGCAAAGAAAGACCTTGATAAACGGCCCTTTGGCACCCAGTTCGACGTGTATCAGGAACAATACGAATGGTTGCACCATTCGCTGGCGCCAAAACCCGCCCCACCGCTTGAAACGATGCGGATAGTCGTTGGCTCTGCTGCCAAGACGCCCTATTCGGCATCGCTTTTGAACATTTCCGCGATGAGTTATGGCGCGCTGTCGGCCAATGCGATCCGGTCTTTGAACCGGGGGGCTGCGGCGGGCGGGTTCTTTCATGACACGGGTGAAGGCGGCGTTTCCCCCTATCACCGCGAATTTGGCGGCGATCTGGTCTGGGAAGTAGGGTCGGGCTATTTCGGCTGCCGGGCCAGCGACGGCGGATTTGATGCCGCGCGGTTTATGGAAACAGCCGCCGACCCGCAGATCAAGATGATCGAGTTGAAACTGTCACAGGGGGCCAAACCGGGCCATGGCGGCGTGCTGCCCGCGGCCAAAGTCACGGCCGAGATTTCTGCCATCCGCGGTGTGCCGATGGGGCAAGACTGTGTGTCGCCCGCCGCCCATTCGGCATTCTCGACGCCGGTCGGTCTGCTGGAATTCATTGCCACGATGCGCGATCTTTCGGGTGGCAAGCCGACGGGGTTCAAGCTGTGTATCGGTCATAAGTGGGAGTTTATGGCAATCTGCAAGGCCATGCTGGAAACCGGGATCACGCCTGATTTCATTGTGGTTGACGGCAAAGAAGGCGGCACGGGCGCTGCCCCACTGGAATTTATGGATCACGTCGGCATGCCGCTGCGTGATGGATTATCATTGGTTCACAATGCGTTGGTGGGCACAGGCCTGCGCGACCGTATCAAAATCGGCGCATCGGGCAAGATCACATCGGCCTTTGATATGGCCAAGGTGCTGGCCCTGGGGGCCGATTGGTGCAATGCCGCGCGCGGCTTTATGTTTGCGGTGGGCTGTATTCAGGCGCAGGCCTGTCATACCGGGCATTGCCCCACTGGCGTCACCTCGCAAGACCCTTTGCGTCAACGCGCCATTGTGGTGCCGGACAAGGCGGAACGGGTGGCGAATTTCCACCGCAACACCATGCATGCGCTGGCAGAATTGGTTGCAGCCGCCGGGCTGAACCACCCGTCAGAGCTGCGACCACATCATTTTCAACGCCGCGCCTCATCTGATCGGGTGATTTCCTTTGCAGATCAATACGAACAGGTAACCTCCGGGCAGCTGTTGTCCGATCCGGCATCATCGGCATTTTTCCGGGATGCCTGGGCGCTGTCATCCGCCGAAAGTTTTGCGCGGGTCGGCTAAAGCGTGTTGCCTTCAATGGGGTTCACCACATTGAAGGCAACACGCAATATTCCCAGTCTCAGTTTGTCTTGGGTTGCAGCCAATCTGAATCAGATTGGCTGCACCCCGCTCTCTAAAGCGACAGCGCCAGTTTTCGGCCTTCATGAAACGCATAGGCCGCCAATCTTGGCGCAGCGCAATCCCCGATGCGGTGCGTAACCTTCCCCGCAAAGGTTTCGGGGAACGGGTCAAACGCCCGGTTGGTCGTCGACATCACCAGACCCGAGGTGGCAACTGTGCTGTCTTCTCCTGTCAAAAGATTGCGCAAAGTGACGCCATTTCCATGCCAGCGCACGATGCAATGTTCGGTCAGCATTTTCACGCCCAGCTTGGCCATCCGCCGCCGCGCCGGGCCATCGGCCGCCGTTCGGGCGATCTCTTTGCCGACAAAGGCTTCGGGCGTCACAATCGTCACCTGCTTGCCCGCTTCGGCCAACGCCCAGGCCGTGCCGACCCCGCGCCAATTGCTGCCCTCGTCATAAACGACCACTGCGTCGCCCAGACGCGCCTCGCGCCGCAGCACTTCTTCGGGCGACCAAACCCCGCCCAGATCAATCCCGGGCAGGCTTTCATACTGTGGCATCCAACGCTGAAACCCTTTTTCATCGGGTAGCGACCCCGACGCGATGATCACAATATCCGCAGAATGGGCAATGATATCAGCAGCATCCAGATAAGTGTTCAGTCGCAGATTGACCCCCAGTTTGGCAAACTGCCGTTCATACCACGCCATCAAATCCAAAATCTGCGCGCGGCGTGGCTGCATCCCGGCAAGGCGAAACTGCCCCCCAACCACTGGCAAAGCCTCAACAATTTCGACGCGGTGGCCTTGTTCTGCGGCCACGCGCGCGGCCTCAAGCCCCGCGGGCCCTGACCCCACCACCAGCACAGAGCGCGAAATCTGTGCCGGCAGAAACCGATCGCCGCCCCATTCAAATTCGCGGCCAACTGAAGGGTTGATCAGGCACGAAATCCAATAATCCCGGCTGCGCCGCCCCCAGCACATCTGATTGCATGAAATACAGCCCCGGATATCGTCGACCCGGCCTTCGGTGGTTTTGCGCGCCAGATGTGGATCGGCAATTTGCCCGCGCACGATGGATACCAGATCAGCCTCGCCGCTGGCAATGATGCTTTCGGCATTTTCGGGGGTCCGCACGCCGGCCTCGGAGGTGATCACCGCATGTTTCACCGCGCCCTTTAACAGCGCCGTCATCGGCGTTGTCAGCTTTTCGGCATGGGTAAAAGGCGGGACGATGCCTTCAAACTCCAGATAGCTGCCATAGCCGCAGGTCACGTAATCGACATGCTCCGTCGCGTCGTGCAAGGCCACGATTTCGGTTAAGCTTTCCGCAGAAAGCGTCACCGAATAGGCCGTCGAATAGCTGACTGCCAGACCGATGATAAAATCCTCGCCACAGGCGCGGCGGATGTTTTCGATCAGAACCCGCGAAAATCGCGTGCGGTTTTCCAGACTACCGCCCCATTTATCGGTGCGGGTATTGCTCCACGGCGTCCAGAACTGATCGAGCAGCGAATGATAGGCTGCCCAAACTTCAACCCCCTGAAAGCCCGATTTCTTCGCCCGCACCGCCGCCGCCAGATGCGCCGCAAGCAATTCTTCGATCTCGGCTTCCGTCATCTGGTGAGAGCCGTCGGAATCATGATACGACGGCCCACCCGACGGCGACCAATGCGGCGCAAAGCTAAGATCGGAATCCCCATGCGCGCCGATGTGATAAAGCTGTTGGCAAATTACTGCGCCCGCGTCTTTTACTTTTTCAGTAATACGCTGAAAATGCGGAATAATCTCATCGGATGAATGCAGCAAATTGCCCCGCGTTAACACCGCAGTGCGATGCACGGGCACGGGTTCGGTGACAATCATCGCGGCCCCACCCAGCGCCCGTTCCAGCAGATAGGCTTCCATCCGCGCGCCCGGAATGCCCTGATCCGACATGTTGTTGGTATGCGCGCCAAACACAATTCGATTGCGCAACGTGTGGCCGCGCAATTGCAGCGGAGACAGCAAGTGGCGGTGCGGCGACATCTGATGCTCCTTTTGCATCAGCCTAGGGCAGCACCCCAACCCTGCGTGAGCGTCCCACGCGACGCTTCAGCGTTAAATTACGCCACGTGTCTGGGCGCTGCCGGGGGCAAAACCCTATTCCGCAGCCGTGTCCCAACCTGAAATCGCCTTAACTTCAAGGAATTCTTCCAATCCCCAATGGCCGCCTTCGCGCGCCCTGCCAGATGATTTTACCCCGCCAAACGGCGATCCGGCCCCGCGCGATTTGCCGTTCATCTCTACCATGCCCGACCGCAAGCTGCGCGCCAAACGATTGCGCCGCGCGCCGTCTTGGGTCTGCACGTAATTGGTCAACCCGTAAGGGGTGTCATTGGCGATGCGCACGGCGTCAGCTTCGGTATCGAACGGGATAATCGACAAAACCGGGCCAAAGATTTCTTCCCGCTCTATCGTCATGCCGGGCGTTACGTCGGCGAACACCGTCGGCTTGACGTAAAAGCCACGGTTAAACCCATCCGGCAGACCCGGGCCACCGGCCACAAGGCGCGCGCCTTCGTCGATCCCCTTTTGGATATAGGACTGAATTTGTTCCCACTGACGTTTGTTCACCACCGGGCCAATGTGCCGACCCGGCTCATGCGCCGACGCCACGTTTATCGAGCTTGCCACATCAGCGGCAATCTCAACCGCGCGATCGTAGGCCGGGCGTTCCACCAGCATGCGCGACGGCGCGTTGCAGGATTGCCCTGAATTGCTCATCAAATGTCGCACGCCGCGTTCCACCGCCCGATCATCGGCATCGGCGAAAATCACGTTGGCCCCTTTGCCGCCCAACTCAAGCGTCACACGTTTCAAGGTCGCGGCGGCTGCCACGGAAATCGCACGGCCCGCACGGGTTGATCCAGTGAATGAGATCATATCAACGTCGGGATGGCTGGACAGAACCGCGCCCACCCCTATCCCGTCGCCGTTGACCAGATTGAACACGCCTGCAGGCAGCCCTGCGTCATGGCAAAATTCGGCAAACAACATCGCGTCAAGCGGGCTTTCTTCGGACGGCTTCAGAACGCAGGTGCATCCCGCCAGAATCGCGGGAATGGCCTTAAGGGCGATCTGGTTCACCGGCCAGTTCCACGGCGTAATCAGGCCAACAACGCCGATGGGTTCCAACGCGATGCGATCATTCGGGGCATGAGGACCAAGCGGTCGCACCCATTCCAGCGCGTCAAAAGCGGTCAGAAAGTTGTTGGCATGCCAGGGCAAACAGGGCGCGTGGCTGTCGCGCGCCATATCAATCGGAGCGCCCATTTCTGTGGAAATCGCCTGGGCCAATTCTTCGATCCGCAGCGCGTACTGCTCAAGAATGCGCACAACCACGGCACGGCGCTGCGCGGGCGGAGTAGCGGCCCACCCCGGAAATGCGGCCTTTGCCGCCGCAACGGCCGCATCGGTGTCGGCAGCCGATCCCAGCGAAATGATCGCGCAGACCTCTTCGGTTGACGGATCAATCACATCACAATCGCGGGCAACCTTTGGGGCGACCCAAGCGCCATTGATATAGAAATCACGTTTGATGATCATGGCAGGCTCCTGACTGTTCGCTGCAATCTGCCATCGCGGACCACGACACGCAAGCAGGCCACGACCAAACCATCATCTGTCTGCGACACAAAAGGGCGGGTTTGGCCCAGCCTTGCGCGAAAGGCGTTGACATCTGGAAACCGAATAACCTCGATGATTAAGACTGAATGCAGTTGCAGTCTGACAGGGCACTGCAACGCCGTTCCGATACCACTGCAGCATCGCATCGCTGACGTGGTGCAGTTGCGTGCTGCTTCGCTGCGGCCTGAAGAGAAAATCGACCTGAATCGGTGGCAAACTTAGAAAGTTGTTTTATTTTTCCTTCACATTCATCTTGCAGGGTGAAAATTCTTCCAAACCGGCTTATCTATTGGTGACCCCAATGACCGGAGATTAAAATGTCTATCCGTATCAATGACATCGCCCCTGATTTCACAGCCGAGTCTACCGCTGGCACGATCCATTTCCACGAGTGGATGGGCAGCAGCTATGCGATTATTTTCAGCCATCCGCGCGATTTCACGCCCGTTTGCACCACCGAATTTGGCGCTGTAGCGCAGTTGGCCCCGGAATGGGCCAAGCGCAACACCAAAGTGATCGGCGTGTCGGTGGATTCGGTCACGGATCACGAAAAGTGGAAGCGGGATATTGAGGCCTTCGGTGGCGCGCCCGCAGATTTTCCGATCATCGACGACTCATCCCTGACCGTGGCCAAGGCCTACGACATGCTGGCGGCGGATTACTATTTGCCAGCCGAGGGCCGCACGCCTGCGCATTCGCAAACCGTGCGGACGGTGTTCATCGTAGGGCCGGACAAAAAGGTAAAGCTGACGATGAGCTATCCGATGACGGTAGGTCGCAACTTTGCCGAGATACTGCGTGGGTTGGATGCCGTGCAGGCGACGGATGGCGTGCCACTTGCCACCCCGGCAAATTGGGTGCCCGGTCAGGATGTCATCGTGGCGCTCAGCCTGAACAACGAACAGGCGACCGCGCGCTTTGGCGCGTTGGACATCAAACTGCCGTATCTTCGGTTTGCGAAACAGCCAAAATAAGCTGCCCCTCAACGATCCCAGTTGGCGATTTCCGCCAACATTATGGGGGTGCAACGGTCCTGCAGAACCTGAGCATAGATCGGGCGGAGCAGGGCCGTGTGCTGCTCAAATGACTTTTTCAGGAACGGAAAGTTCATTTCGGCCAGTGCCGCAGGGTGCAAAAGCAGAATGTACTTCCGGAAATCAGCTGATCGTACATAAGTCTCGACCTCGGTTCGCCAGCTTGGCTCGCCACGGCGACCGATAAGTGAGGCAATCACCAAGGCGCGCTTCCGACCCATTTTGGCTTCCAACTGCAGCAGCGCAACCAGATCGTCGTCACCCAACCGGCTAATCGCCGCAGCCACATCATCAAAATCCCACCGCGCCCCGATACTAAAGCCGTGAAGGCGGAAATATAGACTCATTTTGCGCTCACATTGCCTGATCGTCCACTGGCGATTGCTTTGGACCGACAGGCCGCGCCAGTATGTTGCGAACGCAGGACTCTGCACGATCTTGCCGTTAAAGGCGAAGGCGTAGGATTGCACGTAGCGGTCGGTAACGCGGCTTTTGCGCTGCGACATGACTGCGCCATAAAGATCGGTGGTCTGGGTCAACACATGGTCAAGAAAATCTTCATCCGCGAAGGTCGGAAACCAGACGGAATCATTCATGATCAACAGCTTGTCAATCTGTACTCCGCCATCAAGCAGATGCAGGATGCCATCGCGGTAGCCGCCGAAATCATAGCCAAAATTCCGCCGCTCCAGCATTTCAAAGCAATAGGGTGCCAGCGCCGCACGATCTTTATCAGACAGCGCTGCGTTTGAAACGATCAGACAGCTAAAACCCTTTTCCGCAAAATGGCGGCAGGTTTCGAAAGTAGACGCCAGCACTCCCTTAGGCTGAAACAGCAAGAACAGCACAACATTTGGCCCACGCGGTTGCGCCCCCGGCGTAATGCGGTTGGTGCGCCCCTTGTCACGATCATGCAGACGTCGGCGAATAGGCGAAATTGCCGCCAGAAACGGGAATTTCGCATAATCCAGCACACGCAGCAGTTCGCGCTTAACGACCCAGAAAGGTGGCATCTTAGAACTCAATATATAAGGTGCGTGACGACAAGGTATACGGCTGTTGGCCTGATCCGCCAAGGGCTTGCGACCTGCGCCCAAACAAAACGGCGCCGGGAAACTCCGGCGCCGTTTAAACTGCTAACGGTCGTAAAACTTACGCCTCTTCAGCCTTTTCAGCAATTTCCAGCCCGGTTTCCTGATCGACCATCTTCATGCCCAACCGCACCTTGCCGCGGTCGTCAAAGCCCAGAAGTTTAACCTTCACTTCCTGGCCTTCTTTCAGATGTTCGTTCGGGTGGTTCAGACGCTTGTTCGCGATCTGAGACACATGAACCAAACCGTCGCGCTTGCCGAAGAAGTTGACGAACGCGCCGAAATCGACCAGTTTCACCACTTTGCCTGTGTAAACCTGGCCCTCTTCCGGCTCTGCCACGATCGACCAGATCATGTCATAGGCCTTTTTGATCGACGCCGCATCCGACGAGGCAATCTTGATGATGCCGTCGTCGTTGATGTCAACTTTCGCCCCAGACAATTCCACGATCTCGCGGATAACCTTACCGCCCGACCCGATCACTTCGCGGATTTTATCGGTTGGGATCTGCAGGGTTTCGATCTTGGGCGCGTATTCGCTAAAGCCTTGGGGGGCCGACAACGATTTGTTCATTTCACCCAAGATGTGCAAACGGCCATCGCGGGCTTGGGCCAAGGCCTGCGCCATGATCTCGGGCGTGATGCCTGCGATCTTGATGTCCATCTGCATCGTGGTGATGCCGTTGGCGGTGCCCGCCACCTTGAAATCCATATCGCCAAGGTGATCTTCGTCGCCCAGAATATCGGTCAACACGGCATAACGGCCGTCGTCTTCCAAAATCAGGCCCATCGCAACACCAGCCACCGGTGATTTCAACGGCACCCCCGCATCCATCATCGACAAGCTGCCACCGCACACCGACGCCATCGAAGACGATCCGTTGGATTCGGTGATTTCCGACACCAGACGCACGGTGTAGGGGAAATCGGTTGCCGCAGGCAGAACCGCCTGCAACGCGCGCCAAGCCAGTTTGCCGTGACCGATTTCGCGACGGCCCGGCGAGCCTACACGGCCCACTTCGCCAACCGAATAGGGCGGGAAGTTGTAATGCAGCAGGAAGTTCGACCGCGAATTGCCATGCAGCGCGTCGATGATCTGCTCATCTTCGCCGGTGCCCAGCGTGGTGACAACCAGACCTTGGGTTTCGCCACGGGTGAACAGGGCTGATCCGTGTGTGCGCGGCAAAAGGCCGGTTTCGCACACGATCGGACGCACGGTTTTGTTGTCACGCCCGTCAATGCGCGCGCCACCGTTGATGATATCGCCGCGCAGGATCGAGGATTCGAGCTTTTTGATCGCCGAGCCCAGGTTGATATCGGCGAGGTCGGCCTCAGACATCGCACCCTTGATGGTCGACACGGCGTTCGAGATTGCCGTTGTGCGTTCCTGCTTGTCACGAATTGCGAAAGCCGCCCGCATCTGCACTTCGCCAGCGGTTTTAACCGAGGCATAAAGTGCGGAATAATCAGGGGCCGAAAAGTTGAACGGCTCTTTCGCGCAATCTTCTGCAAAGTCGATGATCAGGTCGATCACTGGCTGCATCGCTGCGTGGCCGAATTTCACCGCACCCAGCATTTCGTCTTCGGTCAGCTCATACGCCTCGGATTCTACCATCATCACGGCGTCTTTGGTGCCGGCGATCACCAGATCAAGCCGCTGATCAGGGTTGTTGCGAAGCTGATGCATGTCGTCAACGGATGGGTTCAGCACATAGTTGCCGCCGGTGAAACCAACGCGCGCGGCACCGATTGGCCCCATAAACGGCACGCCGGAAATGGTTAGCGCGGCAGATACCGCGATCATCGCGACGATATCGGGATCATTGGTCAGATCGTGCGACAGCACGGTTGCCATCACCAAAACTTCGTTCTTGAAGCCTTCAACGAACAGCGGGCGGCAAGGCCGGTCGATCAGACGCGAGGTCAGCGTCTCTTTTTCGCTCGGACGCGCTTCGCGCTTGAAAAAGCCGCCGGGAATTTTGCCCGCAGCATAGTATTTTTCCTGATAGTGCACGGTCAGCGGGAAGAAATCCTGCCCCGGTTTTGCGGCGCGCGCATAAGTGACGTTGGCCATCACGGACGTGTCGCCCAAAGTGGCAATCACCGACCCATCGGCCTGACGGGCAATCTTGCCCGATTCCAGCGTCAGCGTTTCTTCGCCCCACTGGATTGATTTTTTAGTTACGTTGAACATCTATCGTTCCCTATATGGAAGCACTCACAGGCCCCTTGCCCGTGTCTTCCGTTTGAATAGCGGCCCCATTGCCGCCGCCCCCTATCCTTTGCATGTGGCCGGGGGCAGGCCCCACATCGCAGATTGCGCGCGTCTACAGGAAAAGGCGCGGGATGGGAAGCGCGCAGATATTGACAAACTTTGCCAAGGGCGGCATCTTTTGGAGATGGTGACCATGAACATATCCCTGCCCGAACAGATGAAAGCCTACGCCGAGGCGCAGACCCGCGATGGGCGCTACAGCAATGTCAGCGACTACATGCGCGATCTGATCCGGCGCGATCAGGCGCGGCGCGAGGCAATTGCAGAGATTCAGGCGTTGGTGGATGAAGCAATTGCGAGTGGCCCAGCAGAGCCGTTTGACATGGGCGAATTCATTGCCCAAATGAAAGCCCAATGACACGCCAAGTCGCGCTGACATCAACCGCCAAAGCCGACTTGGTGGGAATTTGGCGTTATACTGTCAGTGAATGGTCCGAAGCAAAGGCAGAACAATATTTAAAAGGTTTGAGGGAAACCTTCACCTTGCTTGCATTGCACCCAGAGATCGCAAGAATTCGACAGGAGATCACACCAGCAGTTCGCCTGCATCTCCATCGGTCACATCTGGTGATCTTCGTTGAAACCGATGACTTTCTAAATGTGCTTCGTGTGGTTCATTCACGATCGGACTGGAGATTGCACTGGGTTGATCTGATATCGGGTTAGGCCAAATCGTTTGCTAATTCGCAACAAACCTTTGAATCATATGGTAAGCCAGTTCTCTGGATTCTCAAAAAACGGTCAACTCCAAATTGTATGTTGCACGGGGTCGACTGAGTTAGCAAAAAGGCGGCGTTTGACTGATTGCCGGACGAAATCCGTTCCGCACCCCCGACATTCATTGCGTGCCGACGACCGCAAATGCGCGTCCGGATTCTTGTTTTGCAATTTCCGCCATCTCGACAGGTTCCATGTCAGTGTTTAGCTCGACAAATCCATCGTGGCTAATGAAAGCACTTGCACCGCCACCCTTCGGAAATATGTAAACGTCCCAGCCAAACAAAAGCGCTAAGTGATATAGGGTGCACGCCGCAGCCTCCTCATTGGGCGACCAAACAATCGTTGTGCCATCCTTAAAAGTTGCCTCAGTATTTGGAAACATTGAGGCAAAAGCATGCTTGATAAGGTGTTCGTCGCGACCGGATGGCCAAATAAACATATTCTCCAGAATGACAAGTGTGCTTTCCTTTCCACGGCTAATACCAACTAAAAATTTTGCGATAGTATAGACCGACTGGGTATGATTTTCCCCTTCAAAATTATAGAAAAGCACTGACTTTCCTGGCATCCTCTCGATGTCAATTAACTCGCCAAATCCATGCTCAACAATGAATATGTCTTGCTCAGTCGGTTCTGCAAGTTTCATTTGATCTTCCCAAAATAAATTCGCCCATCGTTTGTCGTAGTGTCTTTCCGTTTCCCCGAGGAATAAGGATCAGCGAACTAGAGCGCCGCTGTCAGGAACCTCGCTCTGTAGCACGAACAGACCCTAGATTTCGACAAGCCCACCGCCATAAAAAAACGCCCGCAGCTTTCACCGCGGGCGCAAATGCAAATCGGTGAAACGCTTAGCGGCGCAGGCCGAGGCGGGCGATCAGCGAAGCGTAACGGGCTTCGTCTTTGCCCTTCAGATAGTCCAGCAGCTTGCGGCGCAGGGCGACCATCATCAACAGACCACGGCGGGAATGGTTATCCTTTTTGTGGCCTTTGAAGTGTTCGGTCAGCGTGGCAATCCGCGAGGACAGAATCGCAACCTGAACTTCTGGCGAACCAGTATCGTTCTCTTTTGTGGCGTATTCTTTGATCAGGCGGGCTTTTTCTTCGACAGTGATCGACATCGAAATCTCCTATTAAGAGGGTGAAGGCACAGGCCGGGATGTCGTCCAGCAGGGCCGTTGGCACCACTGATCACAGTGGATGCGCGCGTATAGGGGAAAAGGACGCAAAAGAAAAGCGCAATTGCGGGGGGGCGGGGCCACATGTAACGGGGCAATATCCAGTTTACCATTATATCAAAAACCCAACGCTGCCGCTAGAGGCGCGCGCAATTTTATGGTACAGTCAGCGTACAAATGTTATTATATTACAGCAGGTTATCGAAAATTCTGGTTAATGCCGCGTTACCAATTGGAACGCGTTTTCGCGGGGGACGCATCTATGTTGGGTCTGTTTGGTTTGTTGGGGGCATTGTTTGCCGGTATTGTCGCCGACAGCGTCATGCGTATGGCGGATACCAAAGACGAAACCGATGATCAGCCCGAAGAGGCGCCCGACGCCGCAGACCTGCCAGAAGCGCAAAGCATTTTCAGCATGTTCAGTCCAATCGACGGTGGCGACGTGTCGGCAGATGCTGACATGACGGCTGCGCCCGATGCCAACTTTGACGGCATGCCACTGTCAACCGATGTGGCAAAAATCGGTGACCCCGACCAGACCATTGTCGGCAGTGCCGGGGCGGATGATCTGAATGGTGCGGCTGGCGATGACACCATTTGGGGGGCTGCAGGCTTTGATTTTCTGGGCGGGCGCGATGGGGCAGACTATCTTGATGGCGGCGGGGGGGACGATCATCTTTACGGCGGTCTTGGGGCTGACCGTCTTTGGGGCGGCGATGGCCAGGACGGGCTGCACGGCGAGGATGGCAATGATACTATCGCAGGCGATGATGGCTGCGACACGCTGTCAGGGCAAGAGGGTGATGACAGCCTGACCGGCGGCGCGGGGGCCGATAGCCTGCTGGGTGGCGATGGGATCGACCGACTTCTGGGCGGCGACGGCGCAGATTCTCTCGACGGCGGCTATGGCGGTGATCTTTTGGCGGGTGGCACCGGATCAGACGTGCTGGACGGCGGGATGGGCAGCGATACGATCTGGGGACAGATGGCGCATGAGCCCGACACCGCGGTTGATTTTCTAAACGGCGGCGCGGGTAATGATCTGCTGATGCTGGGTGCGGGTGACTATGGCAACGGCGGCGACGGGGCGGATGTATTTGGGTTGTTGGACATCGGCCCTGAGGACGCGCCGATGCAAATCACCGATTTCAATCCCGCCGAAGATGAACTGGTGGTGCTGTACGACGCCGCCCAACATCCCGATCCGCAGCTAACGCTTGAAGCAGATCCTTTGGGCGG
>JAYUHO010000372.1:0-21311 GCA_043766915.1 Cypionkella sp.
GCGGGGGGTTTCACACCCCCCGCACCCCCCGTGGGATATTGAGGCCAGAATGAAAGGATTGGGCATGCAAATTCGGGGGCGGGTGCTGTCGGTGGCCTCGGAATGTGTGCCGCTGATCAAGACGGGCGGTTTGGCTGATGTGGTCGGGGCCTTGCCGGGTGCCTTGGCATCTTTGGGATGGGAGATGCGGGTTTTAGTACCGGCTTACCGTATCTTGCTGCCCTATCTTCAGAAAATGAGTGAAGTGTGGTCTGATCCGTCGCTTTTCGGCGGTCCCGCACGGGTGATGGCCGGTGAGGTGGCCGGGGTGCAGGTGCTGCTGCTGGATGCCCCGCATTTGTATGACCGCGACGGCGGGCCCTATTCCGGCCCCGGCGGCGACTGGTTTGACAACGCGCGGCGCTTTGCGGCGCTGTCATGGGTGGGGGCGCAGATCGCACGCAACGGGCTGGCCGATGGGTGGAAGCCGGATGTTTTGCACGCGCATGACTGGCAGGCGGGATTGGCACCGGCCTATCTGACCTATGCCGGATCGGGCGGCGTTGCATCGGTGTTTACGGTCCACAACATCGCGTTTCAGGGCTGGGCGCCCGCCAGCGCCCTGACCGATTTGCGGCTGCCTGCCGAACAATTCTATCCCGCAGCGCTGGAGTATTACGGCGGTTTGTCCAGTCTGAAGGCGGGGCTGGTCACGGCGGACCGCATCACCACGGTGTCGCCTTCGTATGCCGCCGAATTGATGCGTCCTGAATTTGGGATGGGATTGCAGGGGGTTATTGCGGCGCGTGCAGATGTTGTCAGCGGCATTCTGAACGGGGTGGATACCACTGTTTGGTCACCCGAGGCGGAACCCATTCCTTATTCAGCACGCGCGATGACGGGCAAAGCCGCCAACCGTGCAGCGATCTGTGCCGAATTTGGTCTGGACGTGCCCGGGCCATTGGCCATTCTGGTCAGCCGGTTGACCGATCAGAAAGGTATTGATCTGTTGGCGGACACCCTCCCGGATTTTATCGCCGGTGGGGCTGGGTTGATTGTGTTGGGATCGGGCGATCCGGTGCTGGAAGCCGCAATGACGGCCCTGCAAACCCGCTTTGCAGGCCGCGTGGCCGTGCGCATCGGCTATGATGAGGCGCTGTCGCACCGGCTGTTCGCGGGCGGCGATGCGGTGCTGGTGCCATCCCGGTTTGAACCCTGCGGGCTGACGCAACTTTACGGCTTGCGCTATGGCACGGTGCCGGTGGTGTCGGCGGTTGGTGGCCTGGCCGATACGGTTATTCATGCCAGCCCTGCGGCACTGGCGGCGGGGGTGGCGACGGGGATCGTGTTTCATCCCGTTGACGGCGTGGCTTTGGGGCAGGCATTGCGCGGGGTGCTGGCGCTTTATGCCGATAAACCTGTTTGGACGACACTGCAGCGCAATGCGATGGCACAAGATGTCGGGTGGGGGGCCTCTGCCGCCGACTATGCCGCGCTTTACGAAAGTGCGATGGGGTGAATATCGGAAGTTTATCAGCGTCTGCGGGGCAACCCTGGCCAATGGGCGCGACCCTCAGCGGCGATGGCGTGAACTTTGCAGTGTTTTCGGCGCATGCGACGGCGCTGGACCTGTGCCTGTTTTCGGCAGACGGGCGGCGGGAATTGGCGCGGTTTGCGTTTGATGCGCGACAGGGCGATGTCTGGCATCTGCATGTCGCAGGCATCGGCGCGGGGCAATTGTATGGCTTGCGCGCGCAGGGGCCGTATCTGCCCGATCAGGGCCACCGGTTTAATCACCACAAGTTGTTGATTGACCCCTATGCGCGCGGTCTTGCGGGGCGGCTGCGGTGGTCTGATGCGCTGATGGGATACCGGATTGGGGCGGCGCGCGGGGATCAGACCTTTGACACCCGCGACAGTGCCTTTGCGGTACCTAAATCAGTGGTGATCGACCCCACGTTTGACTGGGGGGATGACACCGCCCCGCGCGTGGCCCTGAGCGATACTGTGATCTATGAAGCGCATGTCAAAGCCCTCAGCATGCAGCATGACAAAATACCCGTGTCATTGCGCGGCACTTACGGGGGCATCGCCCATCCGGTGATGATTGCGCATTTGCAAAAGCTGGGCGTGACGGCGATAGAACTTTTGCCCATCCAGGGCTTCTTTGACGATCGGTTTCTGGTGGCCAAAGGTTTGAAGAACCACTGGGGCTATCAAAGCATGGCGTTTTTTGCGCCCGAACCGCGCTATGGCGGATCGCATCCGCTGCGCGAGGTGCAGGCGATGGTCAAAGCGCTGCACGGCGCGGGCATCGAGGTTATTCTGGATGTCGTCTACAACCATTCAGGCGAGGGCGATGAACGGGGGCCGACCTTGTCGTTTCGCGGCCTCGACAATCACAGCTATTACCGCCTGACCCATGGCGGGCGGCATTATGCCAATGATGCGGGCACCGGGAACACGTTTGATCTGACCCAACCGGCGGTGTTGCGCATGGTGATGGACAGTTTGCGCTATTGGGTTGAACAGGTGCATATCGACGGCTTTCGCTTTGATCTGGCGTCGGTGTTGGGACGTGAGGCGCACGGCTTTGATCCCTCGGGCGGGTTTTTCGATGCCATCCGCCAGGACCCGGTTCTGGCACGGGTGAAACTGATCGCCGAGCCGTGGGATATTGGCCCCGGGGGGTATCAGCTGGGCGCCTATCCGCCGCCGTTTCTGGAGTGGAATGACCGGTTCCGCGACGGGGTGCGACGGTTTTGGCGCAACGATGCGGGCATGGCACCGGATTTGGCGCGCCGCGTGTTGGGGTCGGCAGACCGGTTTGATCATTCGCGCCGAACGGCGATGTCTTCGGTGAATTTCATCACCTCGCATGACGGATTTACGCTGGAAGATACAGTGACCTACACGGTCAAGCGCAACCTTGCCAATGGCGAAGATAACCGCGACGGCCATGATGACAACCATGCCGACAACATGGGGCAGGAAGGGCCGAGTGGCAGCCCCGCGCTGCGCGCGGCGCGCGATTTGCGCAAACGCAATCTGCTGGCGACGCTGATGCTGTCGCAAGGCACGCCGATGCTGCTGGCGGGGGATGAGATGGGGCATTCCCAAGGCGGCAACAACAATGCCTATGCCCAGGATAATGAGGTGACCCGCATTGACTGGGCGCGCGCAGATACGCGGCTGGTCGATTTTGTGGCGCGGCTGACAGAGTTGCGGCGCGCGCATCCGGTGCTGCGGCAGGGGCGGTTCTTGCATGCGGCGGCGCGTTCCGGCGATGGTTTGCCGGATGTGATCTGGCACCGCGCCGATGGGGCCGTGCCCAATCCGGGTGATTGGCACGATCAGGGCTTTCGCTGTATCGGCGTCGAGGTGCGCATGGCCGCCGAAGGCCCGGATGCGCCGGACGCGCTGTTTGTGGTGTTCAACGGCGGCGGCGCGGTGGCGCTTGTCCTGCCAAAGACCGCGCCCGCCTGGCGGATGATTTTAGATACCACCCGGCCCGATTTGGCCCCATATATGGCAGAGCCAGTGGTAAACCTGCCCGGTCAGGCTGTCTTTGTTTTTGAACCCGTCAGCGCAGAGGGTGCCCCATGACGATATCCACGATTTCCACCATGCCCATCGCTGGCCAAAAGCCGGGAACTTCGGGTTTGCGCAAGAAAACGCCTGTGTTCATGGGCGCGCATTATCTGGAAAACTTTGTGCAGGCGATTTTTGATGTCGTGGGGGCGCAGGGCAAGACTTTTGTTCTGGGCGGCGACGGGCGTTATTTCAATGATCGCGCCGCGCAGGTTATTTTGCGGATGGCTGCGGCAAATGGGGCTGCACGGGTCATCGTGGGGCAGGGGGCCATTTTGTCGACACCCGCCGCCAGCCATCTGATCCGGCTGAATCAAACCGACGGCGGCATCATCATGAGTGCGTCACACAACCCCGGTGGCCCGGATGAGGATTTCGGCGTGAAATTCAACATGCCCAACGGCGGCCCCGCGCCCGAAGCCGTCACCGAGGCGATGTACATTCGTACAACGGAAATCACCGCGTATAAGATTGCCGTCGTACACGATGTTGATCTGGGCACGGTGGGGCGCAGCCAGCTTGCAGGGATGATCGTCGATGTGGTCGATCCGGTGACAGATTACGCAGCGCTGATGGAAACGCTGTTCGATTTTCCGGCGATCCGCGCGATGTTTGCAAACGGATTTCGGATGCGGATGGATTCGATGCACGCGGTGACTGGCCCTTACGCGCATGAAATCTTTGAACGCCGGCTGGGGGCGGCACCCGGCACGGTGATCAACGGGACGCCCTTGCCGGATTTTGGTGGCATGCATCCCGATCCGAACCCCACCTGGGCCAAGGCCCTGATGGATGAGATGTTTGGCAACAACGCCCCCGATTTTGGAGCGGCCTCGGATGGCGATGGCGACCGTAACATGGTGGTTGGCCGGGGAATCTATGTCTCACCGTCCGACAGTCTGGCGGTTCTGGCGGCGAACGCGCATCTGGCTCCTGGATATAAGGCGGGTCTGAAGGGCGTGGCGCGGTCTATGCCGACGTCTGCTGCGGCAGACCGGGTTGCGGATGCGCTGGGGATTGGCAAATACGAAACGCCCACCGGCTGGAAGTTCTTTGGCAATCTGCTCGATGCAGGCCGCGCAACCATCTGCGGCGAGGAATCATTTGGCACCGGATCGGACCATGTGCGCGAAAAGGACGGGCTTTGGGCGGTCTTGTTGTGGCTGAACATTCTGGCGGTGCGGCAGCAATCGGTGGCGGCAATCCTGGCTGACCACTGGGCGAAATACGGACGCAATTACTATAGCCGCCATGATTTTGAGGCAATTTCCAGTGACCGCGCCGATGCGATGATGGCCGCATTGCGAAGCAGTCTGCCCACCCTTCCGGGCACGGTGATCGACGGCATGACCATTCAGGCGGCGGATGATTTCGCCTATACGGACCCGATTGATGGCTCGGTCAGCCGGGCGCAGGGGGTGCGGATCATGTTCGAAGACGGCAGCCGCATCGTGCTGCGCCTGTCGGGCACCGGCACCGAAGGGGCGACGTTGCGGTTGTATCTGGAACGCTATGCGCCGGGGCCGGATGGCCTGCAGCACGATCCGCAAGTGGCCCTTGCCCCGGTTATTCGCGCAGCACAGGTTTTGGCAGGGATAGAGCGGTTCACCGGACGGGTTGCGCCAAACGTCATAACTTAGGCGCGATCAGACCTTCAACAGTCGGCTTGGTCGCGGACGGGGTGTCGAATTCGTCGTTTTCTAACGCCATGTGCCGTTTCTTGGCATCGGGGGGGCGAAAAATGTCGGACGGTCGCATTCGTTTGGGACGACAGGCAAGGCAAGCGGCGCGGGCCACCAAAGGTGTCGGGTTGGGGCGGCCCTATATTTTGCGCAATATCCCCAGCTATGATATCCTGTCCGAAGAGAACCTGCTGAAAATTGAGTCCGCCGCCGACCGCATTCTGGCCGAAACCGGGATCGAGTTTCGCGACGATCCGGTGGCGATTGAGCATTGGCGCAGGGCAGGGGCATCGGTGAACGGACTGTTGGTAAAATTCCCGCCCGGCCTGCTAAGCGATGTGTTGAAAACCGCGCCTGCTACGTTTACCCAACATGCCCGCAACCCCGCCAATTCGGTGCAGATCGGCGGTAAGGCGGTGGTGTTTTCCCCCGCCTATGGATCGCCCTTCGTGATGGACCTTGATCGCGGCCGCCGCTTTGGCACGCTGGAAGATTTCCAGAATTTCATCAAACTGGCGCAGTCATCGCCGAATTTTCATCACTCCGGCGGCACCATTTGTGAGCCCACCGATATCGCGGTGAACAAACGTCATCTGGATATGGTGATGGCGCATATCACCCTGTCGGATCGCCCCTATATGGGGTCGGTCACCTCGGAATCCCGCGCGGAAGACAGTATCGAGATGTCGCGTATTCTGTTTGGCCGCGATTTTGTGGATCAGAACTGCGTTATTCTTGGCAATGTGAACGTCAACTCGCCCTTGGTCTGGGACGGCACGATGACCAACGCCCTGCGCGCCTATGCGCGGGCTAACCAAGCGGCGGTTGTGGTGCCGTTTATTTTGGGCGGGGCAATGGGGCCGGTCACCAACGCGGGCGGCATTGCGCAATCGCTGGCCGAAACCATGGCGGGGTGCGCGCTGACCCAGTTGGAACGCCCCGGCGCGCCGGTGATTTTCGGCAACTTTTTGTCCAGCATGTCGCTGCGGTCAGGCAGCCCCACCTTTGGCACGCCGGAACCCGCCATTGGATCAATGGTGATTGGCCAATTGGCGCGGCGGTTAAACCTGCCGCTGCGCTGTTCGGGCAATTTCACCACCTCTAAACTGCCCGACGCGCAGGCGATGATGGAAGGCACGATGTCGATGCTGGCGGCGATCCACTGCGGGGCCAATTTCATTCTGCATTCGGCGGGGTTTCTGGACGGGTTGCTGTCGATGTCATACGAGAAATTCATGCTGGACGCCGATCTGTGCGGGTCATTGCACAAATATCTTGATGGCGTGGTGGTTGATGAGGATACGCTGGCCGTCGATGCCTTTGCCGAAGTTGGACCCGGCAATCATTTCTTTGGCTGCGCCCATACCATGGCGCATTACGAAACAGCGTTCTGGGATTCGGATCTGTCCGACAATGAACCGTTTGAGAAATGGGAGGCGGCAGGATCGACCGACGCCGCCACCCGCGCAAATACCCTTTGGAAAAAACGGCTGGCGGAATTTGAGGCACCCGTGCTGGATGAAGGTATTGCGCAGGGGTTGCGCGAATTCGTTGAGGCAAAAAAGGATGGCATCGCGGACGCTTGGTATTGATCCGGTCGGGGACTGGCGCGGTGTGTTGCAGTTGGCAGACCCCATCGGCGCGGTGGCTTTGCTGTCAGTCTTTTCTTACCTTGCCCGGAATCAAGGCGCGGCACGCGCCGCCGGGCAGCGCCCGACCGCCCCCAAGGGCGGGCGCTTTTGCAGCGGCAGCGCCCAGAACTTCGGTGGGAGGGGTTGAACCATAAAGTGCATAGAACAAGCGTGGTAGCGCCCACCCGGCGGTCGAGCGCTGCTCTGAGCGCTAAATGGCACGACGGCAGCTTTGTCCGCTTAATGAACATCGCTCCTAAACCCGCTTAACAGATTTAGCCGTCAGCTGCGCAATCCAGTTTCTTCCAACAACCCTTTCCGCTTGGCCTCGTAATAATACCCCTTGGCATACCACATCACGGCGCGCGATTCGTTGCCGCCCGACACCAGCCACGCGCCGCGCAGATAGCGGCCCGCGTAGTGCAGGTTTGTTTCGGCATCCAGCAGGCCCGACGCTGGCCCGCGATAGCCCATCGTGCCCGCCGTTTGCGGCAATATCTGCATCAACCCATAATACGGCCCATTGCGGGCGGCGGCGTTGTACCCTGACTCGCGCTGAACAACCCGGTGGATCAGGCTTTGCGGAATGTCGTGAATGCGTGCCCATTTGACGATCAAGGCCCGCATCTGCGGAGTTTCACCGGGGTAAAGATCGCCGCGCGACGGCGGTGCCTCTGACGCGCTGCGGCGGCCACAGGCCGTTAGGGTCAGGGCGGCCAGCCCCAGCATGATCGTATCGCGGCGGCTCAAAGGCATGCAAACACTCCCCTACGTCTTGTCGCCTGTTAGCGGGGCTTGTGCTGTGGGGGAAGAGGGCTGCGGAAGTTTCGGCGAAATAGGGCGCATTTCCGACGTACAGCGGTGTGCATTTTATGTGGTAACCCACATTGAACGCAAAATGCTTTGAGCCTTGCTTGGATCGGCGGGCCGGTCTTGGTAAGGTGATGTCATAGCATCAAAGTGACGGGCAGATTTTTGCAATGATACATTCTACAGAACGCAATTTGACATCGGCCCTGATCGTTGATGATCACCCGCTGTTTTGCGATGCTTTGGCGATGACGCTTAAGGCGGTGGCGGGGATCGCGCGGATTGAGACGGCAGATCGGTTGACCACGGCCATCGCACGATTGGACGCAGGGCCGATCCCTGATGTGGTGGTGCTGGATTTGAACCTGCCAGACGTCAGCGGCCTGGACGGTCTGATCCGGTTGCGCCAGGTGGTCGGGGATGTGCCGGTGGTGGTGGTGTCATCACTGGCCGATAACCGGGTGATCGCGGCCTGTTTGCAGGCCGGGGCTGCGGGGTTTGTGCCCAAACATGCACGGCGCGAGGTATTTCGTGCGGCGTTTGATGCGGTGCGGGCTGGCCAGATCTTTGTGCCTGATGGATTTTTGGCGGCGGAAACTACCACGCCGCAATCCACCCATCGGGACACAGCGCTGGCGCGTCTGGCGCTGTTGACCCGCCAACAGGCGCGAATTTTGCAGCTGATCTGCGAGGGCAAGCTGAACAAACAAATCGCCTTTGATCTGACCATCGCCGAAACCACGGTCAAGGCGCATGTCACCGCGATCATGCGCAAATTGGGCGTGCAAAGCCGCACCCAAGCCGTGCTGATTGCGGGCGAGGCCAGTTTCACCGCGCTGATGCCTGAGGCTTAGGGGGCCTAGGCAGCGGGCGGGCGCTGGCTTAGGCTGATCTGGGGGGATCAATGGATCAGGCGACCGAGTTTATCGCAACCATGGCGCGCGGGGTTTTGCCCACGGCGCATGTTTCGGCGCAACGGCCTGATGCCGCCCGGCAACTGGCGTTGGGGCTGGGGCCGGGGCCGTTCGCCTCTGTGGTGGTGTTCATCAGCCCCGATGCTGATTTGTCGGCGCTGTCGCTTGGTCTGGCCGCGCAGTTTGGCGATTGCCCGGTGATCGGCTGCACCACGGCAGGCGAGATTTCGGCGGATGGCTATACCGAGGGAGAGATCGTTGCCGTTGGGTTCCCAGCACATCTCTTTGCCGGCGCCACCCTGCTTATTGACCATCTGGATCAGATAAACCCGCAAGATTTGATCGGGCAGTTGATCCGGCAGCGCGCCGGGTTGGAACGCGCACGGCCAGAGTGGGAGCATGAGTTTGCGTTTTTGATGGTCGATGGCCTGTCGCTGCGCGAAGATGAGTTGACGGCAACGCTGGCGCAGGGTCTGGGCCCGGTGCCGCTGTTTGGCGGATCGGCAGGGGATGGCACACGGTTTGGCCAGACCTTTGTGCTGCATGATGGTCAGGTTTTGTCAAACGCGGCCGTGCTGCTGATGCTGCGCACGCCGTGCCGGGTCAAGGTGTTCAACCTTGATCACCTGATCCCCACCACCCAGCGCATGGTGGTGACCGAAGCCGATCCGGCCCGCCGCATTGTCCGCCAGATCAACGCCGAACCCGCCGCGCGCGAATATGCCCGCCTGTTGGGCAAAGACCCTGCCCAACTGACGACGTTTACCTTTGCCGCACACCCATTGGTGGTGCGGGTTGGTGGACGCCATCATGTGCGCGCGATCCAACGGGTGGCCGACAATGGCGATCTGGTGTTTTTCTCGGCCATCGACGAAGGGCTGGTTCTGACCCTGGCAGAGCCACAAAACATGGTGGCCCATCTGGACCACGAGTTGCGCGCGCTGTCGGCGCAGGGCGCGCCAATGGCCATTCTGGGCTGCGACTGCATTTTGCGGCGGATGGAGGCGCTGGAAAAGCAGATGTATGGCGCAGTGTCCGAGGTGCTGCGCCAGCACAGCGTGATCGGGTTTTCCACATATGGCGAGCAATGGAATTCCATGCATGTCAATCAAACCATGACAGGTGTTGCGATCTATCCGCCCGAGGATCTGGTCAGCCCGGGCGCAGGGTACGATGATTGAACATCTGATCAACCCTGCCGACAGCCCGGCGCGGCAAACCGAAAAGCTGTTGACGATAGCGACCGTGCTGATGCGCCGGGTCGAACAGGTCACCGAAGATTCCGGTGCCGCCTATGCCCAGTTTCAACGGGCCGCGATGCTGGAAGATCTGGTGCGCGACCGCACCCGCGATCTGGAACGCGCGCTGGATCTGCTGAATGCCTCGAATGGCGCGCTGGCACAGGCAAACCGCGAAACCGAAGCCGCCCGCCAGAACCTGGCCGACGCGATTGAGACGATTCAGGAAGGCTTTGCCTTATTCGACGCGGCTGATGTGCTGGTGATGTGCAATGCGCGCTTTGGCCTGCATATGGAGGATCTGCGCGCCCATCTGAAACCCGGCCTGACCTTTAACGATTACATTGACCGCGTCAGCCGGTCGCCGTTTCTGGCGCTGCCGGACGGTGAGGGCGCGAAAAACTGGGCCATTCAACGCCGTAACCGCCATCTTGACGCGCATGTGATCTTCAATGTCCGGCTGATCTGGGATCGCTGGGTACAGGTCAGCGAACATCGCACCGGTGATGGCGGAACGGTGATTCTGCAAACCGACATCACCGACATCATCCGGATGGAGCGGCAAGAGCGCGGCAAACTGCTGGATGATCAGGCCCGGGTGATCCGCGCGACTTTGGATCACATCAATCAAGGTGTGGCGATCTTTGATGCCAATTCCTATCTGGTGGGGTGGAACCAACGCCTGTCGGCCTTGTTGGCGATCCCTGTGGCAAAGATACGTCTGGGCACTGCGTTTGAGCAGATTGCGCAGACGTTGCGGGCAGAGTTTGACTTTACCGATGGCATGACGGCGCAAGGACTGGCGGATTGGGTGGATGGCAGGCAGGGCCGTCCCGCTGTCAGCTTTGAGATGCGGCGGGGGCCTGCGGTGATTTTGGCGGTGTTTGCGCAGGAAATGCCCGAATCCGGTTTTGTGATCAGCTTTAGCGACGTCACCGCCGAACGGTCGGCGATAGACGCGCTTAGTCGCGCCAATGAAACGCTGGAAGCCCGGGTTTTGGCGCGCACCTTAGAATTGGAAGATGCACTGGCCACGGCTGAACGCGCCAATGCCAGCCGCTCACGGTTTGTCGCGGCGGCCAGCCATGATCTGTTGCAGCCCCTGTCTGCGGCCAAGCTGTTCATTGCCTCGATTGACGATCAAGCAATGGTGCCCACGGCACGCCGTGCGCTGGACAAGGCCCAGGCCGCGCTGATGTCGGTCGAAGGCATTCTGGACGCGCTGCTGAATATCTCTAAACTTGAAAGCGGCAAGGCTGCGGTCAGCCTTGGACCGGTGCGGATGGATCTGTTGTTGGGCCAGTTGCGCGATGAGTTCAGCGCGATAGCGGCGGCCAAGGGGTTGGGTCTTGTTGTACGGATGTGCGATAATATCGTGATCTCGGATGCCGCCTATCTGCGGCGTATTTTGCAAAACCTGATCGGCAATGCCATTCGCTATACCGGGGCAGGCCGGGTTCTTGTCGGCGTGCGGCGGCGCGGCACCATGTTGCGGGTCGAGGTATGGGATACCGGGCCGGGGATACCCGAGACGGAACAAGAGAATATCTTCAAAGAATTCCACCGCCTGAATGCCCCAGCCTCGGCGTCCGAAGGCATGGGGTTGGGTCTGGCGATCGTGGAACGCGCCTGCGCACTGCTGGGCCATCCTTTGGGCCTGACGTCGCGGATGGGGCGCGGCACGTGTTTCGCGGTGCATCTGCCGCTTGCCGCCGTTGGTATTGAACTGGCGGCAGTCAGTGCATCCCCCGTGCACGAGATGATCTCGCAAAACTGCATCGCCTTTCTGGTCGAGAACGATGACGTCCTGCGCCGCGCCATGGGGTTGCTGTTGGAAAAGTGGGGTGTTTCCGTGCTTGAGGCGGCCTCGGGGGAAGAGGCTTTGGCGTTGATCGACGAATTGGGCATTCTGCCCGATTTCTTTCTGGTCGATTATCAGTTGGGCGATGGCATGGACGGGCTGGCGTTTGTCGATGCCCTGCACCGCCAACATGGCCGCGTGCCCGTTCGGATGGTTACCGCGAACCGCACCGACGCCCTGCGGGACGCGGCAAAGGCACGCGACATCGACATTCTGGTCAAACCGATTGACGCGCGTGCCTTGCAGGCCGTGGTGGCGGAACTTGGCCTTACGACCAAGGAAGCATAGCGGCATGCGCCGTCTCGCCCTAAGCTTTGTGAAACACAACGCGGGGTACCCATGCAACTGACCGACAGCCGCGATATAATGGCCAGCCCAGACGTTGTCTGGGCGGCTCTTTTGAACCCTGACGTTTTGAAAGAATGCGTGCCGGGGTGCGAAAGCATGGTAGGATCAGTGGCCGATGGCTTTACCGCCGTGGTCGTTGCCCGCGTTGGGCCGGTGAAAGCCACTTTTACCGGGGCCGTCACGCTGTCAGATATTGACGTGGGCAAAGCGGTAAAGATCAGCGGCGAAGGCAAAGGCGGGGTTGCGGGCCATGCCAAGGGCGGCGCTGCTGTCACGCTGACGCCAATCGATGGCGGCACCAGACTGAACTATGATGTTGATGCAGCGGTGGGGGGCAAGCTGGCGCAACTGGGCAGCCGCATTATCGAAGGTTTTGCCAAAAAGATGGCGGATGAGTTTTTTGAACGATTCCAATCGGCGGTAGAGGGGCCTGATGAAGAACCAGATGACGCAGAAGCGGTTGAAGGCGAAGTGAAAAAAGGCTGGTTCAAACGGTTGATTGGCGTTTGAGCAGCTGGTTAAAAAATTAAGGGGAGAAGCAAATGACAAAAGTTACAATGGTCGTGAATGGCAAGTCGATGTCGGCGGAAACCGAAGGTCGCACCTTGTTGTCGGCCTATCTGCGCGAAGGGTTGGGTCTGACCGGCACACATGTGGGGTGTGATACCTCGCAATGCGGGGCGTGCGTGGTGCATGTGAACGGGGTGGCGATGAAATCCTGTTCGGTCTTTGCCCAGGATGTGGCAGGGGCTGCGGTGAAAACCATCGAAGGCATGGCCAATGCCGATGGGTCGTTGGGCGTTATTCAGCAGGCGTTTCAGGATCATCACGGCTTGCAATGCGGATTTTGCACACCCGGCATGGTGATGACAACGGCAGCTTTGTTGGCCGAGAACGCCAAGCCCACCGAACATCAGGTGCGGCATCATCTGGAAGGCAATATCTGCCGCTGCACGGGCTATCATAACATCGTCAAATCGGTGTTGGCGGCGTCGGGGCAAGACGCCAACGCAATGGCTGCCGAATAATAAATTCAAATGGTTAGCGGGCGTTTTTAACGTTTCGCATTAAGGGAGGATGTCATGCCTAAAGATTCTGGGCCAAAAGACCACGGCATCGGCGCCAGTGTCGCGCGCCGCGAAGATATCCGGTTTCTGACCGGTAAAGGACGCTACACCGCAGATATTAACTTGCGTGGGCAGGCCTATGCTTATTTCCTACGATCTGACGTTGCACATGGCGTCATCAACGGCATTGATACAAAGGCGGCGGCGGCGATGCCGGGCGTGCTGGCAATCATGACCGGCGCTGATTTCGCGGCGATGGGCGGCAATCCGGCGGGGTGGCTCATCCAGTCGCGCGGCGGCGAGACGATGAAAGAACCCAAACGCCCGGTGCTGGCGCATGGCAAAGTCCGCCATGTTGGCGACGCTTATGCGGTTGTGGTGGCGGAAACGCTGGAGCAGGCCAAGGATGCGGCGGCGGGGATTGAGGCTGACATCACCGAACTGCCCGCGATTGTGGATATGGCGGCAGCTGTGGCCAACAAAGACCACCGCGTACATGACGAGATCGGCGACAATGTCTGCTTTGACTGGGGCTGGATCGAGGATAACCGCGCGGCGGTTGAGGCCGCCTTTGCCAAAGCACCCCATGTCACCACGCTGGAGCTGGTCAACAACCGCCTTGTGCCCAACGCGATGGAGCCGCGCGCCTCAATCGGTGATTACGAGGCCGGCACCCAAGACTATAAACTATACACCACCAGCCAGAATCCTCACCTGACGCGCCTTTTGATAGCGGCTTTTGTGATGGGGATACCCGAGAATAAACTGACCGTGATTGCCCCCGATGTCGGCGGTGGGTTTGGATCGAAGATCTATCACTATGGTGAAGAGGCGGCAGTTTTGGCGGCGTCCAAAGCGCTGAACCGCCCGGTGAAATGGGTGGCCGAACGCACCGAGTCGTTCCTGTCAGACGCGCATGGCCGTGATCATGTGACGAAGATTCAGCTGGCGCTGGACAAAGACGGCACGTTCCTGGCGCTGCGTACCGAAACCCTGGCCAACGTGGGTGCGTATCTGTCGAACTTTTCCACTGTGACGCCAACGTTTCTGCATGGCACGCTGATGTCGGGGCCCTACAAAACCCCGCTGGTTTATGTGAACGTCAAGGCGGTGTTCACAAATACCGCGCCGGTTGATGCCTATCGTGGCGCAGGCCGCCCAGAGGCCACCTATTCGATTGAACGCGTGGTTGACATGGCGGCGGATGAATTGGGCATTGATCCCTTGGAAATCCGGCGCAAAAACCTTTTGACCCCCGACCAGTTCCCCTATCAAAGCCCTGTCGGACTGATGTACGACACCGGCAACTATCAGGCGACGCTGGATAAAATGATTGATCTTGCCGATGTGGCGGGGTTTGAAAAACGCGCAGCCGCGTCCAAGGCCAAAGGCAAAATGCGCGGCATCGGCTATTCGACATGGATTGAGGCGTGCGGCATTGCACCGTCAAACCTTGTCGGCATCCTTGGCGCGCGGGTTGGTCTGTTTGATGCAGCCACGGTGCGGGTGAATGCCACCGGGTCAATCTCGGTGATGACTGGCGCACACAGTCACGGGCAGGGGCACGAGACAGTCTTTGCCCAGATCGTGGCGGATCGTTTGGGCATTCCCGAAGCGTCCATTGATATCGTGCACGGCGATACGTCGAAAATTCCGTTTGGCATGGGGTCGTATGGCTCGCGGTCTTTGTCGGTGGCGGGGTCTGCAATGGTGAAAGCCGTCGATAAGATCATCGCCAAGGGCAAAAAGATCGCGGCGCATATGTTAGAGGCTGCCGAAGGCGATATCGTCTTCGCGGATGGTAAGTTCAGTGTCACGGGCACCGACAAGGCGAAAACCTTTGGCGAGATCGCGTTCTCGGCATACGTGCCACACAACTATCCCTTGGAAACGCTTGAACCGGGGCTGGAAGAAACCGCGTTCTATGATCCCGCTAACTTCACTTATCCTGCAGGCGCTTATGCCTGCGAGGTAGAGGTGGATGCAGGCACCGGCAAGGTTGATGTCGTGGCCTTCACCTGCGCCGATGACTTTGGCAATGTGATGAACCCGATGATCGTTGACGGGCAGGTGCATGGCGGGGTGGGGCAGGGCATTGGACAGGCCTTGTTGGAAAACACCACCTATGACGAAAATGGTCAGCTGCTGTCGGGCAGTTACATGGATTACGCGATGCCGCGCGCCGAAGATGTGCCGTTCTATACGGTGGATCATTCCTGCATCACGCCCTGCACCCACAACCCATTGGGCGTGAAGGGCTGCGGCGAAGCTGGTGCCATCGGCAGCCCGCCTGCGGTGGTGAACGCGGTGATTGACGCGCTGCACCGGGGTGGGTTCACCCATGTAAACCACATTGATATGCCAGTCTCGCCGTCGCGGGTCTGGTCAGCCATGCAAGTTTAGGGGGCGATCATGTATGATTTCGAACTGGTAAAGCCCGTCTCGATAGGCGACGCGGTCAAGGCAATGGGGCGCGGCGATGCCCAGGCGCTTTCGGGGGGGCAGACTTTGCTTCCGACGATGAAGCAAAGGCTGGCCTCGCCCGCGGTGCTGGTCAGTCTGACCGGCATTGCGGAAATGCAGGGCGTTTGCATCGGCGATGGCGGTTTGCACATTGGCGCTGCCACCCCGCATGCGGTGGTGGCGCGTGAGGCTGCAAAACATTACCCGGCATTGGCCGCTTTGGCGGGCGGTATCGGCGATCCGGCGGTGCGCAACCGCGGCACTGTTGGCGGATCTGTTGCCAACAACGATCCGGCAGCGTGCTATCCGTCCGGGGTTCTGGCATCCGGGGCCACGGTGGTGACCAACCTGCGCAAAATCGCGGCGGATGATTACTTTAAGGGCATGTTTACCACGGCGCTGAAAGATGGTGAGATCATCACCGAAGTGCAGTTCCCAATCCCGTCGCGCGCGGCCTATGTCAAGTTCGACCAGCCCGCCAGCCGCTTTGCCCTGACGGCCGTTTTTGTCGCCAAATATGCCAGCGGTGTGCGGGTGGCGGTGACGGGTGCATCGAATGGCGGCGTGTTTCGCTGGAAAGAGGCTGAGGCGGCGCTGTCGGCTGATTTCTCGGCCAAGGCGATTGCGGGTCTGGTGGTTAATCCGTCGGGCATGATTGCCGATCTGCATGGCACGGCTGCCTACCGGGCCAATCTGGTCAAAGTGCTGACCGGGCGGGCGGTAACGGCTGCCTGACCCAACACTGACCAACATCAAAGCCCCGGCGCAATCCGGGGCTTTTTCTATAAGATGGGCGTTAACCCCTGTCAGACTGAACGCTGGTCAGCTTTTGACGAAATCTGCGATAGCCGGACCGTTCTTCAGGTGACGCCAGCCCAGCAGACCACTTTATCGCTTTCCTGCAAACTGCATTGCGGCCAGCGCGCAACCGATGAACACTGCAACGCCCGTCATTAACGGCACCGCTGTGCCATCGAACGCTTGTCCGACCGGCACCGCCAACAAGACCGACCCCACCGTTGCGATGGCCGAAATCACCGATGACGCCATCCCCGCGATGTGGCCGACAGGCTCCATCGCCAGCGCGTTCAGATTGCCCATCGACAGCCCCATCATGGCAAACAGCGCAATGCTCCACATCAGGTGCGCCGGAAAGGCCAGCACGTCGGGCATAACGCCGCCCCAGATCAGGACCAGAAAGATCACCGTCACCCCCAACACCGCCAGATAGGTCGCGTTCAGCACCCGACGCATGCCGATGCGCACCACCACGCGGGCGTTGATCACCGATCCCCCCATCGAGATCAGCGCGATAAATCCAAACCACAGCGGGAAGGTTTCGGCACGATCAAAACGAACCTCGAAAATCCCCTGCATCGACGACAAGGTGGCGAACAAGGATGCCAAGGTCAGGGTTTGCGCCAGCAAGGAAACCAGCACGATGCGATGCGAAAACAATTCGCGCACCGCGTCTTTCAACAAGGCAACGGTCAGCGGGCGGCGTGCAGCAACCGCCAGCGTTTCAGGTTGCCGCAGCGACAGCCAGGCCATGATCACGATGGAAAATCCAACATAGACCAGAAAGATCGCCTTCCACCCCGCCAGCGCGATGATGCCCTGGCCCATCAACGGCGCCACCGCAGGCACAAGAGTGAACACCATCATCACAAAGCTCATGATGCGGGCCATGTCGCGGCCTGCAAACAGATCGCGCACCATGGCAATCGACACCGTGCGCGGGCCGGCACCGCCGATGCCCATCACCAGACGCGCGATCAGCAGCGTTTCCAGCGTTGGCGCGAAAAAGCACGCAATTGCCGCTATCATATAAATCGCAGAACTGACGAGAATCACCGGCTTGCGGCCGAACGCGTCCGACAGCGGCCCGGCAAACAATGTGCCAAAGCCCATGCCAAAGACAAAACTTGTCACCACCAATTGCGCACGATTGGGGGCGTCGGGGGACAGGGTTGCGGCAATCTCGGGCAGGGCGGGCAACATCGCGTCTATGGAAATGGCGATGGTGGCGAAAAGGGCTGCGATCAGTGCGATGAACTCGCCTTGAGACAGCGGTTTAGTGGGGGTCATTGGGTTGGGGTCTTTCAGGGGTAAAATAAACAAGGATAGCCGCCAGGATAATGGCAATTTCGCCAAGGAACGTCCAATGCAGCACAAACGACAGCCCCCAAAAGGATGGGGTCGCGGGAACAGTGAAATGGCTAAAGAAGCTGTCACTGAACGGCCAAAGCCACAGGATATCACCCGCCCATGTATCGAGGATCAGGTGAAGCCAGACCCCGGCCAACACAGCAAGGCTGACAACAAACCAGTCTTTGCGGACGCACCAGACCAGCGTCAGTGCGATCACGCTGATGACCAGCCACACAGCGGGAATATGCGGCCAAAAGCGATGATGATGGACCGTCTGATCAACAAAATGAAACCACAGGATATCGAAATCTTGCAGACCTGAACCGATCAGCGCCGCCACCATCACCGGGCCGCGCCTGTGACTTAGCGCACGCGCCAACAGATACCCCGATGGCAAATCGGCAACGATCATATCCCGGCATTCGTTTTTGTCACCAATTCGTCGATAACCTGCCCCCAGACCTCGGGCGGTTGCGCGCCAGAGACGACGTATTTCTGCGCAATCAGGAATGTCGGCACCGCCGTGACGCCGCGGCGGCGCGCATCCAGATCGCGGGCGGCGATATCCTCTGCGTCGGCATCTGTTGCCAACAGACGGGAAATGGCCGTGGCGTCCATGCCAACTTCGGCTGCCAGCGCTGCCAACACCTGCGCATCCCCAATATCGCGCCCGTCGCGCCAGTAGGCGCGGAACAGCACCGACACCATCGCGGTTTGCCGCCCTTCCAGCCCCGCCCAATGGATCAGCCGGTGGGCCGCCAATGTATTGGGAATACGCTCTATCCTGGCGAAATCAAAGGCGACGCCCGCCTTTTGCGCAGCAGCCTCAAGCGCCAGATGCACCTGAACCACCTTTTCACGGCTGCCAAATTTTTCTTCCAGATAGGCCGCGCGCGCAACGCCTTGCAACGGCATATCCGGGTTCAGCTGAAACGGATGCCATTCGATTGCGAAAGGGTGCGCGGGCCGGGCAGCCAAAGCCCGGTCAAGATTGGCTTTGCCAAGCATGCACCACGGACAGACCGGGTCGGAAAAGATATCAAGTCGGATCATAGCCGCGTCCAGAACTGTGTGGGGTGGTCTTGCGGTTGTTGGCGTTTCTGCGCGCAGGGTCAAGCGCAGATCACTGTGCATCCCTGCGGACCGGGTCTGCCCCAATCGCACAAATCCGGCCCTGTTGCATGCCATGCCGTCCTCCTCTATCACCGATACCATGTCCAGCGATCCCAAACGCATGATCAAAATTGCCCGCGAAAGTGGGGAAGGCGTGGCGATTGAGCCGCTTGATCTGGGGATCCGCGTGCGCGAATTGCGCAAGGCGCGCGGCTGGACCCTGGAACAGGCGGCGGGGCAGGCGGGGTTGGCGCGGTCAACCCTTTCAAAGATCGAAAATGGTCAGATGTCGCCGACCTATGATGCGTTAAAAAAACTGGCGCTTGGGCTGGCGATTTCGGTGCCGCAACTGTTCACGCCCGCACCGGGGGCCAAAGTGTCGGGCCGCATCGTTGTCACGAAATCAGGAACGGGTCAGGCCCACGCCACGGCGACTTATGAACACGAACTGCTTGCAGGCGCGTTGACCAAAAAACAGATGTTGCCCTACCGCGCCACCATTCGCGCCCGCGAGATGGCCGATTTTGACGGCTGGGTGCGACACGAGGGTGAGGAATTTCTATACGTGCTGACCGGGGTGATCCGGCTTTACACCGAATTTTATGAACCCGTCGAACTGCGCCGCGGCGACAGCGCCTATTATGATGCCTCGATGGGCCACAACGTGATCAGCTTGTCGGACGAGGATGCCACGATCCTGTGGGTGACCTCGCTGATGTGAAGTGGCCATGGAAAAGGGCGGTCCTGAAAGCCGCCCTTTGCAGTCAATCTGCCGATCAGTTGATCATGTTAGAAACCCGGTTCGCCCCACCCGAAATATCGCGCCCCAACCCTTCGACGGTGGCGCAGCCGCTTAGCGCCACCAGTACGGCAAAAATCATCAGTTTGCGCATCATCTACTCCTGATACCACCAAACTTCGGGCTGAAAGCCCAGCCAATCGCCATACATTGGCAGTTTGGCGGGGAAATGCAGCTGCTTGACATGCGCCAACCGCGACACCGACGAATACCAGAACGGCACCACATAGCGCCCGCTGATCAAGATACGGTCCAAGGCTTGGGTTGCCGCCACAAACTCGGCGCGGTCGGTCGAGGATACCATGGTTTTGATCATCGCCTCGGCGGCGGGGGAATTCATCCCCATCCAGTTGCGTGTGCCGGGTTCGGTGACGCCAGCCGACCCCCAATACAAGGTTTGTTCATTGCCCGGAGACAGCGACAGCGACCGGATATAATGCGTCATGTCATAGTCATAGGCGGTGGTGCGTTCCTTATACTGTGCGGAATCGACGGTTGTGACGGTGGCCGCGATGCCAAGTCGTTTCAACGCCTCGACATAGATGTTGGCTGCGGCGATGGTGTCATCCGAACCATTGACCAGCAGAATTTCAAACGCAAAGGCCGAGCCTGCGGCGTCTTTCAACACCCCGTCCTGCACCGTCCACCCTGCCTCTTCTAACAGCGCCATGGCCGAGCGGATATTGGCGCGGTTGGCCTCGGACCCATCCGACACGGGCAGGGCATAGCCCTCCATCGCACCGGGCAGCAGTTGATCCTTGAAAGGGGTCAACAACTCTGCGACCCGGCCCGCCGCCGCAACCCCTGCAGGCGCGCCAAGTTCCGAGTTGGAATAATAGGATGCAATCCGTGGCACAGCACCGCCATTCAGCGTTTGGTTGACCAGTTCAAAGTTGAACGCCTCGATCAAGGCCTGACGCACCCGCCAATCGGCAAACATTGGCTTGCGGGTATTGAACACAAAGCCTTCGATGCCCGACGGCCGCTGATGCGGGATTTCCGATTTCACCACATCGCCCGCCGTCACCGCCGGGAAATCATAGTTGGTGGCCCATTTCGCCGGGTTGGTTTCGCGGTAGGTGCTGATCTCACCGGCTTTGAACGCCTCAAACACGATGCCGCCGTCGCCAAAATACTCATAACGCACTTCGTCAAAGTTGTGCTGGCCTTTATAGAACGGCAGATCTTTGGCCCACCAATTGGGATTTTTCTTAAAGCTGATGAACTTGCCCGGCTCCAGTTCCCCCACCACATAGGGGCCCGATCCGATCGGCGCCTCCAGCGTGCTGGCGGTGAAATCCTTGCCCTCCCACTGCGCCTTTTTCAGAATCGGGCGCAGGCCCAACAGCAGCGGCATTTCGCGGTCAATTTCAGTAAAAGTGAACCGCACGCCGCGGTCGCCGACTTTTTCGGATTTGGCGATTTTCTTCCAGGCGGTCGCATATTTCGGGCTGCCTTCGGTGCCCAGCTTTTCGAATGACCACAGCACATCCTCGGCCGTCACCGGGCTGCCATCGGAAAACATCGCCCCCTCGCGCAGGGTAAATTCGACGTAAGAGCGCGTCTCATCAGTATCAACCGATTCGGCCAACACCCCGTAAAGGCTGAACGGTTCGTCGTATGAGCGGCCCAAAAGTGTTTCAACTGTCAGCAAGGAAATCCCT